>JASJCU010000031.1 GCA_030065815.1 Gammaproteobacteria bacterium | reverse complement strand
CTCGATCTGCACGTCCTTGATACCGGCCGGGTGCAGCTCGGCGACCGGGTTGTCGCGATCGATCAGCACATCGATATGCAGGCCGTTGTTGCACAGCAGCACGCTCTGCAGCACGCCGTCGAGCTCGCGATAGCCGACGAACTCCGCCGGGTCGACGAGGCCGGTCTTCTGGCCGCTGCGCAGCGTTGCAGCCAGGCCGACGTGGTCGTTGAAATGGGCGAGTGCGTACTCGGTGACGTCGGCATGCGAGCCATCGGTCAGCGGTACCGCATCGTCGAGGAACTCGCACACCCGCGCGACGACGGCGGCGCCGCGCTTGGGGTTGAAAGTCATCCCCTTTTCCAGGCCGGGGTCATCGGCGATCGCGTCGGTGCCGTAGAACGCGTCGTACAGGCTGCCCCAGCGGGCGTTGGCGGCGTTCAGCGCGTAGCGCGCATTGTTGACCGGGACGACCAGCTGCGGCCCGGCGATATCGGCGATCTCGTCGTCGACGTTGGCGGTGCCGATGCTGAACGGCTCGCCTTCCGGCACCAGATAACCGATCTCGCTGAGGAACGCCTTGTACGCCGCCATGTCGAGCGGCTTGCCGCGCTGCGCGTGGCACCAGTCGTCCATCTGCGCCTGGATGCGATCGCGCTCGTCGAGCAGCGCGCGATTCAGCGGCCCGAGTTCGGCCAGCAGATCGGCGAAGCCCTGCCAGAATGCCGCGGGATCGACGCCGGTCCCGGGGATGGCCCGTTGCTCGATGAACTGGTAAAGCGGCTGGCTGACCTGCAGCCCGCTGACGGTGACGCGCTCGCTCATGACTACCCTTCCCTAAGATGGCGTGTTGCTATGCGGTAAGCGTAAGAGTGGCGGCGTGGAAATTCCCATAGGGAATCTATCGTCGTCATCATTAAGCCGCCCAATCCTGCCCCGCGTTCGCCAGATTTTAGTGTTATGAAACCGCAGCTTAGTGCCGAAAATGCAAACGGCCCGCGAAGCGCCTCCGCGGGCCGTTGCTGTGACGAAATGCGAACCGCTGCTAACGCGCGTCGAGCCACTCGCCGATCGCCGGCGGTATGGTCTTTTGCGCCTTGCCGCTGACGTAGATGCCAATATGGCCACCCGGGAACGACAGCTCGCTGTAGTCCTTGCTGCCGATGCAGTCTTCCAGCGCGCGCGACGCGTCCGGCGGCACCAGGTGGTCCTGGTCGGCGTAGACGTTGTAGACCGGGCACTTGATGTTGCGCAGGTTCACCGTGTACTCGCCGATCTGTACCTCACCCTTCATCAGCTTGTTCTGCTGGAAGAAGTCCTTCGCGAACTGGCGGAAGGTCTCGCCGGCCTGGTCCGGACTGTCGAAGATCCACTTTTCCATGCGCATGAAGTTCTTCAGCGCCTTGGGGTTGTCCATCATGTCGACGACGCCGAGGTATTTCTGTGCCATCAGCTGGTACGGCTTCAGGTTCAGGAAGGTCCAGTTCAGCATCTCGCCCGGGATGTTGCCCTGGGTGTCGACCAGCAGGTCGACATCGATGTTCTGGATCCAGCGGCTGAGCATATTGTCCGGCGTCTTGAAGTCCACCGGCGTTACCATGGTCACGAGGTTGCGTACCTTCTCCGGATGCATCGCCGTGTAACACAGGCTGAACGCGCCGCCCTGGCAGATGCCGAGCAGATTGATCTTGTCGAGCCCGTGGTGGGCACTGATCACATCGACGCAGCGATCCAGGTAGCCGTTGATGTAATCGTCCATCGTCAGGTAGCGGTCGGCCGCATCCGGGTAACCCCAGTCGATCAGGTAGACGTCCTGGCCGGCTTCGAGCAGCCCCTTGATCGTCGAACGGTTCTCCTGCAGGTCGGTCATGTACGGCCGGTTGACCAGGGCGTAGACGATCAGCAGCGGTGTCTTGTTCTTCGGCTTCTGCTCGCCCTTGTAGCGATACAGCACCATCTTGTCTTCCTTGTAGACGGGTTCTTTCGGCGTCACCCCGGACGGGATGTCACCAACGTCCATCAGGTTGCCAACGCCCTTGGCGAGTTTTTCGTTGAACTCGCGAGCCTCACCGAGTATTTCGTCGGGACGCATCTGAAACGGAATCATTCTGTTCAATCTCCTCTGGTTTAACCGCGCAGTTTCTTCGCCTGACCGATCCAGTCTTCACGCAGTATGCGGCCCTGCGCCCTGAGCACCTCGTCGAGTTGCTCGGCGAACTTGGCGTTCATGTCTGCCAGCTGCTTGAAGTTCTTGATGCCCTGCTCGTACAGCTTCTCCGCCATCTTCGGACCGATGCCCTTGATCTGCGTGAGATCCTCCTCGACGTCGTCGATCGGCAGCTTGTCCTGCGCCGGCTTGCGCGACGTGGCCGCGGGCTTGTTCGCCGCTGCAGTGGCGGTTTGCGGTTTCGACATCTTCTCGACCAGGGCACGCAGCTCCGCAACCTCGTGGCGTAGCTGGCGATTCTCGCGGCGGTTCTCCTGCTGGCGGTGCTGCATGGTGTCGATCTCCGAGCGCGTCGGGATATTCATCAGCCGGTACTGCTGCTCGGCGAGCTGGTTCATATCCTGGCGGACCGACATCAGCGCATTGACCAGGTCACCGTAAACCACCTGGTACTCGTCGCTCATGGCGAAATCGGCATATGCCGTCTCGCTGGCGTCGACCCACATGTCGTACAGGGCACGCATCGACTCGATCTTCTCGCCCTTCTCGTGCAGCTCGCGCAGGTGCGCCTGGACCGCGTTCAACGACGCCAGCGCGGTCTTCGCGAATGCCAGTTTGTAGGCGCGGAGTGCGTCGTGGTAATCGAGCAGGTGGCGCGCCAGCTCCTGGAAGCGCTCCTGCTGCTCGCGCGTGTAGCCGAGTCCCGGCACCGACAGGGCGCGGCAGAACTGCTCTTGCGCGGCGCCCACACCGGGCATCTCGATGCCGCCCGGCAGATGCCCTTCGGCGATGTCCTTGAGATAGCTCTGCGACATGTTCAACCACGGCGCGACCGAGTCGGCGAACTGCGCCCAGGTGCTCAGCGTCGTGCCGCTGATGCCCGGCAGATCGGGGGTGATCATGTCCATGTTGTTCTGGATCTGCGTGATCCACTGCTGCAGCGCCGCCTGCATCGACGACATCCACATCTCCATCGCCGCATCGGGCTGCTCCTGGCCGGCGGCGCCGAACAGGCCCTCGGACATCGACATGAAGGACTTGCCCATGTCGTAGAAGCGCTGTGCGATCGACCCGACGTCGCCGTCGAACTTCGGGCTGACGGTCGACCACCACTGGTCGAGCAGGCCGGCGAACGGGTTGCTGGCCGTGTTCAACTGCGCGAACGGGTTGCTGGCGAACGGGTTCTGCGTGAATGCCTGGGCAAACGGGTTCTGCGTGAACATGCCGGAGGCGAAGGGGTTTTGGGTGAACGGATTCTGTGCGAACGGGTTCTGCGCAAAGGGGTTCTGCGCGAACGCGCCGCTGGCGAACGGGTTGGACTGGAAGCCGGTGAACGCGGCAAACGGATTCGGCGCGGACTGGCCGTTGCTGCCGCCGCCGGCCTTGCGGGCAAACTCGCTCCAGGTGTCCCAGTACTTCTGCTGGGTCGCCATCCAGTCGTTCATCAGTGTTTCGTTCCAGCTGTTGGCATTTGTACTCATAATTCAGTGGTCCAGGTGGTTCTTGGCGGATACTCGTTTTTGGTCAAACTGGCCGGCGCGATCACCGGATTTGTGCGTTGCACCAAAGCACGCTACCATGCATTGTTGTGCAGTGCAACATAATTGCCGCGGACAGGCATGCAGTGCAGAAATGCCCGCGGTCCCCACACAGTCTAGAATCTTTCACTTCGCCTGCCGCAGCTGGGCAGAACAACCATTAGATCCCGGAGGATTTTCATGAGCAAAGATGTCGTTATCGTCGCCGCGGCGCGCACCGCAGTCGGGACTTTCGGTGGCAGCTTGGCGGGCGTCCCGGCGCACTCGCTGGGTGCGACCGTGGTCAAGAGCCTGCTCGAGCGCAGCGGCCTCAACAACGACCAGATCGACGAGGTCATCCTCGGCCAGGTGCTGACCGCCGGCGTCGGGCAGAACCCGGCCCGCCAGACGGTCATCGAGGCCGGTCTGACGCAGGAGACCCCGGCCATGACCATCAACAAGGTCTGCGGCAGCGGCCTCAAGGCCGTGCACCTGGCTTGGCAGGCGATCAGCTGCGGCGATGCCGAGATCGTCATCGCCGGCGGCCAGGAGAACATGAGCGCATCGCCGCACGTGCTGCCGGCGTCGCGCAACGGCAAGATGATGGGCGACTGGCAGATGACCGACACGATGATCAAGGACGGCCTGTGGTGCGCGTTCAACGACTGTCACATGGGTATCACTGCCGAGAACATTGCCGACAAGTACAGCTTCAGCCGCGCCGACCAGGACCTGTTCGCGGCCGAGTCACAGAGCCGCACCGAGAAGGCGCAGAACGCCGGCAGCTTCGACGCCGAGATCGTCCCGGTCGAGATCCCGCAGCGCAGGGGCGACCCAATCGTGTTCGCCAAGGACGAGTTCCCGCGCGCCGGCACGACGGCCGAGAAACTCGGCGGCCTGCGTCCGGCGTTCAAGAAGGACGGCACGGTCACGGCCGGCAACGCCTCCGGGATCAACGACGGCGCCGCCGCGGTCGTCGTCATGGCGGCGGACAAGGCCGCCGAACTGGGCATCAAGCCGCTGGCCCGCATCGTGTCGTTCTCCAGCGCCGGCGTCGACCCGGCGATCATGGGCACCGGCCCGATCCCGGCGACCCAGAAATGCCTCGACAAGGCCGGCTGGTCGGTCGATGACCTGGATCTGGTCGAGTCCAACGAGGCGTTCGCCGCGCAGGCGATGTCGGTCAACAAGGAACTCGGCTGGGACACGTCGAAGGTCAACATCTCCGGCGGCGCGATCTCGATCGGCCACCCGATCGGCGCATCGGGCGCGCGCGTGCTGGTCACGCTGCTGCACGGCATGCAACGGGAGAACGCCAGGAAGGGCCTGGCGACGCTGTGTATCGGTGGCGGCCAGGGGGTCGCAATGGCCGTCGAGCTAGCCGACTGAGCCGCCGCCATCGGATCGCCCGGCGGCGCGTCGACGCACCGCCCGCCGGGCCTCTCCGGCGTAGCGGCGACCGCGTCGCCGCTGGCGGGCGCGCCACACGACGATGACGCAAGCCGCCGCATCCGTGTCGACGCCGTTGCGTCGCGCCATGCCGCGACCGGCAGCGCCGTTGCCGAACGACAGTCGATGCGCGACCAGCAACGTCGCGCCGCTGGCGGCGCGCAGACCCGGACAAGCGCTCGACAGCGCCACGCGCGCGGCCGTTGGCCGCGGTGCCGCGGCAGGGTCGGTGACCGGCGACCCATTCACCGCGAACAGTGAACGCCATCGGGCCGGCGCACGGGGAATGCCAATCGTGGCCGCGGGCAGTGCCGATCTCGACCGAGCCGTATATTCGCCCCGCAAAATTTGCGACAATTCCGCTAACCGCGAGAAGGGCACTGCACCATGTCCGCTGAACGACTGATCAAGAAATATCCCAACCGCCGCCTGTACGACACGACCGAGAGCCGTTACATCACGCTCGACGAGGTCCGGCAGATGGTCCTGCAGGAGATCTCGTTCAAGGTCGTCGATCGGCAGAGCAACGAGGACATCACGCGCAATATCCTGCTGCAGATCATCATGGAACAGGAATCCGGCGGCGAGCCGCTGTTCTCGGCGGACGTGCTCGCGCGCTTCATCCGCAACTACGGCGAGGCCGCACAGAACGGTTTCGCCGAGTACCTCGACAACAGCCTGCGCTTCTTCACCGAGCAGCAGAAAGCCTTGCAGCAGCAGGTCGGCAAGGCGCTGGAAGGCACGCCGATGGATTACTGGGTCAAGCTCGGCGAACAGAACATGAAGCTCTGGCAGGATATGATGGGCGGATCGCGCGGCGCGAAGAAGAGCGACTGAAGCGGGAACTTCCGCACACCCCGCCCTGCGCGCCGTTGCGTTCTTTCACCCAGGCTCCATTCGCAGATGTCCAGCATCGACACCAAAGACGAGGACGGCACCAGTTACATCGTCGTCCACGGTTCATTTGTCTTCGATCTCCACAAGCCGTTTCGCCAGGCCTACCAGTCGCTGCCCGGAGGACGACGCGTCGTCGTCGATCTGAGCCGGGCCGATTACATCGACAGCGCCGGCCTCGGCATGCTGCTGCGGTTGCGCGAACACCTCGGCGGCGACAGCGCGACGATAACGCTGCACGGCGCGAACACGGCAATCCGAGAGATCCTCGACGTCGCCAATTTCGGCCGCTTGTTCCAGCTCGATTGAGTCGCCCTTCAGCGCGTGCGGTTGAGGCCGTGCAGCGCGGCGACGCGGTAGGCCTCGGCCATCGTCGGGTAGTTGAACGTGGTGTTGATGAAGTAGTTGATCGAGTTAGCCGCGCCTTCCTGCGACATGATTGCCTGGCCGATGTGCACGATCTCCGAGGCCTGCTCGCCGAAGCAGTGGATTCCCAGCAGCTCCAGCGTCTCGCGATGGAACAACAGCTTCAGCATACCGACGTTGCGGCCGGCGATCTGCGCGCGCGCCAGGTTCTTGAAATCGGCGCGACCGACCTCGTAGGGCACGTTCTGTTCCGTCAACTCGCGCTCGGTACGGCCGACCGAGCTGATCTCCGGGCTGGTATAGATGCCGGTCGGAATGTCGCCGAGCAGATTCCAGTCGGCGCGGCCGGCAACCACCAGCTGGCCGGCGAATCGGCCCTGGTCGTAGCTGGCGCTGGCCAGTGCCGGCGGGCCGATGACGTCGCCGACCGCGTAGATGTTCTCCACCGAGGTCCGGAACCCGTCGTCGACCTCGATCTGGCCGCGCTGGTTGATCGCCATGCCGATGTCGTCGAGGCCCATGTCGTCGGTGTTGCCGGTACGACCGTTGGCCCACAGCAGTACATCGGAGCGCACCTCCTTGCCCGAGCGACAGGTCAGCACGACGCCGTCGTCGCCGCTGGTGACATTCGCCATCGCCTCGTTGTGCACGATCACGACCCCCTGGTCGCGCAAGTGATAGCTGAGCGCGTCGGTGATCTCGTCGTCGAGATACGACAGCAGGCGGTCGCGCGTGTTGATCAGGTTCACCTTGACATCGAGGTTGGCGAAGATCGATGCGTACTCGCAGCCGATCACGCCGGCGCCGTAGATCGTGACCCGACGCGGCGTATGTGCCATCTGCAGCACGCTGTCACTGTCGAGGATTCGCGGGTCGTCGAAGTCGAGCTGCGGCGGTCGATACGGCCGCGAACCGGTGGCGATCACGACGTGCCGCGTCCGCACCCGCACCGCCGTGCCGGCCGGCCTCTCGACCTCGATGGTGCTGGCATCGACGAAGCGCGCGCGGCCGTGGATCACATCCACGCGATTGCGCGTGTAGAAGCGGTGACGCATGCTGACCTGGCGCGATATCACCTCTTCGGATGTCTTCAGCAACTGCGGCCAGGATACGTCCGCGATCGCCACGGTGTGTTCGAACAACGGGTGATGGCGGTAGTCGGCGAGCAGCTGGATCGCATGACGCAACGCCTTGCTCGGGATCGTGCCCTTGTGCGTACAGTTGCCGCCGACCTGGTCCAACATCTCGACGACCGCGACCTGCTTGCCCATCTTCGACAGCTTCATCGCCGCGCCCTCGCCGCCGGGCCCACTCCCGATCACGACGACATCGTATTCCTGCATCGACTTCTCTCCCGCTGTACTGCACCGCGCCTCGCCGCAGCGCCGACGCCCAGCCGGCTTTTTACCACAATGCCCTGCCGCGAACGGCGGCGGCCGCGGCGGACCGGTCGGCGATAGCGCCGCGGATTTCGTCTACAGTAAGGAAAAGCAATGCTGCCGCTGGCGGCGCACGGAGACCGGTTTGCATGCTGATCGAGTGGCTGTATGACAACCTGATGCCCGCCTGGGTCAGCGATCGCTCGCCCGACAGTAGCCACCCGCATCGCCGCCGCTTCACCAACCGCTACCGGCGCAAACGCGAGATCGTCAAGGTCGTGTGGATCTTCAGCGGACTGGCGATGATCGTGCTGGCTGCACCCGCGGCAATCGTCGCGCTTGCCCTGGGCACGACTTTCCTGTCGTTCGTGATCCTCGACGAGACCGACTGACGGCGCACTGCCGGTTGCCGGCGTCGTCGCCCCCGCGCAGATGCGTTAAGCTGCCCGGCAACCGTGGCAGCAACGCGGCGCCCGATGCCCTACTTCGACGATAACCCGCTCGACAAACTCGCCGTCAAGGCCGGGCGCGCCGACGCCGAGCTCGACCTGCGCGGCCTCGCCCAGACCGACGCGATGGCGCGCGTCGAACGGCTGATCGACAGCGGCGGTCGTGCACAGACCTGGCTGATCCGTTTCGACGCCGCCGCCGACGACGGACGCGAGACGTTGTTCCTGCCGCTCGGCCGGCGCCTGCTCGAGGCGCGCCGCGCCGGGCGCATCGCCAGCTGCCTGCCGGCATCAGATGGCGCCGGCTACTACGTGGGGTTCGCCGCGCCCGCCCGGCCATAGCATCAGTTGCCGATCACCCGGCTGCTTGAGTTGCAGGCGGGCAAGCCGGCGATCGCGCTCGTCGGCCGCACAGTAACCCGCATAGCGTATGGCCGTCGCGACATCGCGACAGCGATGCTCGTAGTACTTGCTCAACTCCAGTGCCGCGCGCCGATCACCCTCGGCGAACAGCCCGGCCCACAACGCCGTCGCGCGTGGCCAGTCGCCGGCGCGCCGGTAGCTCGCTGCGAGGGCCAGGCGCCCATCGGCACTCAGCCGCCTGCCGGCGCGTTGCCAGACGTCGCGTGCGCGCCGCGCATGTCCCGCTTCCTGCCATGCCACGCCCAGCGCCGCATGGTCGGCCGGCGTCGGGTCGCCACCGGCATACACCGCGACCAGGCGCGCGTGCAGCCGCGCCAGCGACACGACATCCTGGGCGTTGTGGCGCAATACGCCGCGCAGCGGTACCGTGGCGCCGCGGCGCAGCCAGTCCCGCCAGGCCGCCGGTGCCGCGGCGCCCGGCAGGTCGTCGACACGCCGCAGTCCGAGCAGGCAGCGCTCCGCAGTCTGCAGGCGGCAGTCGGGCCACAGGCGGCGGAACGCGCGTCGCACCGGGTACATCAGGTCGAGATGGCGCAGGCCGCCCAGGTCGCAGTCGATACGATGCAGGCGCAAGCGCGCCTGCAGCAATGGCACGTCGAAGGCCTTGCCGTTGAAGGTGACCAGGACGCTGTGCGGCGTCACCGACGCGGCCAGCGCCTGCAGCATCGCGCGCTCGGCGGCGAAGCTGCCGGCGACCACCTGGCGCACGTCGAGAGCGCGTTCACCGTCGCGGCGCGCCAACCCGACCATGAAGGCCAGGGTGCCGACACCGCCTGACAGGCCGGTCGTCTCGGTGTCGAGGTACAGCCAGTCGGCATCCGCCGCGTCGAGCACCTGCGGCAGCGCGTGCAGGGCGACGGCGGCGCGTGGCAGGACATGCCGGCGTTCTATCTCCAGTACACCGTTGGTGACGCGGGCGCCCGGCGCGCGGTCGAGCAGTTGCGCGAACGTGGCCACGTCGCGCGCTCGCCCATCGGCATCCGCTCGCCGCGGCCGCGCAGCGGCATCGGCAGCCGTCGGCGGCGCCGCCTGGGCGCGCAGCCGGTCCAGCCTGCGCGCGAGGCTCACGCCCGGGCCACCGTGTCGGCATGCCCGTCGCGCAACAGGCCGAGCACCGTCAGCGCCAGCGCACGCGGCGAGTAGCCGCGCTGTTCGTCACTGGCCAGCACCGGGCCGACGCAGGCCGGGCAACCGTAGCGACAACCGCAGCGCGTCACCAGGTCTTGTGCGGCGCCGACGATCGTGTGTTGATCGCGGAACAGCGGTTCCGACAGGCCGATGCCGCCCGGGTAGGCGTCGTACAGGAACACCGCCGGGCGGAATGCGCCGGCGTGGTCCGGCGCCAGCTCGTCACCGGAGACGTCACGCATCTGTCCACGGCCGCCTGCACCGAGCGTCGCGAACCAGCGACCGTCACCGTCGCCGACGGCACGCCCGAGGTCCAGCGTCTCGCTCATGCACTGCAGCGCCGCGACGTGGTGCAGCGCATAGGCGGCGCCGAGAAAACCGTCGAGCGCCTGCTGGCGCGATGCGAGCGCCTGTTCGAGCACGCCCGGGCGGATCTCCCACCACACTGCCGTCGTGTGCATCTCCTGGTCCGGCAGGTTGATGTTGCCGTAGCCGATGTTCTCGTGCGTGTAGTAACGGATCTTCTTGTAGCCGGCGAAGCGCTTGACCAGGTGGACTTCACCGTGCGCAACCCGCGCCTGCGGCAACGCCTGCTCGGCAAAGTTGTCGAGGATCTTGAGTCGCGTGTAGACGACGGCGTCGGTGTAGTAGTCGACGCGGGTCGGCCGCACGTAGGCCTTGCGGCCTTCCCAGTCGAGGCGTTCCACCTGGTACGGCGACGCCTGGATCATGTAGATCGCGCCCTCGTACAGGGTTTCCGGTGCCGAGCTGAAGTCGACCTCGGCGATCACCTGGCGGCCGTCGCGCTCCTGGTCGACGACGACGAAGTTGCCCTCGGCGACCGAGCGCAGCGACACCGCGTTGGCCGGATAGCTGTCGGTCACCCAGTGCCAGCTGTCACCTTCGCGATGCACGACGCCCTCGTCGCTTAGATAGGCCAGAAATTCGCCGGTATCGGCGACCGAGCCGAACGCATCGCCATCGCGAAACGGCAGTTCGAACGCCGCGCAGCGGATGTGGTCGAGCAGCACCAGCAGCTGGTCCGGGTCGATGCGCGCATGCTCGGGCGACGCATCGAGGAAAAACTCCGGGTTGCGCACGATGTACTGGTCGAGCGGCTCGCTGCCGGCGACCAGCACGCCCAACGACGTCCGGTTGCGCCGCCCTGCCCGGCCGAGGCGCTGCCAGGTCGCGGCGATACTGCCCGGGTAGCCGTTGAGCACGCAGACATCGAGGCTGCCGATGTCGACGCCGAGTTCGAGCGCCGACGTGCTGATCACGCAGTCGATGCTGCCGTCGCGCAGTCGCTTCTCGGTCTCGCGCCGCTGCGTCGGCAGGTAGCCGCCACGGTACGCGAACACGCGCGATGGCCGCCGCGGATCCTTGTCGAACACGTCCTTGAGGTACTTGGTCAGCACCTCGACCATCAGCCGCGAGCGTGCGAACACGATGCTCTTCAGGCCGATGCGCGTCGCCAGGCGTGCGATGCGGTTGGTCTGCGAGCGCGCCGACGCGCGGATGCCGAGATCGGGGTTGATCACCGGCGGGTTCCACAGCAGCAGTCGGCGTTCGCCCTGCGGCGCACCGCTGCGCGTGATCGGTGTAACCGGCTCGCCAAGCAGGCGCTCGGCCAGTTCGACCGGGTTGGCAATGGTCGCCGAGCAGAACACGAACTGTGGCGACGCGCCGTAGAACGCGAGGATGCGCCGCAGGCGACGGATCAGGTTGGCGACGTGGCTGCCGAACACGCCGCGGTAGGTGTGCATCTCGTCGAGCACGACGTAACACAGGTTCTCGAAGAACTGCGCCCACTTGGTGTGATGCGGCAGGATCGCCTGGTGCAGCATGTCCGGGTTGCTGACGACGATGTCGCCACGCGTGCGCACCGCCTTGCGCGCATCACCGGGCGTATCGCCATCGAACGTGTAGGCACGCACGCCGAGATCGCCGGCTCGGTTGAGTTCGAGCAGTTCGGCGACCTGGTCCTGGGCCAGCGCCTTGGTCGGGAACAGGTACAGCGCCTTGCCCTCGCCGCCGCACACCGCCTGCAGCACCGGCAGGTTGTAGCACAGCGTCTTGCCCGACGCGGTCGGCGTGACGACGACCATGTGCTCGCCGCGTCGCGTCGCCTGCCAGGCCTCGGCCTGGTGGCTGTAGAGGCGCGTGATGCCACGCCCGGCCAGCGCCGTGCGCAACCCCGGCAGCAGTTCTTCCGGCAACGGCTGCGTCTGCGCGGCGCGCGCCGGCAGCACCAGTTCGGCACAGATGCGGTCGCGGTAACGGGTCTGCAGGCGCGCGGCGAGCCGCTCGACCGGGTCCGGTGGTGCGGCCGGGGCCGCGCGTGGCAGGGCCGACATGGCAAAGTTCTCCCGATGTTCTATAATCGTCCGCAGTATAGAACACATCGAAAACATTTCGACAACCCAGGGAGAACCGCATGGTCCCGCCGTCGCTGACCCGTCGCCAGCAGCAGATCTACGACTACCTGCGCGAACACCTCGACGACTTCCCGCACCCGCCGACGCTCGACGAGCTGTGCGAGGCGCTCGGTCTGAGTTCGCGCGGCTCGTTGCACAAGCAGATCCAGGCGCTGATCGAGGCCGGCCTGGTCGAACCGATGAACAACCTGCGCCGCGGCATCCGCCTCGCCGACGACGACGCGGCCGGTGTCGCCGACGCCGCCGGCCTGCCGCTGTACGGCTACATCGCCGCCGGCCAGCCGATCGAGGCGATCAGCAACCCGGAGACGATCGACGTACCGGCGCAGCTGCGCACCGCCGAGCGCTGCTACGTGCTCGAGGTGCGCGGTGATTCGATGATCGACGAGGGCATCCTCGACGGCGACTGGGTGGTCATCGAACACCGCGATCAGGCGCGCAATGGCGAGATCGTCGTCGCGCTGGTCGATGGCGACGAGGCGACGCTGAAGCGCCTCGAACAGAGGCCGGGCGAGGTCGTATTGCATCCGGCCAACGAACACCTCGAGCCGATGCGTTTCAGCCCCGACCGCGTGCAGATCCAGGGCGTGCTGGTCGGGCAGATGCGGCGCTACCACTGAGGCCCGTGCACCTGGCGACACGTCACGCTGATCGCCATCCGGATCAGAGATAGCCGTTACGCTCGAGAAAACTGCGCGGGCGACTCAGCGACGGCGCGTCCGGATCGTAGATCACGGTGATCTTCTGTCCGGCCTGCAGCCTTTCGTACTCGGCGCGCGAGACCGTCGCTACCTGGGTCAAGGTCTCGCCATGGAGCGTGGCGAAGCGGTACTCGACGTACGGGATGCGCGGTGACTTCGGCCGGCGTCTCTCGAACCGCCGCAGCACATCGGCCTCGACCGGCACGCCGCGCGTGGCCAGGCGCCGGTAACGCTGTGCCTTGTGCCGCGAATGCAGCAGCATCCACGCGATCAACCCGACGACGACCGCAAGCGCAAGGCCTTCCATCCCCCCTCCCGCAACCTCTGGGGCGCCGTGAATCACCCCGTTGAGCCTCGCCGGGCATTCTAACCGGCAAACGCGAACCTACCGCCAATGACACCGTGCTCCAGCCGGTCCCGCGGCTGCCTTGGGCTGCAGCGGTCGGCCGCTGACAACCACCGGCCCGACACGCGGCCCGGCACCTGCGGCCAGGCCGCTTGGCGGTTTCTTGCTAAGCTCGCTGGGTCAGCACACGCGGTGCGCGCAGGCGATGCAAGCCACGGGCCGATCGAAAGTCTTCATCTCGTATTCACGGGTGGACCTCGCGTTCACCAACGAGCTCGCCGATGCGCTCGAGGCGTCTGGCGATTTCGACATCCTGATCGACCGCGTCGGTATCGGCCATGGCGAGGCGTGGCGGGAGCGCTTGCGCCGACTGATCGTCGAATGCGATACGCTGGTGTTCGTGCTGTCGCCCGACAGCGTCGCCTCCGACGTCTGCGCCTGGGAGATCGGTGAGGCACGGCGGCTTTCCAAGCGCATCATCCCGGTGCTCTGGCGGGCCGTCGATTTCTCCCGCGTTCCCGACGACCTGGGAGCGATCAACGCCGTGCCGTTCGACGGCGAACACGCCGTCAGCGGGCTGCCGAAGCTGGTCAGCGCGCTGAACAGCGATCTTGCATGGTTGCGCGAGCACACGCGCCTCGGCGAACGTGCCGACGAATGGGAGTTGTCGGGGCGTGCACCGGCCTACCTGTTGCGCGGTGCGGCGCTGGTCGCCGCGCGGGCCTGGCTCGACGCCAAGCCCGGCAATGCCCCCGCGGCGACGGCACTGCAGCGCCAGTACATCGAGGCCAGCGACGAGGAGCAGGGCCGGCTGCAGAGCGACGAGCGCCAGCGCGCGGAGGAACTCGCGCAGGCCAAGGCGATCGCCGAGGCGGAACGCGACGCCGCCGAGAGGGCCCGTGCCAGCGAGGCCAGATCGGCGCGCCGCGTCGTCCGCGCCACCGCCGCCGGCCTGGTCGTCGCGCTGGCCCTGTTGGTCGTCGCGTCTGCTGCCGGCTGGTTCGCGTGGCAGAAGGCCAACGATGAACGGGCGGCGGCCCGGCTGGCCGCAGATGCCGCCGACCGGGCCACGGCGGAGGCGGCACGCGCCGCGGCGGCCGCCGCCCGGGCCGATGCCGAGCGCGACGCTGCGCTGTTGACCCGGTCGCGCTTCCTGGCCCGCGCCGCGCAGACAGCGCTGGCCCGCGGCGATGCCGCCAACGCGATCGCGCTGGCGCGCTCGGCGCTGCCGACGAATCTTGCCGAGCCGGACGTGCCGTTCTCGGTCGACGCGGTGCAGGCGGTCTTCGATGCCTACGGCAAGCTGCATGAACGGGCGACGCTGCGCGGACACAGCGGTCGCGTCAAAGGCGCGCTCGGCATCGGCGGCGATCGCATCGTGACCTGGGCGCGCGACGGTACGATCCGCTGGTGGCGCAACGACGGCTCGCCGTTGCGCACGGTCGTCGCGCACCGGCACCCGACGAAAACGGGGACGTCGGAAGATACCGGCGTGCACGGCGTACTGCGCCTGCGCGACGGTCGCCTGCTGTCGTGGGGCGTCGACAAGACCGTGAAGCTGTGGAACGACAATGCTACGGCCGCCGGGCAGTTCATCGATGCGACGGCCTGGATCCGGGTCCAGCGGCTGCACGACGGGCGCATCGCCGCGTTGATCGGCAACGAACTGCACGTCTGGGGCGCCGACCTCGAGCCGTCGCTGGTCCTGCGCAGCCCGTTGCAATGGATGCGCGGCGCCACGCTGTTGCGCGATGGCCGCATCCTGACCTGGCAGTCGGAATCGGCGAGCAAGACGCATACCGCGATGCTGTGGCACGCCGACGGCTCGGCCGGTCGCGAGTTGGCGGGCCACCGGCGCATGATCAGCGACGCGTTCGAACTGGCGGACGGGCGGATCGTCACGCTGGACAACATCCCCAGCCTGCGTGTCTGGTCGGCCGACGGCGAGCTCGAGGCGCATGTGGAGAAGGCCCACCTGCACACACCGCTGGCACGCTTTGCGTTTCCGCTGCGCGACGGACGGTTCTTCAGCTGGGGCCAGGAGGCCTATCACGACAACATCTGGTGGGGCCGCCTGTGGAACGCGCAAGGCGACGCGGAACCGCTGATCGAGGCCAGTGATGCGCCGCTGCACGGGTTCGAGCTCGATGACGGCCGTCTGCTGCTCGGCATCAAATCACAGGCGCCGACGATCTGGCGAGTCGACGGCAGCCGTGGACCGATATTGCGCGGCCACGACGGGATCGCCAACGGTGCCATGCAGTTGCCGGGCGGCGCCATCGTCACCTACGGCGCCGACGGCAGCGTCCGGCTCTGGAGCCGCAACGGCAGCCCGCTGCGGCTGTTCAGCGGCCACGAAGGCGGCGTCAGCGGGATCGTTCCACTGGCTGCCGAACGCTACCTGAGCTGGAGCTTCGACGACCGCACCGTTCGACTATGGGACGAGGCGCCACAGCCGCGCAGCGTGCTGACGCTCGAAGGCGGCGCCGCCAGGGGCGTCCACGCACTTGCCGACGGTGCGATCGCCGTGCACACGAACGACGGATCGATCGCGCTGTACGGCCCCGACCTGGTCGCCGGTGCCGTGCTGCGCAACGACGGACGCGACCTGGCCGGCCTCGTCGTGCTGCCGGACGGGCGGCTGCTGACCCGCGGCGAGAACTACGCCAACCGTGAGCCCGGACCGGCACTGCGCCTGTGGAGCGCGACCGGCGAGTTCGTCGCCGACCTGGCCGGGCCCGACGTCGAATTGGCCGACGTCGCCGTCAGACCCTCCGGCGGGATACTGGGCTTCGACGGGTCCGGCCAGGTCTGGCGCTGGCGCGCCGACGGACAGCTCGAAGACCGCCAGCCCGCGACCGCTGCCGACCGGATCTTTCGGGTCTTTCCGCTGCACACGGGCGGATTCGTGACCGTAGGCGACGCCAATCGCCTGCGACTGTGGAGCGCCGACGGTGCACCGGGCAGGGTGCTCGGCGGCAGCGCGACGGTCATGCCGAAGCAGGTCGTTGCGTTCGCAAACGGCAACCTGCTGATCGTCGGCCAGGACGGCGAGCCGACGATCTGGGACCGCACTGGCGAGCGCCGGACGCCGCTGGCACGCGACGACGATACGCGAACCAACAGCGCGACAGCGCTGGCGGACGGCACGGTCCTGGTCGAACAGTACGGCGGCCGCCTGCTGGTTGTCGGTCCCGATCGCCAGGTCCGCGAGATGCCGGTCGGCAATGGATCGGACGGCGCGTACCCACGACACACCATCGTCGCGCTCGCGGACGGCCGGCTGCTGCTGTCGACGTCCAACCAGGGCACACGCCTCTGGGATGGCGCGGACGGACCGGGCCGACTCATCCTCGATCGCACCCTGACGGGCGCCGTGTCACTGGCCGACGGGTCGTTCGTCGTCTGGCCCGGCAACGACCGCCACACCCTGCAGTTCGTCAGCACGGACGGCGCACCGGGCCCGGCGCTGCGTGGTCACACGTCGACGATCGCCGGGGCGCTGCAGCTGCCCGACGGCCGTATCGTGAGCTGGGCCGACGATGCCAGCGTGCGCATCTGGCCGGGATCGGTCGAGCAGGCGGTGACCTGGGCCGACGACGTGATCGCGAGACTCGATCCGCTGACCCACGCCGAGCGCTGCGATCACTACCTGGAGCCGCCAACCGCCTGCGCGGGACCCACGGACCGCTGACGACGCCCGGCGGCGTATCGGCGATCGACGGCGGCGCGCCGGTCGCATCGTAGGCATACGCGATGCGGCGCCGCGCTCAGTGCACCTTGCGCCGGTAGATCCCGTCTTCGAAGGCGTCGAACTGTGCGTCGACCAGCGGGTGGCGGATCGGCCGCGCGTCACTGTCGATCTCGAGGTGACGTTCGGCGACGTAGGTCTCGTGTTCGCCACCGTCGACGAGCACGCGGTACCAGGGCTGATCCTTCGGCGGACGCGAGCGTGCGACCTGCTCGTACCAGGCGTCGGAGCCCTGGAAATCGGCGTCGACGTCGACCACCACGCCGCGGTAGTCGAAGCGGTTGTGGTGGACGATCTGTCCGACGAAAAATTTCGCTTTGGCCATTACCCTGCCCTTGTCCGAGAACGCGCCGTCATGCGGTCGCGACGACGATCGCCCGGCGCGGCGCCGGGTGTCCCTCGACCGTCAACCCGCTATCGGCGGGATCGAGAAAATCTGCAAGCGACTCGAACGTCATCCACGGCGTCGCACGCTGCTCGGTGACCTCGGTCACACTGACGTCGACCGTCGACACGTCGCCGAAGCCGGCGCGTCGCAACCAGGTCTCGAGCGCCGGCACCGCCGGGATGAACCAGACGTTGCGCATCTTCGCGTAGCGCCGCGGCGGCACCAGCACGCGGTCTGCGCCGCCGTCGACGACCAGCGTCTCGAGCACTAGCTGGCCGCCGCGCCGCAACGCGCCGCGCAATTCCACGAGGTGATCGATCGGCGACCGTCGGTGATACATCACGCCCATCGAGAACACCGTGTCGAAGGCGCCGAGGCCGCGCGGCACCGCCTCGATCCCGAGCGGCAATATTTCGACCCGCGCCGCCAGCGCCGGTTCCATCGGCGCCACCAGCCGGCGGATCGCGGCGAACTGCGCCAGGAACAGGGCCGTCGGATCGACACCGACCACCTGGCGCGCGCCGGCGAGCGCCATGCGCCAGGCGTAGTAGCCGTTGCCGCAGCCGACGTCGAGGACGCGGCGACCGTCGAGCGACTGCAGGTGCGGCGCGACGCGATCCCATTTCAGGTTCGAACGCCACTCGCTGTCGACCAGCAACCCGGCGATCCGATACGGCCCCTTGCGCCACGGACGCAGCCGCAGCAGCTGCTCGCGCAGCCGGTCGATCGCCGCAGCACCAGGCGGCACGTGCGGCGACAGGCTCAGGGCCCCGTCGGCGACAGCGACGGCACCCGGACCCAACACCGGGAGTGCGTCGAGCGCCGAGTGCCAGCGCGGCCAGTCACCGTGCGGCGCGTCGACCAACACCTGGCGCAGCTGCGCGCCGACGATCCCGGCCCAGGCAGCCATGCCGGCGTCATCGAGCATCGCGGCAACCGCGTCCGCATCGATCATCGGGCTGCGACCATCGATGCAAAGTTGAAGCACTGGAACCACAGGTCGCTGCGCGTGAATCCGGCCTGTTGCAGGCGCGCACGGTGGGTCGCGATCGTTTCCGGAACCAGGACGTTCTCTAGGGCACTGCGTTTGCGACTGATCTCCAGGTCGCTGTAGCCGTTCGCACGCTTGAACGCATGATGCATGTCGTTGAGCAGCGCGTCGGCGCCGGCATCTTCGCCGGCGATCTTCTCCGACAGGATCAGAATGCCGTCGGGTCGCAGCCCGGCGCGAATCCGCGCAAGCAGCGCCGCACGATCGGCAACCGGCACGAACTGCAGCGTGAAATTCAGAACCACGACCGACGCATCGGCAATGGCGAAATCGCGGACATCGGCGCACTGCCACGTGATCTCCGGATGCGCGGCGACACACAGCGCGCGCGCCCGATCGAGCATCGCCGCGGCGTTGTCGACACCGACGACCGTGCAATCACGACCGGCTGCGCCGCTCGCCAGCGCCACCGTCGACGCGCCGAGCGAGCAGCCGAGATCGAGCAACAGGCTGCCGGGCTGAGCATAGCGTGCAGCGAGCAGCTCGATCATGTTGACAATCGCGGGGTAGCCGGGCACCGAGCGTTGAATCATGTCCGGGAACACGGCGGCGACGGTCTCGTCGAACACGAAATCGCCGGGCCCGGCATCGCGCCGGCGGTACATGCGATCGCGCTGCGTGTCGTCGCTCACGCTCGCGTCCCCGACACCGTGCGGCGCATCACCATTCCCGCCCGTAGTCGATCGTGATCTCCTCGCCGCGTCGGATCACGCGCGTGGCATAGAGGTCGAAATCCTCGAAGGCCGCATTGCAGCGCACCGCGTGGTTGAGGAAACGCAGCAGGTTGCGACCGATACGCCCAACCGCCCGTTCGTCGCTGCCGTCGTCGTAGACCCAGAGCACGTGCGTGCCGTCGCGCCGCGCCGGCGGGCCACAGAACGTGCCGATGTACTCGTCGCGGGCGATCCGGCGGGCCGCGAACAGTCCGCTGCCGTGGATCCCCGAATCGGCGACATAGACGATCGCCGCCAGCTGCTCGTCGGACTCACGCCTGTCGTTCATGCCGGCACCTCGTTACTCGGCGTTGCGATTCGCCGGGCGGCGCCCGGCGGTGCGCCCCAGCCTACCCGATGATGCGCCGGCGTGGTCGCGTCGACGGCAGCCGACGCGCCGTGCCAGACGCACCTCGTCATCGATGGCCACTGCGGCGGCGACCGACGACTGGGGCGCTCACGTGGCTCGCCGACGGCAGACTCGCGACCGGCCGGCAGGATGGGCCCGCGCGGCGCCAACCGACGGCCGTGGTCGTTGCCGGCGCCGATCCCTGGCCGGCCCAGGCGTTGACCGGCGGTCGCCGGCAACATCGGCGCCGCGATCACCGTCGCGTGTTGCGACGACACTGTCGTGCCGATCGGGCAGACTGCCGTGCGGTTTCGTCGGACAGCGGCAGGCGATGTCTCCGGCACGGCGCCCGGCGGGCCGCCACGCCGGGCGCGCCGCCGCCGTCGGCGCTTCGCGACCGCAACCCGGGGACGGCGCCGCTGTCGGTCGCACCGGACGATCAGCGCGGTAGGTTCGAACCTGCAACACACGTGTGCGGCGCCGAGCGGGCGGCCCCAATCTGGGCAGGCGGTTGCGCGATCGCGCACCCCGACCGGTCGGGAAACCAGCGAGAGAGATCGACCAGCCAACCGGGCCGGGCGGCCGGCCTGCGTGTATCGACGCTACGGCAACTGGTCACCCGGCGGCGCAGTTACCGCGGTAAACGGCCATCACCGCCCTGAGTTCGCGGACGACGGCACGGACCTCCGTATTCGACAGGCCATCGACTTCGGGCAACGGCTTGCCCGATTCCAGCGCATTGATGTCGGCCCAGACGGCCTGGCAGCCCTTGTGACAGAGCGCCTCCACACACTGCTCGATGCGTCGCTGGTCCAAGACGGTGCACCCCATCACGATGACCATATTAGTGTACCGGCATATACGCAATTTTTCACCATGCGGCCGCGGGATGCCGCCCACGCGTCGTTCTTGCTTTGTTCTCTTTTCTCGCTATACTAAGAGAACCAAACGAAAACGTATCAGGAGCCCGCCATGCCGCACACCCGCTATGTGATGCGCGATCTCAACGGTGCAAAGGTCGACCACATCATGGAATTCAACGTCGCGTCGGGACGCCCGCAACCGCGCTCCTGGGTCGACCTCGCGGTCTTCGTCGCCGTGGTCCTGGTCTATGTCGGGGCGCTGGCGCTGACTGCGTGATCCGGCACGCCTGACGCCGCCGTCGCGAACAGGGACCCCCACCGGCAAGGGACTGCCACCCCTCCCCCGGCGCTGATCATCCGGCGCCCATCGTCGCGGCGCCGACCGGGCGGCCGGCACGGTCGACCCGGCTGTCATCGACAATCGCGACACGGGCGCTGGCGGGTCGGCGGTTTGTTTATACTGACGACATTTCCATGCCCAGGCCGTCGAACCCTGCATGTCCCGGTGCCCGAACGCCTTCAGCACCTTCTACCGCTGGCTGATCTTCTTCGGCGTCGTGCTGTTCGGCGGCTTCGTCGCGCTGGATGCCGGGCTGGTCGGGCATCTGCTGCGGTCCGATGCCAGCTACCTGTCGTCGGTGATCGTCGTGATGCTCGCGGTCGCCAGTCTCGATGCCGGCCGCCGCGCCTACCGGCTCGGCAGCGAGCTGTGCCAGACCCAGCAGATCATCGACGCCGCGCGTGGCGACGGCGCGTTGTTCACGACGGCAGACGATGACGGTGTCACCTTCGCCGACGGTGCCGCCGGCGACTCGTTTGCGCATCATCACCTGCTGCTGCTCGCCAACAAGACCTACCGCAACGGCGAGCTGTGCACCCAGGACCTGTTGCTCGAGCGCCTCGAGAACGCCCTCGGACGTGGCCACGAAACCGGCTGGTTCCTCGCCGAGCTGATGATTCGGCTGGGACTGCTCGGCACCGTGATCGGCTTCATCTTCATGCTCGGTTCGGTCGCCAACGTCACCAGTGTCGATCTGCACGCACTGCAGCAACTGCTGACCAACATGAGCGGCGGTATGCGCATCGCACTGTACACGACGCTGACCGGCCTCGGCGCCGGCATCCTGCTGAGCTTTCAGTACCGCCTGCTCGACGCCGGCGTCGACCGCTTGATGGCCGAGATCATCGAGTTGTCCGAGGTGCACGTGATCGATCACCTGCGTCGACTGCTGGCGCGCTGACGGCGACATGCGGCAACGACGCGCCAACCGTTACCGGTCGACCACCGACCCGTTCATCGATCTGCTGTTCAACGCCCTGCTTGGCTTCACGTTCCTGTTCCTGGTGTCGGTGATCTTCATCAAACCCGAGGCGCGCAAGGGCCGCGTCAACCTCAAGGCCGAGTACATCATCTCCGTGACCTGGCCCGACAACCTGGCCGACGACATCGATCTGTGGGTGCAGGATCCGATCGGCGAGACCGTGTCGTATTTGAAGAAGGATGCGAGCTGGCTGCATCTCGATCGCGACGACCGCGGCGAGATCAACGACACGATCACGGTCAACGGCGAGGAGGTCGTCTATCCGATCAATCAGGAAGTGGTCACGATTCGCGGCATCATACCGGGCGAGTACGTCGTCAACCTCTACTACTACACGGCAGCAGCGGCACGTCCAATCGAGACCCTGGTCAAGGTCGAGAAGGTCAACCCGACGCTGAAGACGGTGTTCGTCGACAAGGTGACGCTGCAGCAACAGGATGACGAACGCACCGTCGTGCGCTTCGAGCTGGATCAGGACGGAAAGATCGTCGCGATGAACCGGCTGCAGAAGCGGTTGACGCCGTTCGCGTTGGGTTTCTGAACGCCGTGACGCCGAGCGCGGTCATTCTCGCATCCGCGGCCTACGTGTTGCCCTTGGCATTGCTGGCGCTGCTGCTTGCGGGCCGACGCAAACGCCCCGCTTGGCTGCTGGTGTCGCTGATCGCTGCGCTGCCGGTATTCTATGTCGTGCAATACCTGCTGCTGCAGTCACTGCAGGGATGGCCGGTCGACGACGCCCTGCCGGAGCAGTTCGAACTGGTGGCGTTCGATGTCGTCGAACCGCGTGACGGGAGCGCCGACGGAGCGATCCACCTTTGGGTGCGTGCCGAGCCGACGGCCAGGCCGCGCGCGTACCGCCTGGCCTACAGCCGCGAGCTGCACCAATCGGTCGTCGATGCCGGGCGCAAGATGTCGGCCGGCAAACCGCAGTTCGGGGATCGGCAGCGCGCGCGCGGGGCCGCTGGCAGCCAGTCCGACACAGCCGCGCCACCGCAGGTCCGGTTTCACGACGAATCCCCCGTCCGTCTGCCGCGCAAGCCGGGCTCCGACACCTGAACCCGACATCACAAAAAAAGCGAGGCCGGCGGTTACGCCGGCCTCGCTGCCGATCCCAATCGTCGGTTGCACGCGTCAGCCGACGTTCTCGCTCTGCTCGTCGACGTCCTGCGCCGCCTGGAATTTCAGGTTGACGCGTTCGCGCAGCTCCTTGCCGGGCTTGAAATGCGGCACGTACTTGCCGCTGAGCTCGACGGAATCGCCGGTCTTCGGATTGCGCCCGACCCGCGGCGGACGGAAATGCAGCGAGAAGCTGCCGAAGCCGCGGATCTCGATGCGCTCGCCGGAGGCCAACGCCTGGCTCATCTGCTCGATCATGCATTTCACCGCCAGCTCGACGTCACGATACGCCAAGTGGTTCTGCTCACGGGCGATGACTTCGATCAGTTCTGATTTTGTCATTTGTTATCAGCCTGTTTCGAATGGTGCAGGCGGCAGCGACCGCCTGCAGATTCAGCCTCGAAGAGATCGCTCGACTCAGTCCTTGTTGGCGTCGAGATGGTCCTTCAGCAGCTCACCGAACGCGGTCGTACCGGCGCCCGACGCATCGCTCGCATAGTTCGCGATGGCTGCCTTCTCTTCATCCATGTCCTTGGCCTTGACGGACAAGGAGATGGTGCGGTTCTTGCGATCGATACCCATGAACTTGGCCTCGACCGTGTCGCCTTCCTTGAGCATCGAGCGCGCGTCTTCGACGCGGTCGCGCGACAGCTCGGAGGCGCGCAGATAACCCTCGACGCCATCGGCCAGCGACACCACGGCGCCCTTGGCGTCGACTTCCTGCACGGTGCCGGTGACGATCGCGCCCTTCTCGTTGACCGCGAGGAAGCTCGAGATCGGGTCCTTGTCGAGCTGCTTGATACCCAGCGAGATGCGCTCACGCTCCGGATCGACCGCCAGCACGACGGTCTCCAGTTCCTGGCCCTTCTTGTAGTTGCGGATCATCGCTTCACCGGTGTCGTCCCACGAGATGTCGGACAGGTGAACCAGGCCGTCGATACCGCCGTCGAGGCCGATGAAGATGCCGAAGTCAGTGATCGACTTGATCACGCCGCGGACATGATCGCCCTTGTTGAACTTCTGCGAGAAGTCTTCCCACGGGTTGGCCTGGCACTGCTTCATACCCAGCGAGATGCGGCGACGCTCTTCGTCGATGTCGAGTACCACGACCTCGACCTCGTCACCCAGCGTGACGACCTTGCTCGGGTGGACGTTCTTGTTGGTCCAGTCCATCTCGGAGACGTGCACCAGGCCCTCGACGCCGTCTTCGATCTCGACGAACGCGCCGTAGTCGGCGATGTTCGTGACCTTGCCGAACAGGCGCGTGCTCTCCGGGTAACGCCGCGTGATGTTCTCCCACGGATCCTCGCCCATCTGCTTGAGACCGAGCGAGACGCGCATCTTCTCGCGGTCGAACTTCAAGACCTTGACGTCGATCTCGTCACCGATCTCGACGACCTCGGACGGATGCTTGACGCGTTTCCACGCCATGTCGGTGATGTGCAGCAGGCCGTCGATGCCGCCGAGGTCGACGAACGCGCCGTAGTCGGTGAGGTTCTTGACCACACCCTTGACTTCCTGGCCTTCCTGCAGGTTTTCGAGCAGCTTGTCGCGCTCTTCGCTGTACTCCTGCTCGACAACGGCACGCCGCGAGACGACGACGTTGTTGCGCTTCTGGTCGAGCTTGATGACCTTGAACTCGAGGTCCTTACCCTCGAGGTACGAGGTATCGCGTACCGGACGGACGTCGACCAGCGAACCCGGCAGGAACGCCCGGATCTGGTCGAGCTCGACCGTGAAACCGCCCTTGACCTTGCCGTTGATGCGGCCGGTGACGATCTCTTCGGCTTCGAAAGCTTTCTCGAGCTTGTTCCACGCATGGTGGCGCTTGGCCTTCTCGCGTGACAGACGGGTGGCGCCGAAGCCGTCCTCGACGGCATCTAGCGCGACTTCAACCTGGTCGCCGACATGGCATTCGACGTTGCCGTCGTGATCCATGAACTGGCTCTTCGGAATGACGCCCTCGGACTTCAGTCCGGCATTGACGATGACGTGGTCGTTCTCGATCGCGACGACGGTACCGATGACGATCGCACCGGGCTGCAGGTTGGTGTTGGTGAGGCTCTGTTCAAAGAGCTCGGCAAAGCTTTCAGACATGTTGGTTTATCCCGATCCGTGACGTGACGGACCATCCCACCGGTGGCCGGGGCCAATCCGGATTTTTCAGTAGTACACACGGCCCGATCGCGTCGGGCCAACCCGTTTGACGGCACCGCGACGCTAGGCCCGATCCGGGTATGCCCGGCGGGCCAGTCGCAGCACCTGTTCGACCACGGCGTCGATGCTCAACGCCGTGGAATCGATCTCTACGGCATCGGCTGCCGGTACCAGTGGCGAGGCAGCACGCTGTCGATCGCGCGCGTCGCGCTCTTCGATCTCAGCCGTAAGGGCGGCGAGATTAGCAGGCAATCCTTTTTCTTTCAACTGCTTATAGCGTCTTTGCGCGCGTTCTGCAGCACTCGCGGTGAGAAAGATTTTGACGCCGGCGGCCGGGAAAACCGTGGTTCCCATGTCGCGCCCGTCGGCGACCAGGCCCGGCGGCCGTGCATAGCCGCGCTGCCAGTCGAGCAGCGCGGCGCGCACGCCGGGCATCGCGGCGACCTTCGAGGCGTTGTTGCCGGCCGTCTCGGTGCGGATCCTATCGGTCACGTCGGTACCGTCGAGAACCACCGAGCCATCGTTGAACTCGACATTAAGAGATAACGCTATCTTACTGATTTCTCTCTCATTGTCGAATCCGATTCCGGACTCCGCGACGGCGTGACCGACGAGGCGGTAGAGCGCCCCCGAATCGAGCGCCCGCCAGCCGAGTGCGGCGGCGACGCGCTGCGTGACCGTGCCCTTGCCGGATCCTGACGGACCGTCGATCGTGACCACCGGGACGCCGTCAGCCATGCCGCGCGCGCACCCGGCTGCCGACGCCCGCGGCCAGCTCGACAAAACCCGGAAACGACGTGTCGACGTTGGCGCAGTTGTCGATCTCGATGTCGCCATGGGCGCGCAGCGCCGCCATCGTGAACGCCATCGCGATGCGATGATCGCCGTGGCTGTCGACGCGCCCGCCGCCGATCGCGCCGCCACGGATGACGATGCCGTCCGGCGTCGGCGTCGCGTCGACACCGAGGGTGGCAAGGCCGTCGGCCATGACCTGGATACGATCCGATTCCTTGACCCGCAGCTCCTCGGCACCGGTCAGCACGGTCTCGCCATCGGCACAGGCCGCGGCAACGAACAACACCGGGAACTCGTCGATCGCCAACGGGACCTGGTCGGCGGGGATGCGAATGCCTTTGAGCGGCGCCGCGCGCACGCGCAGGTCGGCGACCGGCTCGCCACCGACCTCGCGTCGGTTCAGTACCTCGATGTCGCCACCCATTAGGCGCAGGATGGTGATGACGCCGTCGCGCGTCGGGTTCATGCCGACGTGCTCGAGCACCAGCTCGGAACCCTCGGCGATGCTCGCGCCGACCAGGAAGAAGGCCGCCGACGAGATGTCCGCCGGCACGTCGATGGCGCGGGCCTGCAGGCGGCCGCCGCCGCGCACGCAGACACGCGCGCCGTCGCGGCGAACCGCGTAGCCGAAGCCCTGCAACATGCGCTCGGTATGATCGCGCGTCGGCGCCGGCTCGGTGACGCAGGTCTCGCCATCGGCGTACAGCCCGGCCAGCAGCAGACACGACTTGACCTGCGCACTGGCCATCGGCATCACGTATTCCGTACCAGCGAGGCTGTCGACCGGCTGCACGCGCAGCGGCGCCCTGCCACCGGCGTCGCTGTCGATCGCGGCACCCATCCCGGCCAGCGGTTCGATGACGCGCCGCATCGGACGCGTCGACAGCGACGCGTCACCGACCAGCGTCGCAGCGAAGCGCTGACCGGCGAGCAACCCGACCATCAGGCGCATCGCCGTGCCCGAGTTGCCGAGATCCAGCGGTGCGTCCGGTGCCTCGAGGCCGTGCATGCCGACGCCGTGAATGGTTACGCGACCGTCTGTCGGTCCGTCGATGTGCACGCCCATGGCACGGAATGCACGCAGCGTGGCCAGGCTGTCGTCACCTTCGAGAAAGCCGCTGACCCGGGTCACGCCGTCGGCCAGCGATCCGAGCATGATCGCGCGATGCGAGATCGACTTGTCTCCGGGCACACGCAGGCTTCCCGACAACTGCCCACCGGGCGCGACGACGAACTGGAGATTGCTGGCAGACAACAGAAGG
>JASJCU010000151.1 GCA_030065815.1 Gammaproteobacteria bacterium | reverse complement strand
CTCAATCCTTGAACCTTGGGGTCTGCGCAAGCTGGTGACCTTGCCCGGCGGCTTCGTGCCCGGTGTGGGACCGCGGTCGATCCGCCTGGACACCGCACCTGCCGTGAGCCTTTTGGTGTGCTACGAGATCATTTTTCCCCGGGCTGTGATCGACCGCGACGTCCGGCCAGGCTGGATCCTCAATGTGACCAATGATGCCTGGTTTGGAAAATCCATCGGCCCGCGACAACACTTTGCCCAATCGCGCATGCGCGCCATTGAAGAGGGCTTACCGGTGGTCCGGGTGGCGAACACCGGGATATCAGCTGTTGTTGACCCCTATGGCCGGGTGCTCAAAAGTCTCCCGCTCGGCCAGCGCGGGGTGGTGGACAGCCAGTTGCCCAAAGCCATTCCGCCGACATTCTATGCAACGTTTGGCGACGCGATCGTGTTCGCCGGCGTGCTCTTTGGCCTCGCTCTGGCGCTGGTCCTCAGCATCCTCTCACGGGCGACCCTTGCCAGAAATCGCCCAATAAGCTAAACGCCAAAAGGTCCGAAATGTGGCGGGACGCATAGCGACCCGGAGTGCGGGAAATCCATTGTACCGGATTGTTAGGTACGATACGTTCGTTTCGGTTAGAGGAGGGTGCGGCAGCGCAAACTCAATAAGATGGCGGCTCTGAGGCGGGGCAACCTAGAGCTTAACAATAAACAGACCGGGGGGAATCGGTCTAAGGCTCTATTGCTATGGTGAAGAAAAATCCTAATCCTGTAGATGTACACGTGGGGGGACGAGTCCGAATGCGGCGGATTCTCATCGGCTTAAGTCAAGAAAAGCTCGGTGAACAGCTTGGCCTCACATTCCAACAAGTCCAAAAATACGAAAAAGGTTCCAACCGAATCAGCGCCAGCCGGCTCTGGCAGATGGCGAAAATACTGGGCGTACCAGTCGCCTTTTTCTTTGACGATATCCCGGACGCTCCTAACGAGAGTTCCCAGCCGGGATTTGGTGAAAGTGCTGGCGAAACCGCTTTGATGGACTTCTTGAGTTCAACGGAGGGCTTTCAGCTCAATCGGGCGTTCTCCCAGATTGAGCAGCCAAATGTTCGCCGAAAACTGGTTGAATTGGCGAAAGCCCTGGCTGAGAACTGACGTTCAGCAGAAATCGCAAAGCATCCCTGAAAACCGCGCTTGACCCAAGCCGGGTTCCTTGCCATTAACGCTTCCGAATTTTCGTGATCTCGTTGAAGTGGGGCATGCAGGAGTGTGCCGCACGCCATCATTTCACCAAGCAACCTCTGATCATCCCGGCCGAACGTTGCTCTGGATGAATAGCCATTGAAGGAGCAGCCCGGTGCCGCGCGATAATTTCCTGTTCACCAGCGAGTCCGTCTCAGAAGGCCATCCCGATAAAGTATGCGACCGTATTTCTGATGCGGTGGTCGACACCTTTTTGGCAGCTGACCCCCTGTCGCGGGTGGCTTGCGAAACGTTGACCACCACCAATCGGATTGTGCTGGCCGGTGAAGTCCGCGGCCCCGACAGCATCACCCATGACATGCTGGAAGAGGTGGCCAGGGGCGCGGTGAAGAGCATCGGCTATGAGCAAGACGGCTTCCACTGGAAGAACTCTGAAGTCTCCATATACCTGCATCAGCAGTCTGCTGACATTGCTCAAGGGGTCGATGCGGCCGGCAACAAGGATGAAGGCGCCGGCGACCAGGGTATCATGTTCGGCTACGCCTGCCGGGAAACCGACGCGCTGATGCCGGCGCCGATCCATCTGTCACATCAGATCCTGAAGTCGATGGCCGACGCGCGCCATTCCGGCAGCACCAAAGGTTTCGGCCCGGATTCCAAGAGCCAGGTCACCCTGCAGTATGAAAGCGGCAAGCCCGTACGCGCCACATCCGTTGTGGTCTCCACACAGCACGATGAAGGCCTCAGCCAGGACGAAGTGCGCGAAATGGTGCGGCCCTTCGTTGAGGCGGCCCTGCCCAATGGCTGGATGTGCCCGGAGGACGAGTTCTACGTCAACCCGACCGGCAAGTTCGTGATCGGCGGGCCCGACGGTGACGCAGGCCTGACGGGGCGCAAGATCATCGTTGACACCTACGGCGGCGCAGCGCGGCACGGCGGTGGCGCCTTCTCCGGCAAGGACCCGTCCAAGGTCGACCGCTCGGCGGCCTACGCGGCGCGCTACGTGGCCAAGAACATCGTCGCGGCCGGGCTGGCCGATCGCTGCGAGGTGCAGATCTCCTACGCCATCGGCGTCGCGGAGCCGACCTCGATCACGGTGCAGACCTTCGGCACCGGCAAGATCAGCGAATCGGCGCTGACGCACCTCGTGCGCGATCACTTCGACCTGACGCCGCACGGCATCCTGACGATGCTCGACCTCGTGCGGCCGATCTACCGCGCGACGGCGGCCTACGGCCACTTCGGGCGCGACGACATCGACCTGAGCTGGGAGCGCACCGACCGCGCCGAGGCGCTGCGCGCCGACGGCGAACGCGCGGCCTGAGGCGCGCCCGCACCGCACCCGACCAGAACCCCACCGAACCGAACTCACACCAAGGAATCCACGATGAGCACGCAAGCGGAACACCTGCCGCAGAACGACTACAAGGTCGCCGACATCACGCTGGCCGACTGGGGTCGCAAGGAAATCGCCATTGCCGAGTCCGAAATGCCGGGCCTCATGGCACTGCGCGAGGAATACGGCAGCGACAAGCCGCTCGAGGGCGCGCGCATCGCGGGCTGCCTGCACATGACCATCCAGACGGCCGTGCTCATCGAGACGCTGACGGCGCTGGGCGCCGAGGTGCGCTGGTCGTCGTGCAACATCTTCTCGACGCAGGACCAGGCGGCCGCGGCCATCGCCGCGACGGGCGTGCCCGTGTTTGCCTGGCGCGGCGAGACCGAGGAGGAGTACTGGTGGTGCGTCGAGCAGACCATCAACGGGCCTGAAGGCTGGACGCCGAACATGATCCTCGACGACGGCGGCGACCTGACCGTGCTCATGCACGACAAGTACCCCGAGCTGCTCGAGAAGGTGCGTGGCATCTCCGAAGAAACCACGACGGGCGTGAAGCGGCTCTACGAAATGGCCGCCAACGGGCGCCTGGCCTGCCCCGCCATCAACGTCAACGACTCGGTCACCAAGTCCAAGTTCGACAACCTCTACGGCTGCCGCGAGTCGCTGGTCGACGGCATCAAGCGCGCCACCGACGTCATGGTGGCCGGCAAGGTCGCGATCGTTTGCGGCTACGGCGACGTCGGCAAGGGCTCGGCCCAGTCGCTCCGCGGCCTCGGCGCCACGGTGTGGATCACGGAGATCGATCCGATCTGCGCCCTGCAGGCGGCGATGGAAGGCTATCGCGTCGTCAACATCGACGACGAGGGCATCATCGAGCAGGCCGACATCTTCGTGACCGCCACGGGCAACTTCGACGTGATCCGCAAGGACCACATGGAGCGCATGAAGCACCAGTCGATCGTCTGCAACATCGGTCACTTCGACAACGAGATTCAGGTCGATGCCATGCGTGGCTTCGAGTGGGAGAACATCAAGCCCCAGGTCGACCACATCATCCAGCCCGACGGCCGCCGCATCATCCTGCTGGCCGAAGGCCGCCTGGTGAATCTCGGCTGCGGCACGGGCCATCCGAGCTTCGTGATGTCGAACTCGTTCACCAACCAGGTCCTGGCTCAGATCGAACTGTGGCAACACGGTGAGCGCTACGAGAACGAGGTCTACGTGCTGCCCAAGCATCTCGATGAGAAAGTGGCCCGGCTGCATCTCGACCGGATCGGCGCGCGCCTGACCGAGCTGTCCGGCGACCAGGCCGAGTACATCGGTGTCGGTGTCGAAGGGCCCTACAAGCCCGACCACTACCGGTACTGATAGACGTCGAGGCGGGAAGACCATGACCCGAATCAGCTTCGAGTACTTCCCGCCGAAGACGGACGCACAGCGGGAGCAGTTCGAGCACGCGCACGAACTGCTCTCGCAGCTTCGCCCGGAGTACTGCTCCGTGACGTTCGGCGCCGGTGGCTCCACGCTCAGCTATACCCAGGAAGCCGTTCTCGGCCTGCAGCGACGGCACGACACCCAGGTCGCACCGCACCTGTCCTGCCAGGGCGGCAGCGTCGAGGAAATCCGCGCTTTGCTGGATACCTATCGGAAAGCCGGCGTACGGCGCATCGTTGCTCTGCGCGGCGACGTTCCGTCAGGCATGGCCGCGGCTGGTGAGTTTCGCTACGCCTGCGACCTCGTTCGCTTCATCCGCCGGGAGACCGGCGACCAGTTCGCGCTGGATGTCGCCTGCTATCCCGAATTCCACCCCGAGTGTGACTCACCCGAGCGCGACATGGTGCACTTCCGCGACAAGGTCGCGGCCGGCGCGGACGGGGCCATCACCCAGTATTTCTTCAACGCTGACGCCTACTTCCGGTTCGTCGATGATGCGGCCCGGCTGGGCGTGGACGTGCCCATCGTGCCCGGCATCATGCCGATCACGAACTATCGCCAGCTCGCTCGCTTCTCGGACATGTGCGGCGCGGAGATCCCGCGCTGGCTGCGGCAGCGCCTGGCATCGTTCGATCACGATCAGGACGCGGATGGGCTCAGGGATTTCGGCACCGAGGTGGTCGTGAAACTTTGCGAGCGACTGCTCGCCGGCGGCGCCCCTTCCCTGCACTTCTACACCCTGAATCGCGCCGCGGCGACGTCGCGCATCCTCGAAGCGCTCGGGATCACCCCCGAGACCAAGGCCGAAGCCTCGTAGAGTCCTTTCTGGAGCAACCGGCCATACTGAATGCGCCAACTGTGGGAGCGGCTTCAGCCGCGACGGTCGGGCCCCTACCAGGGAATCCGCGAACCGTCGTAGTCGAAGTAGCACCCGGAATCGGCAGTCGTCGCGCGGTCGATGATCGCCTTCATCCCACTCACGCTGGTCTCGACGTCGATGAGGGCGTTCGGGCCGCCCATGTCGGTCTGAACCCAGCCCGGATGCAGCAGCAGGACGGTGACGCCGCGATCCGCCGTGTCCCGGGCGAGACTCACCATGACCGCGTTCAGCGCGGCCTTCGAGGAGCGATAGACATAAGCTCCCCCGCCCGCGTTGTCGCCGATGCTTCCCATCTTGCTGGTCACGTTCGCGACGAGGCGCCGGTCACTGGCCGCCACGTTGTCCAGCAGCGCACCCGCCACGCGCAGCGGCGCCATGGTGTTGACCGACAGGACCTCGTGCCAGCCCGCGTGATCGAGCGGTGGTCGCCCCCGGGGCCCGTAGATTCCGGCATTGTTCAGCAGCAGGTCGACCGGTTCTCCGTCCAACGCCCCGGCGAGCGCGTCGATGTCGGCATCGGAAGTCACGTCGAGACGCACGATCTCGACGCTGTCGTTGGCGGACGCCAGGCTCAGCAGCGCTTCGGCCTCATCGGGCTGCCGACAGCAGGCCAGCAGACGACGACTCTCCGGCGCGAGGCGGCGCGCGAACTCGAGGCCGATCCCGCGATTCGCTCCGGTCACAACGACGGTCCCATACTGTTGCTCACTCATCTCGACGACACCCATCCTCAAGGTCACAGGGCACGAGGATAACGCAAGCCCCGCAACGACATGAGGCAGCCGTATAATGCGGCCCTTCACCGGACGAGACCGAGCCCTTGAGCAAATCCAATCCGCAGGTGGGCTTCGTCAGCCTGGGCTGCCCGAAAGCGCTGGTCGATTCCGAGCGCATCCTGACCCAGCTCAAGATCGACGGCTACGGCGTGACTGGAAGCTACGACCAGGCAGACGTGGTCGTGGTCAACACCTGCGGCTTCATCGACAGCGCGAAGGCGGAGTCGCTGGAGGCAATCGGTGAGGCGCTCGCGGAGAACGGTCGCGTGATCGTCACCGGCTGCCTGGGCGCGCAGCCGGAAGAGATCACGGCGATCCATCCGAAGGTGCTCGGCGTGACCGGCCCGCAGCAGTACGAGGACGTCGTGGGCGCAGTCCACGAGCACGCGCCGATCGCGACCGAGCATGACCCCTTCGTCGATCTCGTGCCGCCGCAGGGCGTCAAGCTGACGCCGCGGCACTTCGCCTATCTGAAGATCTCGGAAGGCTGCAATCACAAGTGCTCGTTCTGCATCATTCCGTCGATGCGAGGGCGACTGTCCAGTCGCCCGATCGAGGAAGTCGTCGCCGAAGCGCACCGGCTGGTCCGCGCCGGCGTCGAGGAGCTCCTGGTGATCTCCCAGGACACGAGCGCCTACGGCAGCGACCTGCGCTACCGCGAAGGCACCTTCCGCGGGCGAACCTGGCAGACACGATTTCAGGACCTCTGCGAGGCACTCGGCGAGACGGGCGCGTGGGTGCGACTCCACTACGTCTATCCCTATCCGCACGTCGACGCGGTCATTCCACTGATGGCGGAAGGCAAGGTCCTGCCCTACCTCGACATCCCGTTCCAGCATG
>JASJCU010000150.1 GCA_030065815.1 Gammaproteobacteria bacterium | reverse complement strand
CGGGTATCTGACATCAACGTGGTCTGCATCGGTCTTTGCGGGGATCCGGAGATGGCGTGTCGTGCCTGGCGCCGTGCTGTTGGATGCCTGCGGTCTCCCGCTCGCGACGGCCGCAGGCCCTGCGAATGCCCGGGCAAGAAGCGGGTTGGGGATTCCTGACGGGCGGGATCCACGCGATTCTGCGCGGCGGCGGGCCGCGGCCGCAAGTCGCTTGCGGCGGCGTCGCGCTGCGGATCACGAAAACCGGCGACCGGCCGCGGCGTGCACCCGGGTCCCGGCGCTGTGCCCGACCGCGGTGATGCGGGCCCCGCCTGCAGCCGCGAAACCGCGCTCGCTGTCACACCGCTGGCCGGTCACGGCGACGCCGATACCGCGTTCCTCTACACTGCGACGGTACCTGTACGGCGACGGCGACCTCACGCGTGAACTACCTGGCCCACCTGTTGTTGTCCGATCCCGACCCGGAATCGCTGGTCGGCAGCCTGATGGGCGACTTCGTCAAGGGCCGGGTCGACGCGGCGCTGCCGCCGGCGTTGCGCCGCGCGATCATCCTGCACCGGCGCATCGACAGTTACACCGACGCGCATGCCGGGGTCCGGCGCAGCCGCTGCCGGGTCAGTCCGGCCTACCGCCGCTATGCCGGCATCCTCGTCGACCTGTTCTACGACCATGTTCTCGCCCGCCGCTGGTCGGACTATGCCGACGTGCCGCTCGAGGTGTTCGCGCGCCGGGTCCACGCCGCGCTGCGCCGCCACCATGCCGACCTGCCGGCGCGCATGCAGCACAGCATGGCCTACCTGGTCGGCAACGATCTGCTGCTGTCCTACCGCGGGGTCGCCGGTATCGGCCGCGCATTGCACGGCATCGAGCGGCGCCTGAAGCGGCCGAGCGGGCTCGGCGCGGCCGTCGCCGAACTGCAGCGCGACTACGCCGGGTTCGCCGACGATTTCGCGCTGTTCTTTCCGCAGCTGCAGGCCTACGTCGACGGGCAGCGCGCGGTCGTCGCGGGTCTGGATGCGATCGGGCGCCAGGCGCCGGCGGTACAGCGGCCGGGCTGACGAGCGCTCGCGACGGGGCGTCAGTCGGTCGCCGCGCGTGCGGCGCGCAGCGCCTCGTTGAACGTCGCGCTGGGCCGCATCACGGCCTTGGTCTTGTCGGCGTCGGCCAGGAAGTAGCCGCCGATGTCGACCGGCTCGCCCTGCACCGAGCACATCTCGTCGACGATCGCGTCCTCGCTGTCGCCGAGCGCCTGGGCGAGCGGCGCGAAATAGGCCTGCAGGGCGGGGTCGTCGGTCTGTGCGGCGAGCGCCTGCGCCCAGTACAGCGCGAGGTAGTAGTGGCTGCCGCGGTTGTCCATCTCGCCGGTCTTCGGGCTCGGTGACTTGCCGTTGTCGAGCACCCTGCCGATCGCCTCGTCGAGGGTCGTCGCGAGGATCATCGCCTTGCCGTTGTCGTGCTTGCGAGCGACGTCCTCGAGCGACACGGTCAAGGCCAGGAACTCGCCGAGCGAATCCCAGCTCAGGTGGTTCTCCTCGAGCAGCTGCTGGACCAGCTTCGGCGCGGTGCCGCCGGCGCCGGTCTCGAACAGGCTGCCGCCCTTCATCAGCGGCACGATAGACAGCATCTTCGCGCTGGTGCCGAGCTCCATGATCGGGAACAGGTCGGTCAGGTAGTCGCGCAGGATATTGCCGGTGACCGAGATCGTGTCCTTGCCGCGGATCACGCGTTCCAGCGTGTAACGCATGCTGCGCAGCGGCGACATGATCTGGATGTCCAGGCCGGTCAGGTCGTGCTCGCCGAGGTAACGCTTGACCTTCTTGATGACCTCGGCGTCGTGGCCGCGATACTCGTCGAGCCAGAACACCGCCGGCGTCGCCGACTGGCGGGAGCGGGTCACGGCCAGCTTGACCCAGTCGCGGATCGGCTCGTCCTTGGTCTGGCACATGCGCCAGATGTCGCCTTTCTCGACGTGCTGTTCGATCAGTACCTCGCCGTGCTCGTCGACGATGCGTGCGATGCCGTCGACCGGGATCTCGAAGGTCTTGTCGTGCGAGCCGTACTCCTCGGCCTTTTGTGCCATCAGGCCGACGTTGGGCACCGTGCCCATCGTCGTCGGGTCGAACGCGCCGTTGGTCTTGCAGAAGTTGATGATCTCCTGGTAGATGCGCGCGAACGTGCTCTCTGGCATGACCGCCTTGGTGTCCTTGAGCTTGCCGTCCGGGCCCCACATCTTGCCGCCTTCGCGGATCATCGCCGGCATCGACGCGTCGACGATGACGTCGTTGGGCGCATGCAGGTTGGAGATGCCCTTGCGCGGGTCGACCATCGCCAGCTCGGGGCGGTGCTGGTAGCAGGCATGGATGTCGTGTTCGATCTCCTCGCGCACCGAGCGCGGCAGCTGCTCGATCTTTTCGTAGACGCTGCTGATGCCGTTGTTCGGATTGACGCCGAGGCGCTCGAACAGCTCGCCGTGCTTGTCGAACAGCTCCTTGTAGAACACCTTGACGGCGTGGCCGAACACGATCGGGTGCGAGACCTTCATCATCGTCGCCTTGACGTGCAGCGAGAACATCACGCCGGTCTCGTGGGCGTCCTGCAGCTGTTCCTCGATGAACGCGCACAGCGCCTTCTTGCTCATGAACATGCTGTCGATGATCTCGCCTTCGAGCAGCTCGGTCTTGTCCTTGAGGACGATCTCCTCGCCGTACTTGGTGACCAGGTCCATGCGCACGCTGCAGGCGCGGTCCAGGGTCAGGCATTTTTCGCTGTGGTAGAAGTCGCCGTCGCGCATGTGCGAGACATGGGTGCGCGAGGCCGGGCTCCACTTGGCCATGGCGTGCGGGTTCTTGCGCGCGTAGCGCTTGACCGCGGCCGGTGCGCGGCGATCGGAGTTACCCTCGCGCAGGACCGGGTTCACGGCGCTGCCGAGCACCTTGGAATAGCGCGCCTTGATCCGCTGCTGTTCGTCGCCGGCCGGCTCCTCGGGATAGTCGGGCACGGCGAAGCCGCGCGCCTGCAGTTCGGCGATCGCCGCGGTCAGCTGCGGCACCGACGCGCTGATGTTCGGCAGCTTGATGATGTTGCTGTCGGGTTCCTGGGTCAGCCGGCCGAGGCTGGCGAGGCAGTCCTCGACGCGCTGTTCCGGTTCGAGGTGATCGGCGAACTCGGCGAGGATGCGCGCCGACAGCGAGATATCGCTCTTCTTGATCGTGATGCCGGCCGGCGCCGTGAACGTGCGCAGGATCGGCAGCAGCGAGCAGGCCGCGAGCAGCGGCGATTCGTCGGTGAGCGTGTAGATGATCGTCGCGTTGTCGTGGCTCATAGTGTCCTGGCTGGCAAGTCACGGTCGGCCGGATCGGTGACGCGTCGCGGCGGCGCGTCCGGCATGCACCGCAACGGTGCGTCGGCGCCGCGGCCGGTCGCGTGCCGGTGTTCAGACTGCCGATCCCGCGGCGGCCGTGTCCGCGATCGGTGTTTGGCGTACCTGCTGCAAATGTAGCCGCGCGACGCGCGCCCGAGAATTGATTTTATGAATACCTTTGCCCGCCCGATCGGCATGCTCGGTGTGCCCGGCCGGCCGCCGCCGCGGTCGCCAGGCCGGCCAACGGAGCGGTTGATAGGGCGGGGCACGGTGCGTGCGCGGCGTCGGCGGCCGCGCGCGCACCGCCCGCGGTCAGACGCGCTCGAAGACGACGGCGATGCCCTGGCCGCCGCCGATGCACATCGTCACCAGCGCATAGCGGCCGCCGATGCGCTGCAGCTCGTAGATCGCCTTGGTCGCGAGGTAGGCGCCGGAGCAGCCGACCGGGTGGCCGAGTGCGATCGCGCCGCCGTTGGGGTTGGTCTTGGCGAGGTCGAGGCCGAGGCCCTTGGCGACGGCCAGCGCCTGGGCCGCGAACGCCTCGTTGGACTCGATGACGTCGATGTCGTCGAGGGTCAGGCCGGCCTTTTCGAGGGCCATGCGCGACGACGGGATCGGGCCTTCGCCCATGATGTGGTTGGGCACGCCGGCGACCGCATAGGAGACGACACGGGCGACCGGCGTCAGGCCATCCGCGGCCGCGTTGTCGGCGGCGGCGAGCACCAGGAACGACGCGCCGTCGTTGATCCCGGACGCGTTGCCCGCGGTCACGGTGCCGTCCTTCTTGAATGCCGGGCGCATGCCGCCGAGCTTCTCCGCGGTCGTGTCCGGTTTGACGTGTTCGTCCTTGTCGAAAACGATGTCGCCCTTGCGGTGCTTGATCGTCACCGGCGTGATCTGCGTGTCGAAATGCCCGGCGGCGATCGCGGCCGCGGCGCGACGGTGCGATTCGGCGGCGAACGCGTCCTGCTCCTCGCGGCTGATGTCCCACTTCTCGGCCAGGTTCTCGGCGGTGATGCCCATGTGGCCGGCACCGAACGGGTCGGTCAGTGTCGCGACCATGCTGTCGATCATCGACGCGTCGCCCATGCGCGCGCCGGAGCGCATCGTCGGCGACAGGTAGGCGCCGCGCGACATCACCTCGACGCCGCCGCCGACGCCGAAATCGTAGTCGCCGAGCATGATGCCCTGGGCCGTCGTCACGACCGCCTGCAGGCCGGAGCTGCACAGCCGGTTGACAGCCATCGCGACCGATTCCATCGGCAGGCCGGCCTGGACCGCGGCGACGCGCGCGACATAGGCGAATCGCGAGTCGGTCGGGATGCAGTTGCCGACGGTCACGTAGTTGATCAGGTTCGGGTCGACGTTCGACCGGCTCACCGCCTCCTTCATCACCTGGCCGGCGAGTTCCTGCGGTTCGATCTGGCTAAGGCCGCCGCCGAACGAACCGATTGCCGAGCGCACCGCGCTCAAGACCACAACGTCCCGGGTCATAGTGGGTCTCCTCTGCTGGGTCGGGGGCGGGCGCCGCGTTGTTGCTATTGGAACGGTCCGCCGCTGTGTGGATGGCCTGCCATGCAGGCCGCTCGATAGCCCGTCAGTCTAACCGACGGCGGCGCCGCGACGCGGCCGGGCGGGGCCGATCCACTATTGAAAATCTTCGTTCGCCGGTCGGGTGCCGGGCAGGTGCTAGCCCGCGGTGGACCTGTGCCGGTGTCGTGTCGCAGGCGTCTGCAGCGTGCGCCGGCCGGTGCTCGCCACTATCGCGCCGGCGGCCGCGCGCCTACGACTCGACCGGGTAGCCGGCCAGGCGCCATTCCGGCAGCCCGCCGTCGAGGCGGCGCGCGCGCCGGCCGCGGTCGCGCAGCTTGGTCACGGCGTCGAACGCCAGCACGCAGTGCGGCCCGCGGCAGTAGGCGACGATCTCGCGCTCGGCGTCGAGGGCGTCGAGGCGCTGCTCGAGCTCGCCGAGCGGGATGTTGATCGCGCCCGGCACGTGGCCCTGCGCGAATTCGTCGGCGGGGCGCACGTCGAGCACCGTGACCAGGCCGTCGCGGGCGCGCGCGAGCAGCTCGGCGGCCGGGATCGGCTCGAGGCGGTCCTTGACCCGCAGGTAGTCGTCGACGAGCCGGCTGACGTCGGCGACGCGGTGTTCGGCGACGTCGCGCAGCGCGCCGACCAGGGCCGCGACGTCGTCGCCGGCGAGCCGGTAGAACACCCGGTGTCCGACCTTGCGGTTGGCGACCAGGCCGGCCTGGCGCAGCTGCTGCAGATGCTGCGAGGTGTTCGCGACGCTGAGCCCGGCGACCTGCGCCAGGTCCTCGACACTGCGCTCGGCCTGGGCCAGAAACTCAAGCAATTCAAGGCGATGGCCGTTCGCCATCGCCTTCGCGACGCGCGCGAACTGGGCGAACAGGTCGTGTTTGAAGGCGCCGGTTGACAGCGTGTCGTTGCTCATCTTCAATAATTCAAGATATTTATTGAATAAATGCCGTTCAGGCGATTATAGCCTGCCGGTCGCGGAGGCGGTCATGGAGCTGTCCGACTGGGTTGTACGCAACGAGATGCCGGTCCGGCTGGGCCTCTTCATCGCGGTGTTCGCGCTGATCGCGCTATGGGAGCTGCGCGCACCGCGCCGCCGGCTGGCCGTCGCCAAGGCCCACCGCTGGATCAACAACCTCGGCCTGGTGCTGCTCAATGCGCTGATCCTGCGCGTGCTGTTCCCTGCCGCGGCACTGGCGAGCGCGCTGGCCGCCGAGCGCAACGGCTGGGGCCTGCTCAACGGCATCGAGCTGCCGCTGCCGCTCGCGGTCGCGATCGCCGTCGTCGTGCTCGACCTCGCGATCTACCTGCAGCACGTGATGTTCCACGCGATCCCGCTGCTGTGGCGGTTGCACCGGGTGCACCACGCCGACCTCGATGTCGACGTCACGACCGGTGCAACCGCCACAGCAGCGGGATCGCGTGGAACATCACGTGCTGCAGGTAGATCGCGAGGTCGAGCACGACGACGGCGATCGCGACCGCGAGCGGCAGCGGC
>JASJCU010000149.1 GCA_030065815.1 Gammaproteobacteria bacterium | reverse complement strand
CGTGACGCCCTCGGTGAATACCGGTGCGCTGCCGTCGCTGACCTTGCCGATCGTGATGTAGAGGATGAACACGGATGCCTGAAACAGGCTCAGCCCGATCAGCTTCTTTACCAGGTTGCCCTGGGCGATGACGACGTAGAAGCCGGCCATCATCAGAAAGATCGCGGCCCAGTAATTGATCAGGCCGGGGATGCCGGTCATACCTGACGCCTCCGCCCGGAAAGCGCGTAGAAGATCGCCAGCACGATCGAGAACACCGTGATGCCGACCCCAAGTTCGACCAGCAGGACACCGAGATGCTGTCCATGCACCGGGTCGTGTGCCAGCGCCGTGTAGTCGAGGAAGGGTTTGCCGGCCAGCAGCGAGTAGACACCGACGCCGCCGTAAAGCAACACGCCGAGGGCGGCGAGTCGATGCAGCCAGGCCGGGGGCACGGCCATCCGTGCATCGCCGTCGCCGAACACCAGGTCGTAGAGGACGAAACCGGTCGCGAAGATCACGCCGGCCTGGAAGCCGCCGCCGGCGCCGAAGTCGCCGTGCCATTGGACGTAAAGCCCGTACAGCAGCACGAACGGGATCAGGAACTTGACGACGACGCGCAACACCAGTTGGTCGCCGATCGCGCTGCGCCCGGGACGGATGTTCGGCCCGTCCGGGATGCCCAGCAGCAACAGCACCGCGAGGCCGGCGGTGTAGATCACGACGGTCTCGCCGAAGGTGTCGTAGCCGCGGTAGCTTGCCAGCACCGCGGTCACGATGTTCGGCATGCCCACCTCCTGCGGACCCTGCTCGATGTAACGCGGCGCAACATGCTGGTGCGCCGGCGCGTTCGGATCGCCAAAGAACGGCGCGTCGAGGATGCCGTAGACCAGGGCCGCCCCGGTGATCGTGACGACCAGCAGCGGCACCAGGCGGCTGTGGCCCGGGCGGCGTTCCCAGCGGTTGGTCAGGCGCAGCGTCGACAGCAGCAGCACGGTCGTGACGCCGGCCCCGACCGCGGCCTCGGTGAACGCGACGTCGACCGCGTCGAGGTCCATGAACAGGGCCGCGACCAGGAAGCTGAAGATGCCGAACAGCATGGCCACGGCAAACAGGTCGCGCAGGCGGATCGCGGCGATCGCGACGAGCACCAGGAAGCCGAGCAGGACGATGTCGATCAGCTCTTCGATGACGCATTCTCCCCGGCCGCGTCGGCATCGTCGGCGATCAGCGGCCGGCGTCCGCCATGCAGCGCCGCCTTGGCCATCGAATGGCTCGCGGTCGGGTTGGTCGCGAGGATGAACGCCAGGATCAGCAGCACCTTCAACAGGTCGAGCGACCAGTCCATGCGCAGCATCAGCCCGCACAGCAGCAACGGCGCGGCGAGCGTCTCGGTCAACCCGGATGCGTGGACCCGCGAGAAGAAATCCGGCAGTCGCACCAGTCCGATACCGCCGGTGACGCAGAGTACCCCGCCGACCAGCAGCAGCGCACCGCTGAGCAATTCAACGAGCAGGCTCACCGGGCGTCCTCCCGCCTGACCGTGTCCTCGTCGCTGCAGCAGTATTCGAAGAAGCGCATCACGGCGATGGTGCCGACGAAGTTGACCATCGCGTACAGCAGCGCGACATCGAGATGACTGTGCCAGGACAGCGCGTGTCCGCCGAGCGCGATCAGCAGCACCGTCTTGGTGCCGAACGAGTTCGCGGCCAGCATCCGGTCGTACTCGGTCGGCCCCCGGAAGCCACGCACCAGGGCGAGCGCCATGGTCACGAGAATCGCGATGATTGCCGCCGCCAGCATGCCTCTACAGTCCCAGTTTGCGGATCTGCTCTTCCATCTCCCCGGCACGTAGCGATTCGATGCCTTCGCGCGACAGCGCATGGATCATGAAATGGCCCTCGTCGACGTCGGTGGTCAGCGTGCCCGGGGTGAGCGTGATCGAGTTGGCGTACAGCGTCTTGCCGAGCTTCGTCGACAGGCCGACGTCGAGTCGCGTCCAGGTCGGCTCGATCGGCAGCGACGGGTGCAGGATGCGCTTGGCGAGGTCGATATTGGCCTTGACGACCTCCCACAGCAGCCAGCCGAGATAAGCGAACAGGCCGAGACTGGGATGCAGCGTGTTCGGTTGCCGGTCGGTGCTGTCCATGCGCCACAGCAACCAGACCACCAGCGCGACCGAGACCGCGCCAACACTCAGCAGCAGCGGGCTGAAATGACCGGACAGGACGATCCAGAACAGGCTCAGCGACAGGGTGGCGGACAGGTAGTGCATGGTCGTGCGGCCGGTGATCGTGAAGGCAGGCGGTTGCTGCTTCGCATGGACCGTAACCAAAGCTGCCTGCCAAGGCAATGCTCGGCCGGGCCGAATCGCGTGGATTCAGCCGTCGAAGTCCCAGACCCGCCAGTCGGCGAACAGCGGGAAATACAGCGCCAGCCGGATCGGCCGCGACTCGAAGCGGCGCACGATCGCGGCGTAGTCCAGCAGCTGCTGACGGTAGCGCTGCTGTTCGGCATCGAGGAAGGCCTCGCGATCACCGTCGAGGTGTTCGCCGGTCTTGTAGTCGATGATCCAGCGCGTGCCCGAGTCGTCGACGAAGCTGCGGTCGATCACGTAGCGCTGTGCACCGTCGTCGTGCACGGTCAGCGGCCATTCGCAGCGGGCGTCGCGGTGCGCGCTCAGGATCCAGCGCCCGGTCTCGTCGTCGAGAGTCTGACGCAGCGCGCGCTGCGTCTTGTCGAGCGCGGCGTCGAGTTCAGACGGGTCGACGCCGAGGTGGCGCAGGCCGATGCGCAGGCGTGGCGTCAGCTCGTCGACCCGCGCTGCCGGCCAGTCGTCGATACCGTCGTCGGCGATCCGTTCCAGCCAGCGGTGTACCAGCGTGCCGACCAGGCGCGCGCTGTCGCCGGCCCAGTCGAACTCGATCGTCGTCGGCGGATCGGCCGCCGTCGCGACCGGGTCTGGCGGCGCGCCCAGGCGTGCCCAGTCCGGCGCCCAGTCCGCCGCCAGGCGATACAGCGGCGGCGCGTCGGCGGGTACGGCGCGTGGCTGCTCGGCGGGCGGCTCGAGCGCGGCGAAGGCCGGCTCGACGACCGGCCACAGCCGTTCCAGCAGGCTGTCGGCCACCGGTGCGCGCGGTGTACCGTCGGCGCCGAAGCCGATGTGCCCGAGCAGGTGCAGGCGGCGGCGGGCGCGCGTCGCCGCGACATACAGCAGGCGCGTCGTCTCCAGGCGCGACTTGTCGCGATCGAGATCGCGCAGGTAGGCCGAGATCGGCTCGCTGGGTTGGCGCGCGGCGCGTATCGGCGCCATCAGCAGCGCGACCCGACCGTCGCCGCGCGGGCGTTCCAGCCAGTAAAACAGCTCGGCACCGGCGTTGCCGGTGCGCCGGCCGAGCGACGGCAGGATCACGGTGTCGAATTCCAGGCCCTTGGATTTGTGCATCGTCATCAGCTGGACGCGGCCGTCGGCGAGGCTGTCCGGCGCCGCGTACAGGCGCTGCATGGCCAGTTCCAGGGCCTGGAAATCGACCAACCCGGCGGCCTCGGCATGGCGGTCGAGCAGCGCGAGGAAGGCCTGGGCGTCTTCGGCCGCGGCGGCGCCGGCGACCGCGGCGCCACCCAGGCGCAGCCATATGCCCTCGATCCATTCGCGCAATGGCCGGCGGCCGCGTGCCGGCAGCTGGTTGTCGACGCAGTCCAGCAGCCGCGCGACCCGCTCGCGGCCGTCGTCGCTGAGGCGCTCGCGCACCTGCGGATCGAGCAGGCAATCGACGATGCAGCGCGACGTCGCGTCGCCGACCACCAGCAGGTCGGCGAGGTCGAGACCGAGCCACGGCGCGCGCAGCACCGTCAGCCAGGCCAGGCGGTCGCCCGGGTGCAACAGCGCGCGGGTCAGGAAATACAGGTCGCGGACCACCGGCTGGCCGGCCAGCGGGTCGACGTCGACGGCCTGGAATGAGACCCCGGCGGCCTTCAGCGCCGCAGCGATCGCGTGCAGGTGGCGGCGCGCGCGCGCCAGCACGGCGACCTGGCCGTCGCTGGTCTCGGCGAGTGCCCTGTTGACCAGGCCGACGACCTGTTCGGCCTCGGCCCGCGGGTCGGCCCCGGCCTGGGCATGCACCTGCACGGCCGGGCCATCGTCGGCGGCGTGGAACGCCTGTGCCGGGGCGTAGTCGACGGCGCCGCGCGCGACATCGACGCGGGTCGGGAACAGCCGGGCGAAGCCGGCGTTGACCCAGTCGACGATGCCGCGCGCCGAGCGGAAGTTCACGGCCAGCGTCAGCGGCTGCAGCGCCAGCTGACCGATGCCGTGCTCGCGCGCGGCGAGGTACAGGCCGACCTCGGCCTCGCGGAAACGGTAGATCGACTGCATCGGGTCGCCGACGGCGAACAGCGTGCGGCCGTCGCCGGGCTGCCACGTCGCGGTCAGCGTCGCGAGCAGCCGGTACTGGCTGCTCGACGTGTCCTGGAACTCGTCGACCAGCAGGTGCTGCAGGCGATAGTCGAGGGCCAGCGCGAGGTCCGACGGTGCGTCGGCCGTGCCCAGTGCGTGCTGGGCGCGCATCTGCGTCTCGCAGAAATCGACCTCGCCAGCGTCGCGGAAGCCCAGCCTGAGTTCGGCGACGGTGCGCAACAACACCTGGAACAGCGCGCCGAGCACCGCGTGCTGCCCGGCGTCCAGCCCGGTCGCCGGCAGGCCGCGCAGGCCGTGCCACGCGGCGACCAGGTCGGCGGATCCGGCCAGCGCATCGGCGAGACCCTGGACGTCGCGCTTGGCCCGTTGCCGCCGTGCCTTCTCGTCGCTGCCGATGCCGCTGGCACTCGGCGGCGGGAAGCCGAGTTTGGCGTCCCAGCGCCGCCGCACGTCGCCGCCCGCGGTCAGGACCAACTCGGCGAGTCCCTGCCACGCCGGCAGCTCGGACCAGTCGCTGCCGGGTGGCGCGCTGCGCCCCCGCCAGCCGCGCAGCGTCGTCGCGCCGTGCTCGCCGTCGAGCCTCTCGGCGGCCGCGCGCGCGGCATCGACCAGCGCCGCGAGCCAGTCCGCGGGCGTGTCGCGCAGCAGCTGCCGCAGGTGGTCGCTGACCGCCGCGCCGAGTGCGTCGTCGAGCGCGCCGCCGTCGGGCGAGTCGATGACGTGCGGCAGCCACTGGTCGCGGCGCCGCAGCATCGCGCACAGCAGCTCCTCGAGCTGACCGTGGCGGTTGTCGAGATGCTCGAGCAGGCGCGCCAGGTGCGGGCCGACATCGCTGTCCTCGAGCGCGCGCAGCGTCGCGCGCGCGGCGTCGCGGTAATAGCCGTCGACGTCTTCGGTGGTGGTCGGCACGGCGCCGAACTCGCTGAGGATCGGCAGCTGGCGGGCCAGCGAGTGGGCGAGGCTGTCGAAGGTCTGGATGCGCAGGCGGTTGGGGTTGCGCAGCAGCTGCCAGCCGCGTTCGGCATCGCGCTGCAGCGCGGCGCCGGCCAGTGTCCAGGTCAGGCCGGCATGCGCCGCCGCCGGCCGCGGACCATCTACGCCCGCGAGTGCGCTGACGATGCGCTGACGCATCTCGGCGGCGGCCTTGCGCGTGAACGTGATCGCGCAGATCTCCTCCGGCTCGTCGACGACGGCGAGCAGGCGCAGAAAGCGCTGCGTCAGCAGCTCGGTCTTGCCCGAGCCGGCCGGCGCCTGAACGATGAACGACGCGGCGATTTCGAGCGCACGCTGCCGTTGCTCGGCGTCGATCACGCGCTCAGCCGTCATCGGGTGCGTCCCCGCCGTGCGCGTCGACCCGACACAGCGATCCCAACGGGCAGTACTCACAGGCCGCGGGCGATGGCGTCGGGTCGGCGCGGCCGGCGACGAATTCAGCGGCCAGCGCGGTCAGCGCATGGCGCCAGCGGGCCAGTGTCGGCTGCCAGTCCGGTGCGTCGTCGCCGGCGGTCGTGACGCCGGTGGCGATGCCGTCGAGCCGGCTCAGACCGACGAAGCGACAGCCGGCGGCGTCGTTGCGGACGCGCGCCAGCAGTGCCGCGCCGAGCGGCGCGTCGGCCTGTACGCTGTACAGCGGCAGCTGCGGCTCGCTGACGCGCGCGTCGAACCAGCCGTCGGTAGCGACCCGGCGCCCGGTCTTGTAATCGATGACGGCCAGGCTGCCGTCGGCGAGTTCGTCGATGCGGTCGACGCGGGTGGTCAGCTCGAGGCCGCCGAGCGTGACCTGCTGCCTGCGCTCGAGCGCGACGACGCGGAACGCCTGGCCGCGTGCGCGCTCGACGTCGAGCCAGTCGTTGACCAGCTCGCCGAGGCGCCGCGCCTCGAGGTCGCGGAAGCGCGCTGTGAACAGGTCCGGACGCCGTCTCCCGATGTCGTCCAGCACGGCCCGTGCCAGTGTCAGCACGGTTGCGGCGAGCGACTCGCGGCTACGCGCGGCCAGCGCCGCCGAATCGCCG
>JASJCU010000030.1 GCA_030065815.1 Gammaproteobacteria bacterium | reverse complement strand
TTGTCGAGGCGCCCGACCAGGTGCACGCGTGCGGCCAGCGCCGCAGGCAGCAGCGACGACACGGTCGCGTGGCGGCCGTCGCGGGTCGCGCTGACCACGCCACAGGGCTTGTGCAACATCAGGTAGAGCGGCCCCGGCAGCGCCAGGATCACGCCGTCGCAGGTCACGGAGGCGCCGTCGCCGATGTCGAACCCGACGTCACGCACCGTCGCACCGCCGACCGCTACCCGTCCGGCGCGTACCAGCGAGCGCGCCCGGCTGCGGGTCCGGCCGGTGGCGTGGCTGATGTAACGGTCGAGCCTCAACGGCGCAACTCCCGGGTTTGCAAATCGACACCCCCGGCCTACTTTAGAGTAGACAGTCCACCGAACGCGGCGGCACAACCGGGTGAGCCCTGCCGGGCGGGCAGTGCGGCAGCAGCATCGGCACCCGTCGAGCGCCCAACGGAGAGCCATTATGACCCAGTTTCGCGCCCTCAATGCCGGCACGCTCGACACCGGCAGCAGCTTCCAGCGGCCGCGCCAGAACCTGCCCGAGCACGTGACCCTCGACAGCCCCGCGATCGACGTCATGACCGACCTGGCGCTGGTGCGCGCCGAAACCGTGTCACCGAACGCGTCGGTCGACGACGCCGAGGAGCAGATGATCGCGAGCGGCGTGCGTCTGCTGTTTGTGACCAGTGCGCTCAACCATGTGATCGGCATCGTCACCGCGAAGGACGTCAGCGGTGAGCGTATCCTGAGCCTGATCCACGACTCGGGCAGCGCGCGCAAGGACCTGATCGTGCGCGATATCATGACGCCGCAGCACCGCATCGACGTGCTCGAGATGGGCGACGTCGCAACCGCCCGGGTCGGCGATATCGTCTTGACGCTGAAACGCATGGGCCGCCAGCACGCGCTGGTCGTCGACCGCGACAGTGCCGGCAGACAGACCATCCGCGGTCTGTTGTCGACGACCCAGATCGGCCGCCAGCTCGGCGAGACCATCGATACGACCGATATCGCCGGCAACCTCGCCGAACTCGCCCGAACCGGCTGAACCGCGCGCCGGTCACGCGCTAGACTGCGGGCTTTGGTCGATCCCGAGAGCCCGCGTGAAGTTCCACCAGCTGCCGATCGGCGCGCGCTTCACCTACCGCGCCGCCACCTACCGCAAGATCTCGCCGCTCAAGGCCGAGCACGAAGACGAGGCCACGCAGCGCCTGGTGCCGCGCTCGGCGGCCGTCACCCGGCTCGCCGGCGACGCGCATGCCGTGGCGTCGCCGCGGCTCCCGGAGCAGGTCCCGGGCAGCGCGCTCGAGGCCTGTGCCTGGGCCGTGCGCGACGCCTACCGCGACGCGCTCGCCGGCATCGATCCGCCGTTGGGCGCCGCACAGACCGCGCAGGCGCTGGCGGCGCTCGAATCCGTGATCCAGGCCCAGCTGAAGGCACTATCGACGGACTGACAAGCTGCTAGTATCCGCCGTCGAATCCATCGTTCAGCAGCGCGGCGCCGCCGACGCCCGCCAAGGAGACCCCGTCCCGTGAAAAAGATCGTGATCGCACTCGCGCTGTGTAGCGCGCCGGCGCTGGCCCAGCAGCAGATGCCGAATCTTGAGGAGATGTTCTTCAAGCAATTCGACAGCAACCAGGACGGCCAGGTCAGCCGCGCCGAATTCCTGGCGCCGACCGAGGCCCAGTTCGACCACATGGACCGCGACCGCAACGGCGCGCTGGACCAGGCCGAGGTCAAGGCCTTCAACGCCGAGATGGAGCAGCGGATGCAGGAGATGCGTCAGCGCATGCAGCAGCAAGGCGGGCAGCAGGGCATGCCGCGGCGGTGATCGGGCGCGTCGAAACGGCGCCGTGGTTGACCCCGATCAGCATGCGCGGCACCGATAGCGCCTAGCATGGCGACACCTGTGACCGTCTCTGTGGAGGCCCGTATGGAACTGTGGTCGGAGCTGTTTTCGGACTGGACCGGCATCCTGTCGTTCGGCGTCATCGCCTTCGTGATCCTGATCGCGCTGTTCTTCATCGTCTTCTTCATGGGGCGTTCGGGCGACCCCAAGGCCTGAACGATCGCGCCGTAGCACGACGCCGGCCACCGCGGCCGGCGCTTTCAGAACATCGCCACGCTGCCGCTAAGCAGTAGGATCGGCTGGCGAGCCCACGACCCCGGCGCCTGCAGCACAGGCGCCGCGGCTGGCCGGCCACGCGTTCCCGGACGACGATAGGCGGCGTCCCGCGTTCGCACGGCAGCGTTATGGGTAACGACAAGGCAGCGGCTGGCACTCACCCCGACGGCAACGCGCCGCCGACACCGGCGATCGCGCAGGTCGTCGATCGGCGCCTGCTGCGCAACCTGCTCGACAACGCCGGTTCGACGCTGGTGTTCGGCGCCGTCGTCAGCGTACTCGTCGGCTACGCGGTCTGGCGCACATCCGGCGTCGACGCCATCCTGCTGTGGATCGGCGGCGTGGTTGGTGTGTCGCTGCTGCGCCTGCTGTTGGTACCGCTGCTGCGCAGGCACCTCGACGACGTCAATGCGCAGTTGATCGGCGGTATCTACGCGGCGCTGGCGGCCGTCGGCGGCGTCACCTGGGGGCTGTTCGCGTACTTCGACGATGTCGGCCACCCGATCGGCGCCCGCCTGATGGTACTGATCGTCCTCGTCGGCCTGCCGGTCGCGAGCCTGTCGACCAACGCGATCTACCGCCCGGTGTTCTTCGCGTTCTCGTTGCCGTTCTACGCGGCGATGCTGTACTGGGCCTGGTGGCGGGTACCGGAGATGGCGATCGAGTTCTCGCTGCTGGCGACCATCTACTCGGCCCTGATCGCGGTGACGGCCTGGCGCTACAACGCGAGCCTGCGCAGCAGCCTGATGCGCGACATCGAGAACGAGATGCTGCTGCACGAGGTGCACAGCATGAACGACGAGCTCGAGCGCATGGCATACCAGGACTCGCTGACCGGCCTGTCCAATCGCCGCAGCTTCGAGAAGACGACCCAGGAACTGCTGGCGCGGCGACGCGACGGCGACACCCTGGCGCTGATGCTGATCGACCTGGACAACTTCAAGTCGATCAACGACACGCTCGGCCACGCCGCCGGCGACGCGGTGCTGATCGAGCTGTCGCAGCGCATCGAAGACAACTCGCGACTGCGCGAGATGATCGCCTACACGCCGCTCGACACGGCGCGCATCGGCGGCGACGAGTTCATCGCGCTGTACCGGCTCGACCCCGGGGCATCGATCGAACCGGTCGCCGGGCGCATACTGCGCGCGCTGATGGCGCCGATGCGTGTCCACGACAAGGCCTACCAGCCCGCCGTTAGCATCGGCATCGCGCTGGCGCCGACGCATGCCGACAATCTCGATGACCTGCTGCACGCCGCCGACCAGGCCATGTACCGGGCCAAGTCCACCGGCGGCGGCCGCTACGTCGTCGCCACCGGGGATCGCGGCGACGGCAGCGCGCCGCGCACCGGCAGGTCGCGCCGCCGCCGCTGAACACCTGGTTTCAGTCCGCGCGCAAGCGCTGCATCCGCCACTGATCGCCCCATTGGTAGCTGGCCAGGCCGAGCAGGATCACGACCGTGCCGAACCAGACCCGCGTACCAACGGCCTCATGGTTGAGGAACTGTCCAAGCAGCAGCGCCAGCACCGGAGTGACCAGCGTGATCAACGCGACCCGGCTGGCCTGGCTGTGCCGCAGCAGGTAGAAGTACAGCACGAAGCCGAGCACGGAACCGAACAGCGCAAGGTAGACGATCGCCCCCAGCGCCCGTCGCGGCAGCACCGCCGGCCATTGCCCGTCGAGCACCGCCCAGGTGACCAGGAACAGGGGTACCGCGACGATCAGCGAGCCGGTCGTCGTCTCCAGCGGGTGCATCGGCACGTCGAGCCGCTTGACCCAGACCGCGCTCAGCGAGTGCACGATCACCGCCAGCAGTACGCCGCTGACCCCGACCACGGCGTGTACGCCGAGCGCCGGCAGCTGACCGAAGATCACGACCAGGCCGCACGCCCCGAGCAGCATGCCGCCGACCCGGAACGGCGTGAACGCGTGCTCGCGCAGCCATACCGCGGCCAGCGCTCCGGTCACCACCGGCGTCAGACCGAACACGACCGAGATCAGTCCCGACGGGATATGCTGTGCGGCCCAGTAGACGCTGGACATCGCCGCCCAGATGCCGATGCCGGCGACCAGGTAGGTCTGCCGCGCTCGCCGGTGCCAGCGCATGCGGCGGCTGAGCAGCGCGACCAGCAGCAGGCAGGCCACGAGGCCGATCGCCATTCGCCCGGCGACGCCGAACAGAAAACCGACGCCCTCGCCACTCCACTTGATGCCCAGCGGCGTGGTCGCCCAGATCAGGATGACACCCAGAAAAGCGGCCGGCACGGACACGTTTGGTTCCTCCTCGCACGAATGACACGGGCCCGAAAAGCAACAAGGCCGCAGCTTTGTGGGCTGCGGCCTTGTTGCGATCAGTACGTCGGAACTGTTTCGGACTGTCTGCTCTACAAAGGCACGCCGCCATCGGGCCAGACGCGCAGGACGCGGTGGCTTCGGACGGTCGCTGACATGACGTTCCCTGTGAGCATGCGCAGAGTGTGCCTCAGCCGCGCCCGGGCTGGCAAATCCGCCCGCGAGGCGGACCAGCGGCGACGGCGCTCAGGCCGTCGGGCACGACGAGGAAAAAATCAGTTGTAGCCGGGTATCGCCAGGTGGTCCTTGACCCGATTGTCTTCGGAGTCTTCGTCGGCGAGGTATTTCCTGACAACCTTCTTCTCTGTCTTCGCGATCTGTTCATTGCCACCCCAGTCGAGGCGGCGCGAGGCCTTTTTTATTTCGTCCCAGCTGACGGGAAGGCCTTCATTATCAATCGACATGTCGCTCTCCTTAGAGCTTGCAGTTAATAACACGATTCAACGCACTGAATTCAATGCGTATCGTCTAAGAGTAGACCAGATTGACGGTCGGCGTGGTACGAAGACCTCACCAACGGCCCACTGGCCACGCTTTCGAACCCGATCTCCAACCCATACCGCCTCAGGTCGTCGAACTCTGCCGGCGTGTAATAGCGTTCGACCGGCAGGTGTGAATCTGAAGGCGCCAGGTACTGTCCAATCGTCAACATCCTGCAACTATTTTGACGCAGATCACACATTGCCTGCATGACCTCCGACAGGTCCTCGCCCATTCCCACCATCAACCCCGACTTGGTCGGGACCGACGGGTGACGCTCGGCGAAGCGCTGCAGTAGCTCAAGCGACCACGCGTAATCGGCGCCGGGGCGCGCCTGGCGGTACAGGCGCGGAACGGTCTCGATGTTGTGGTTGAACACGTCGGGCGTCGCTTCTGACAAGGCATCGAGCGCTTCGTTCATTCGGCCGCGAAAATCCGGTGTGAGAATCTCGATCCGGATGCCCGGTCGTGCCGCGCGCACCGCCGCGACACAGGCCGCGAAGTGCGCGGCGCCGCCGTCGCGCAGGTCATCGCGGTCGACCGACGTGATCACGACGTAGTCGAGCTGCATGCGGCGCACCGCGTCCGCGAGCTGCGCCGGTTCGGCCGCGTCGACCGGCAGCGGCCGACCGTGACCGACCTCGCAGAACGGGCAGCGCCGCGTGCACACCCGGCCGAGGATCATGAAGGTCGCGGTGCCGTGTCCGAAGCACTCCGGCAGGTTCGGGCACGCCGCCTCCTCACAGACGGTATGCAGCGCGTTGCTGCGCAGCAGGCGGCGCACCCGCGCGGCCTGGTCGCGGGTCGGCAGCTTGACCTTGAGCCATTCGGGCTTGGCCAGCGGCTGCTCCCTGGGGACGACCTTGACCGGGATGCGGGCGAGTTTTTCGGCGCGGCGCAGTGGGACGCCGGGTTGGGGTTTCTGGTTGCTCATTTCAGTGGGTCATCCGGGGTTGAGCACGCAGTAGCGCGGAGCGAATTCCTGATGCGCTCGCCGGTGCGTGTGTGTCCGTTTGCTGTTGGTTTGGGGGGACGGGGGTTCTGCTCGCGCTGCGCGCGGGGTTTGTTCTTGAATGCGCTCGGCGGAGCGCATTGAAAAAATAACTCGCGCGCCAGCGCGAACAACCCCGCTGCCTGCACCGAACCAACAACATCCGTGGATCCACGAACGGCCTGCGCAAGCCGCAGAGCGCAGCAAAGGCCGATCTTGGGCGTCGGCGCACTCGATACAGAGGGGCGCGCCGCCGGCAGAGTTGGCCTCCTGCGGTGTCACCGCTTCTTCGGCATGTACAGATCGGTGATCGTCCCCTCGAACGCCTCGGCCGCCATGCCCACGGACTCCGACAAGGTCGGGTGCGGGTGCACGGTCAGGCCGATGTCGGCAGCGTTCGAACCCATCTCGATCGCATGCGCGGCCTCGGCGATCAGGTCACCGGCGCCGACGCCGACGATCCCGGCGCCGATCAGGCGCTCGGTCTCTTCGTCGAAGATCAGCTTGGTCATACCCTCTTCGCGTGCCAGTGCCAGCGCACGACCGCTGGCGGCCCACGGGAACACACCCTTGCCATACTTGATGCCCTGCGCCTTGGCCTCTTCCTCGGTCACGCCAACCCAGGCGACCTCGGGATCGGTGTAGGCGACCGACGGGATCACCCGCGCATCGAAATGACTGGGCAGACCGGCCGCCGCCTCGGCGGCGGTTTTGCCCTCGTGGACCGCTTTGTGCGCCAGCATCGGCTGGCCGATGATGTCGCCGATCGCGAAGATGTTCGGCTGGGTGGTGCGCATCTGGGTGTCGACGACCTGGACGAAGCCGCTATCGTCGACCGCGACCCCGGCGTTATCGGCACCGATCAGTTTGCCGTTCGGCGTGCGGCCGACGGCGACCAGGACGCGGTCGTAGAGCTGCGGCTCGGCCGGCGCATTGGCGCCCTCGAAGGTCACCTGCATGCCGTCGGGCGTCGCCGCGACTGCGGTCACCCGGGTCTTCAGCAGGATCGCCTCGTAGCGTTTCTTGATGCGGCTGAACAGCGGCTTGACGATGTCCTTGTCGGCGCCGGCGACGATGTTGTCGAGCATCTCGACGACCGTGATCTTCGCGCCGAGCGCGCTGTACACGGTCGCCATCTCCAGGCCGATGATGCCACCGCCGATGACCAGCATGCGCTCCGGCACCCCGTCGAGCGCCAGCGCGCCGGTCGAATCGATGACCCGCGGATCGTCCGGGATGAACGGCAGCTTGACCGCCTCCGATCCGGCGGCGATGACCGCATTGTCGAACTTGACGACCTTGCGGCCGCCGGCGTCGTCGACGATCTCGACGTGATGGGCGTCGAGGAAGCGGCCGATGCCGTTGACGACCTCGACCTTGCGCTGCTTGGCCAGGCCCGCGAGACCGCCGGTCAGGCGGCCGACGACCTTGTCCTTCCAGCTGCGCAGCGCGTCTACGTCGACCTCGGGCTTGGCGAACTTGATGCCGTGCGCGCCCATGTCCGCCGATTCGTCGATGACCTTGGCCGCGTGCAGCAGGGCCTTGGACGGGATGCAGCCGACATTCAGGCAAACGCCGCCGAGGGTCTTCCAGCGTTCGACCAGTATCGTCTTCATGCCCAGGTCGGCGGCGCGGAACGCGGCCGTGTAGCCGCCGGGACCGGCACCGAGCACCAGCATCTCGCAGCTCAGGTCGGCGCCACCGCTGTGCGTCGCGGCGGCCGGCGCGGTCACCGCTGCGGCCGCGGCCGGCGGCGGCGCTTCGGCGCTTGCCGCGTCGCCGGCGGCGGCGCCGCTCGCCTGCATCACGCAGATCAGCGTGCCCTCGGAGGCCTTGTCGCCGACCGCGATCTTCATCTCGGCGATCGTGCCGGCATGCGGTGACGGGATGTCCATCGACGCCTTGTCGGACTCGAGGGTGATCAGTGCATCGTCGACCGCGACGCTGTCGCCGGCGCTCACCAACACGTCGATCACATCGACGTCACTGAAGTCGCCGATATCCGGGACCTTGATTTCAATCGTATCGCTCATCGTTCTCTCCGATAGGTCCCGGGGTCACAGCATCAGGTTGCGCACGTCCGACAACACGAACGCGATATGGCTGACGAAACGTGCCGCGTAGGCGCCGTCGATCACGCGGTGGTCGTACGACACCGCGAGCGGCTGCATCAGGCGGTCGACGATCTCGCCGTCGACGCGCTTGAGGCGTTCCTGCGATCGCGTCAGGCCGAGGATGCCGACCTCCGGCGCATTGACGATCGGCGTGAAGTTGGTGCCGCCGATGCCGCCGAGGCTGGATATCGAGAAGCAACCGCCCTGCATGTCGGCGGCCTTGAGCTGGCCGTCACGGGCGCGCTTCGAGACCTCGCCGAGTTCGCGCGCGAGCTCGAACAGGCCCTTGCGGTCGACGTTGCGGATCACCGGTACGACCAGGCCGTCCGGGGTGTCGACGGCGATGCCGATGTTGAAGTACTTGCGCATGACCAGGTTCTCACCGGCATCGTCCATCGCCGAGTTGAACTTGGGGTATTCCTTGAGCGCCGCGACCACGGCCTTCATCACGAAAACCAGCGGCGTGAAATTGAAGCCCATTTCCTTGGCCTTGCCCTTGATCGACTGGCGATAGGCCTCGAGCCCGGTGATGTCGGCCTCGTCGAAGTGGGTCACCTGCGGCACGTTCAGCCAGGCCTTGTGCAGGTGCTTGGCCGACAGCTTGTTGATGCGGCTCATCGGCACGGTCTCGGTCTCGCCGAAACTCGACCAGTCGGGCTGGGTGATCAACGGGATTCCCATCTCGCCGCCGGCCGCTGCGGCCTTTGCCGGAGCGGCGGCCGGTGTCGACGCCGCGGCTGCCTGGCCGCCGGTATTGGCAAAGTTGCGCACATCGGTGTCGGTGATCCGGCCGTTGCGCCCGGTGCCAACGACCTGCGCCAGGTCGATGCCCAGCTCGCGCGCGATGCGCCGCACCGACGGGCTGGCGTGGGCGCGGCGGAATGCCGCGGCGTCGGCGACCGATGCCGCGGCCGGCACCCGCGCCGGTGCCCGGGCGGCGCCCGCCTCGGCCGCCGGGGCCGGCGCTGCGGTACCGCCGCCCGCACCCTCGAGCACCAGGATCAGGCTGCCCTCGGAGACCTTGTCGCCAACCGCGACCTTGAGTTCTTTGACCACGCCGCCTTCCGGTGCCGGGATATCCATCGAGGCCTTGTCGGATTCGAGCGTGATCAGCGGGTCGTCGATCGATATGGTGTCGCCGGCCGCGACCAGGACGTCGATGACATCGACATCGGAGAAGTCACCGATGTCGGGAACGAAGATTTCTTTTGCCATTGTGTTTTGCTCCGGACTCGGTGATCAGACGTACAGCGGGTTGGGCTTCTCGGCGTCGATGCCGTACTTGGCCATCGCGTCTAGCACCGTGCTGGCCGTGATGCCGTCGGCGCCCTGGTCGGCGAGCGCCTTGAGCGCGGCGATCGTGACGTAGTAGCGGTCGACCTCGAAATGCCGGCGCAGGGCCTCGCGGCTGTCGGAGCGCCCGAAACCGTCGGTGCCGAGGACGCGGAAATCTCCCGGCACGTAGGCGCGGATCTGCTCGGCATAGCTGCGCACGTAGTCGGTCGCGGCGACCACCGGGCCTTCGGCCCCTTCGAGACAGCGTGCGACCCAGCTCTTGCGCGGCGTCTGGTCGGGATGCAGCAGGTTCCAGCGCTCGACGTCGGCACCGTCCCTGGCCAGTTCGTTGAGACTCGGTGTCGACCAGATGTCGGCATCGACACCCCAATCGTCGCCGAGCAGATCGGCGGCTGCGATGACCTCGTTGAGGATCGCGCCGCAACCCATCAGCTGCACCATTGGCTTGCCGTCACCGGCGGCGGCGCGGAAGCGGTACATGCCCTTGATGATCCCTTCCTCGGCGCCCTCGGGTAGCGCCGGATGGCTGTAGTTCTCGTTCAGCGTCGTGATGTAGTAGTAGACGTTCTCGCCGTTCTCGTACATGCGCTTGAGGCCGTCGTGGAAGATCACGGCGACCTCGTAGGCGAAGGTCGGGTCGTACGAGATACAGTTCGGTATGGTGCCGGCGAACACCTGGCTATGGCCGTCCTGGTGCTGCAGGCCCTCGCCGTTCAACGTCGTCCGCCCGGACGTGCCGCCGACCAGGAAGCCGCGCGCCAGCATGTCGCCGGCTGCCCAGGCGAGGTCGCCGATGCGCTGGAAGCCGAACATCGAGTAGAAGATGTAGACCGGGATCATGGTCACGCAGTTGTTCGCGTATGACGTCGCTGCGGCGATCCACGACGACATCGCGCCGTCCTCGTTGATGCCCTCCTGCAGCATCTGGCCTTTCGACGATTCCTTGTACGGCATGATGTCGGCGGCATCCATCGGCTCGTACTTCTGGCCTTCCGGGGCGTAGATGCCGACCTGGCGGAACATACCCTCCATGCCGAAGGTGCGCGCCTCGTCGGGCACGATCGGCACCAGGCGCGGACCGATCTCCTTGTTGCGCGCCAGCGTGACCATCAGGCGCACCAGCGCCATGGTCGTCGACATCGTGCGCTCACCGGTGTCTTTCAGAACCGGTTCGAAGATCGACAGTTCAGGGATGTTCAGCTTCTCGACCTCGATCGGCCGCTGCGGCAGATAGCCACCGAGCGCCTTGCGACGCGCGTGCAGGTACTGGATCTCGGGACTGTCAGCGGCCGGGCGATAGAAACCCGCATCGTGCAGCACCTCGTCGCTTACCGGGATGCTGAAGCGCTCGCGGATCTTGACCAGCTGCTCGTCGGACAGCTTTTTCTGCTGGTGCGAGATGTTCATACCCTCGCCGGCCACGCCCATGCCGTAGCCCTTTACCGTGTGGGCGAGAATCACGGTCGGTCGGTCGACCTCGCGGGTCGCGGCATCGTAGGCGGCGAACAGTTTCTCCTGGTCGTGACCGCCGCGCAGCAGCTCGTAGTAGATCTGGTCGTCGCTCATATCGGCGACCATCGCCTTCAGTTCCGGGTACTTGCCGAAGAAATGCTCGCGCGTGTAGGCGCCGCCCTTGTTCTTGAAGTTCTGGTACTCACCGTCGATGCATTCCATCATTCGCTGGTGCAACAGCCCCGTGTGGTCCTGCTGCAGCAGGCGGTCCCAGCCGCCCCCCCACAGCACCTTGATGACATTCCAGCCGGCGCCGCGGAAGTTGCCCTCGAGCTCCTGCACGATCTTGCCGTTGCCGCGCACCGGGCCGTCGAGCCGCTGCAGGTTGCAGTTGACGACGAACACCAGGTTGTCGAGCTTCTCGCGCGCGGCCAGCGCGATCGCGCCCTGCGACTCCGGCTCGTCCATCTCGCCGTCACCGAGGAAGGCCCAGACCTTGCGGCCCTCGTTGTGCTGGTCGGCGACCTTGGCAAGGCCGCGGTGCTCGAGATACTTGAGGAAGCGCGCCTGGTAGATCGCCATGATCGGGCCGAGACCCATCGACACCGTCGAGAACTGCCAGAAATCCGGCATCAGGTAGGGATGCGGGTACGACGACAGTCCCTTGCCGTCCGCCTCGATGCGGAAGTTGTCGAGCTGGGTCTCGTCGAGACGCCCCTCGAGGTAGGCGCGCGCGTAGGTGCCGGGCGCCGTGTGGCCCTGGATGAACACCATGTCCGGGCCGTTCGGGTGATCGGGGCCTTTCCAGAAGTGGTTGTAACCGACCTCGTACATGATCGCCGAAGACTGGAACGACGCGATGTGCCCGCCCGGCGATGCCGGCTTGCGGTTGGCACGCGTGACCATGGCCGTCGCGTTCCAGCGTAGCGCGCGCAGGATGTGGCGCTCGAGTTCGAGATTGCCGGGATAGGCCGGCTGCTTGTCCGCGGGGATCGTGTTGACGTACGGGGTGTGCGCCGTGTCCGGCGGCTCGACGCCGACCTCGTAGGCCTTGTCGATGGTCTTGCGCAGCAGGAAGCCGGCGCGCTCGGCGCCGGCGCGTTCGACGACGACGTCGATCGCCTCCTCCCATTCGCCGGTCTCCTGGGGATCGATATCGGACGGCAGATTCTGATTCACTTGTTGTTTCCTCCGGGGTGGTGGCAGCGAGGCGGACCAACGCGCCGTTCACCACCCCGGCGGAGACCCGCGCGACGCGGCAAGCAGCCGTGTTTGTCGCCCCCATGCGCAGGATCGCTGCACATGGCCGATTAACGAGGCCTGTTGGGCCTAAAACGTCCCCGAGCCATGGGATACGGCGGCTCAGATCTCTGATCCCGTCGCGATCGCGTCACGTCGCGCCGCGTAGCAGCGGTCGACGAGGTACGCGATCGACCGGTAGGGAATTCCGCTGTGGCGCGACAGGCCGATCTCACAGGTGCGGCTGTTCGAATAGCCCTGGTCGCAACCTTCAGGCAACTGTTGTTTCAGCCGCGACAGGGCACTGGCATTCAGCTCCGGAGTCTGGAAGCCCTTGTCGCCGGCGAAACCGCAGCAGCCCTCCTCCTCGGGGACGAACACCTGCCGCGCGCAGGCGCTGGCCACGGCGTGAAAATCCTCGTCGAGGCCCATCTTCTTGGCACTGCAGGTCACGTGCAGCGCGATGCTGTCGACCTGCGCGACCCGCTCCATCTCGGGCAGCAGGAACGCGCGGATGAACCCCACCGGTTCATAGATCTTCAGGTCCCTGTCGAACTGCGCCTGCATCCTGGCAGTGCACGGGCTGGTATCGCACAGGACCGGCAGACGGCCCTGCTCGGAGGCCAGCCACAGGCTCTCTTCGAGGCGGCGCACCGCCGCCTCGGCGCTGTCGTTGAAGCCCTTGCTGTTGAACGGCATGCCGCAGCACTGGGCATTCACGTCCGGCGGGATCACCACCTCGTAGCCGGCCTTGGCGAGCAGCGAATGCATGACGTCTACGAGGTCACGCGACTCGCTGTCACAGCTGGCCGTGCCCATGCTGCGACTGACACAGGCGCTGAAATATACGCAGCGCTTGCGCTCGCGATCACTAGTATTTGTTGCAGACTGAGCATTGGAAACGCGACGTCCCGCACGCGGCATCCAGCGGTGCCAGTCCGGCACGCGATCACCGCTGACCCGGCGGAGCGCACCGCTCAGCCTCTCCAGCGGCACCTCCCCGGTGACGCGGCTGACACCGTGTACGAGGCGTAGCCCGGTGCGCGTCGCGGCCGTCACCCCGGCCATGTGCCGGTCGATCCAGCCGGCGACGCGCGTGCCGGTGGCCCCGTTGCCCTGTGCGCGCAGGCTGCGCATCATCTGACCGGTGTCGATCCCGACCGGGCAGCGGGTCGCGCACAGACCGTCGCCGGCACAGGTCTCCTCGACCGCGTAGTCGAACCCGTCGCCGTGCAGCACATCGTCGGCGTTGCCCGCGGCAGCGCCGAGACGCGCGCGCTCGCGCAGCACGACGATACGCTGGCGCGGACTCAACGTCAGCTCGCGCGACGGACAGACCGGCTCGCAGAACCCGCACTCGATGCAGCGGTCGACCAGCGGATCGACGGCGGCCATCGACTTCAGGTTCTTGACGTGCACGTCGGCATCGTCGTTGAGTATCACGCCGGGATTGAGCAGGCCGTGCGGATCGAGCAGGGCCTTGATGCGCCGCATCAGCGCATAGGCGTCGGCACCCCATTCGAGCTCGACGTACGGCGCGATGTTGCGCCCGGTACTGTGCTCGGCCTTCAGCGAGCCGTCGTAGGTCTCGACGACCATGTGACACAGGGCGTCCATGAACGCGTGGTAGCGCTCGACCTCGGCGGCCACGCCGAAGTCCGGCGTGATCACGAAGTGCAGGTTGCCCTCGAGCGCATGGCCGAAGATGATCGCGTTGTCGTAGCCGTAGGTCGCGAACAGCGCCTGCAGTTCCACCGTCGCCGCGGCGAGCCGCGGCACCGGGAACGCGACGTCTTCGATGACCACTGTCGTCCCCGCCTCGCGCATGGCACCGACCGACGGGAACATGCCCTTGCGGATCTTCCACAGCGCCGCACATTCCGCGGCATCGGCGGTGAATTCGACGGCGCCGAGCGTGACCACCGAGGCAAGGGCCCGCGTGATCGCTGCAATGTTGTCGGCGAGGCCGCGAGCCGAGCCGGCACGGGTCTCGATCAGCAGCGCCGCGGCACCGTCCGGCAGCGTCGCGAGCTGCGTCGGCATGCCCGGCTGATCCTGCACCGAGCGCAGTGCCGCGCGGTCCATGATCTCGACCGCATCGACCGGCTCCGCCTTGAGCCGGGCGACCGCGTCACAGGCCGCGGCGACGTCGGGGAAGAACACCAGCGCGCTCGCCTTGTGCGCGTGCTCGACGACGGTGCGGTAGGTGATCTCGGCGATGAAGCCGAGCGTGCCCTCCGAACCGATCATCAGGTGCTGCAGGACGTCGATCGGATCCTCGTAGTCGACCAGCGCGTTGAGGCTGTAGCCGGTGGTGTTCTTGATCTTGAACTTGTGGGCGATGCGCGCACCGAGCTCGGAGTTGACGGCGACGTCGGCGCACAGGGCATCGATGCCGGCCAGCAGCTCGGCATGGGAGGCACGGAATGCGTCGCGGCTCGCCGCGTCGCCGGTGTCGACCAGCGTCCCGTCGGCGAGAATCAGGCGCATCGACGCCAGCGTCTGATAGCTGTTCTGCGCAACGCCGCAGCACATGCCCGAGGCATTGTTGGCGGCGATGCCACCGATCTTGCAGGTCGCGATCGACGCCGGGTCCGGCCCGATCTTGCGGCCGTGCGCGGCCAGGTAGCGGTTGGCCTGCGCACCGATGATCCCCGGCTGCAGGCGGATCGTCGACGCGTCCTCGTTGATGGCGTAATCGCGCCACGCATCGCCGTCGAGCATGACCAGCACCGAGTCGGTGATCGACTGCCCGGATAGACTGGTACCGGCGGCGCGAAACGTCACCGGGGTACGGTGGCGATGCGCGAGGCGCAGCAGCTCCGACACCTCGGCCTCGTCGACGACCTTGACGACCAGCTGCGGCACGAGGCGGTAGAAGCTCGCGTCGGTGCCGTAGGCCAAGGTGCGCAGCGGGTCATCGATCAGGCGGTCTTCGTCGATGAACGCGGCGAGGTCGTGTTTCAGTGCGGCGATGTCCCGGGTGCTCATGATCGGTCGTCCTGCACCACCCTCGTGCGGTAGTCGATTGCCACGGCAGCACGTTCGGCCAGGGACGTGCCGCAGGCGAGGGCCGCCTTGCGTGGCGACGGGGGCAATGGCGTGGCGGGCGCCGCCAGGCCAAGCCGCTGCGGACTCAGGGCATGCTGCGCAACCGCGCCGCGCCGCCCGGCGGCGGGTCGGCGACCTGCGACACAGCGTGGCTGGATTCGATTTTCTGGATGGACGCTGAACATGGCGCGGCTGCTCCTGAGGCGCACTAGTTGGCGTAGGCGATGGCCGGCAGCCAGGTGACCAGTTGCGGGAACGCGAACACCAGCCCGAGGCCGATCAGCTGCAGCACGATGAACGGCACCACACCTTTATATATATCGACCAGTTTGACGCCCGGCGGGCAGACACCCTTGAGATAGAAGATCGCGAAGCCGACCGGCGGCGTCAGGAACGAGGTCTGCAGCGTCACCGCGACCAGCAGTGCGAACCAGACCAGGTTCGGGTTGTCGACGACACCGTAGCCCTCAACGGCGAGGTCGAGGCCGGCGATCACCGGGCCGAGCAATGGCAGCATGATCAGGCTGATCTCGATCCAGTCGAGGAAGAAGCCGAGCAGGAAGATCAGCACCAGGACCACGGCGATCAGGCCGAGCGGGCCGAGGCCCAGCGAATTCAGCGCCGTCTCGATCAGCTCGTCGCCGCCGCACTCGCGCAATACCAGCGCGAAGATCGTCGCGCCGACGAAGATCGCAAAGATGTAGGCCGACGTGTTCATCGTGTTGATGACGACCTCCTTGAACACCGCGAAGTCGAGCTTGCGGTACGCGGCCGACAGGATGGTCGCACCCAGCGCACCGATACCCGAGGCCTCGGTCACGGTCGCGACACCGGCGAAGATCGAACCGAGCACGGCGAGGATCAGCGCCGCAGGCGGCAGGATGTCGAGCATGACCCGCAGCACGTCGGCGAGCTCGATCGGCTTGTGGTCGGCGGCCAGCGGTGCGTTCTCGGGACGCAGCCTGCCGTAGGTGTAGATGTACGCGATGTACAGCACGCCGAGGATCAGGCCGGGAAACACCGCGCCCATGAACAGGTCGCCGACGGAGACGCCGAGCTGGTCGCCCATGATGACCAGCATGATCGACGGCGGAATCAGGATGCCGAGGCAGCCGGAGGCGGCGACCGTGCCGAGCGCCAGCGGCTTGTGGTAGCTCTGCTTGAGCATGATCGGCAGCGACATCACGCCGAGCAGCACGACCGACGCGCCGATGATGCCGGTCGACGCGGCGAGGATGATGCCGATCAGCGTCACGGTGATCGCCAGGCCGCCCTTGACGTTGCCGAACAGCTTCTGCATCGAATGCATCATGCGCTCGGCGACGCCGGACTTGTCGAGCATCAAACCCATGAAGATGAACATCGGCAGCGCGACCAGCACCCAGTTGTCCATGATGCTGAAGATGCGTCCGGTCAGCAGGCCGAGCGTGTTGTAGTCGAGGCCGGTGACCGTCCAGTCCATGCTGTCAGTCCAGTACGCGATGCCGGCGAAGCCTATACCGACACCGGCCAGTACCCAGGCCACCGGGAAGCCGGTAAACAGCAGCGCGATGAACGACACGAACATCGCGATGACGAGATAGTTTTCGGGTTCGAGGTGCATCAGCGGGCACCCCCGGCATCGTCGTCGTCGCGGCGCTGCGGCTTGAACAGGTGGCGCATCATCGACACGCGACCCGGTACATCGTCATCCGGCTCTTTGCCGTGGTGCAGCAGCAGGCTCACTTCCTGGATCAGGCGCGCCAGCGCGGCGATGAAGATCAACACCATCGTGATCGGCACGACGGCCTTGATCAGCCAGCGGTACGGCAGGCCGGTCGGATTGGCGGACGATTCGTTGACGCGGTAGGCCTCGAGCGTCCAGCCCAGGCTGTGGTCGAAAACGATCCACAAGAACGGCATCAGCAGCAACAGGATGCCGAGGATCTCGAACACGTGCTGGGTGCGCTTCGGCAGCGCCATGTGCACGAGGTCCACGCGGATGTGCGAGTCGTTGGTCACCGCGTAGGCCATGCCGAACATGAACGCGACGGCGTACAAGTGCCACATCAGCTCCTCGAGCGGCACCAGGCCCTTGTTGAAGCCGTAACGCATGACAACCTGGGCGACGATCACGCCAATCAGGATCACGTTGAACCAGGCCGTGGTCTCGGCGATCCGCCGTACGATGGCATTGAGAAAGGCGACGACCGGTATGTGGTACTGCAGCGTCGGGTTTCCGGCAGACATGGCGGTGACCTGTGTTGGGCGCCGTTCCGGGGAGAGCAGCCGCTTCCCCGGAACAGCCGTTCAGCCTGCTGCGGTGTGCAGGCCGCGGAGGCTTACTGGGCGACGCGCTGCGTGCCAGGGCGCGGCAGGAAGCCGAGCTTGTTCCACTCCGCGTAGTCGGCGCGGAAGGCCTGCAGGTTATCGTAGATGCGTTTGAAATCCGCGTCCTTGGCGCTCTCCTCGGCGACCACTTCGTCCCACTTGCTGCGGAACGCGTTCAGCATCTCGTCGCTCCAGTAGCGAACCTCGACGCCGCGCTCGGCGTTGGCCTTGATCTCGGGGAACTGGATCGCCTCACCGAGCGCCAGGCCGTCGAGCATCGCGGCCTTGCAGCCCATCTCGAGGACGGCCTGCTGCTGCTTGTCCATCTTGTTCCAGGTGTCCTTGTTGATGATCAGGTCAAACATCGTCGCCGGCTGGTGCCAACCCGGGAAGTAGTTGTACTTGAGTATCTTGTGGAAGCCGAGCAGCTTGTCGATGGCCGGCATCGAGAATTCGGTGGCGTCGATCGCGCCTTTCTCCAGGGCCGGGAATATCTCTTTCGACGGCAGCAGCGACGTGCTGACGCCGAGTTTCTCCATGACCAGCGCGCCGAGACCGAAGAAGCGCATGCGCAGGCCGTCGAGGTCGGCCGGCGAGTTGATCTCCTTGGAGAACCAGCCCGAGGTCTCCGGTGCGATGATCGAGCACGGGATCGAGTGCACGTTGTAACCGGCCTTGTCGTAGGTCTCCTGCCACAGCTTGCGGCCGTCACCGTAGTAGACCCAGGCGAGGAACTCCGGGGCGTCCGGCCCGAACGGCACGGCGGAGAAGATCGCACCCTTCTGACCCAGCAGGCCGGTGTTGTAGCCAGGCGTGGTCCAGCCGGCGTTGACCTGCCCCTTGGATACCGCCTCCAGCATCTCCTTTGGCGGGATCAGCTTGCCGGGCTCGTAGATCTTGATCCTGACACTGCCGCCGGACGCCTCGTTGACCTGCTCGGACAGCCACTTCGGCGTCGAGCCGAGGCCGGTCAGGTGGGTGCCGAACCAGACTGGCACCTTCAACAGTACTTTCTTCGCGGCGACGGCCGGCGTGGCCGCCAAGGTCAGCGACAGCGCGGCTGCGGTCGCCAGGCTCAAAATCGTCTTCTTCATTCGTCTCTCCTCCGGGGGCAGATGGTTCTTGGTGCTGGGTGTCGACCAGGCTTGTTGTCCAACTGGTAAATTGGTAAGGCCAGCGAATTCTGGCAGAGGAATTGTCGTTGTCAAGCCCGCAGCAGGCTGTCCCATGCAATCTGAATATTATGAAAAACTGATTATTTTCGGCCGATTTTGCGCTTTTTTGGGGGGCCAGACCGGTGTCTCCTGGTCGCGGACAGTGCCGCCACGATGCCGCGCAAAGAGCGCTTGAGTGACCGGGAAAAGGCGTCTACACTTGGCTACGGATAATTGGTAAGACCATTGAAGAAGCATGCAGCGCGTCAAACTCTCCGACCAGATCGCCGAACAACTCGAGGGCATGATCGCCGACGGCACACTCAAGCCCGGTGAACGCCTGCCGGCGGAGCGCCAGCTGTCCGAGCGCCTCGGTATCTCGCGGCCGTCGCTGCGCGAGGCGATCCAGAAACTGGCCAGCAAGGGCCTGCTGAACACCCGCCAGGGCGGCGGCACCTTCGTAGCGGAGTCGCTGACGACGAGCTTCAGCGACCCACTGCTGGCGCTGCTCAAGGACCAGGCCGACGCCGAATTCGACACCCTCGAGGTGCGCAAGGAGCTCGAAGGCGTCGCGGCGTTCAATGCCGCGCTGCGCGCGACCGACGCCGACCGCGAACGCATCTGGTCGCGTTACAACGCGATGGCCGAAGTCCATCGCTCCGACGCCGCCAGCCTCGACAAGCTCAAGGCCGACGCCGGTTTCCACATGGCGGTGATCGAGAGCGCGCACAACGTCGTGCTGCTGCACTTCATGCACGCGGTGCAGGACGTGCTCGAGACCGCGATCAATTCCTACCTCGACCAGTTCTACGCGTCGCCGAAGTTCGTCGAGGTGCTGTGCCGTCAGCACAAGGCCATGGTCACGACGATCATGGACCGCGACCCGGATGCCGCACGCGACGCCGCGAAACACCACCTGGAATTCGCCTACGAATCGTTTCGCGAGTTCCAGAACCAGGCGCGCCTGGCGCGCAACTCGCGCCTCTACTCGTCGATCTTCGACGACCGGGGCGCTGACTGAATGGCGGCGCGACACGCACCGGGCAGGGTCGGCCGCGCGGCCGATGCGGTTGCCTGCCCGCTCGACCGCGCCACACCCGCGATCGCCGCTGACCACGAGGCCGCGAGCCGCGGGCCACGTGATTGCGGCCGAACTCACGCCCTGCCCCACGGTCGCGGCCGCGGCGCGGCCGCCCACTGAGGACACCGACCTTGGACAGACCCGACTCGATCTATTTCTTCGCCACCTGCCTGGTCGACCTGCTGTATCCACGTGCCGGCCTGGCCGGCATGCAGCTGATTCGCCGCGAGGGCGTCGACGTTGTCTTTCCCGACGACCAGACCTGCTGCGGCCAACCGGCGTTCAATTCCGGCTACCGCGACGAGGCCCGTCGGGTCGCACGCGCGCAGCTCGCTTGCCTCGCGCGCGATATCCCGGTCGTCGTGCCGTCGGGCTCGTGCGCCGGCATGATCAAGCACCATTGGCCGGAACTGTTCGCCGGCGACCGCGACGAGGCGCGCGCCCGTGCAGTCGCGGCACGCACGTTCGAACTGACCGAGTTCCTGGTCGATGTCCTCGATGTGCGCCTCAGCGATCTCGGTGAACCGACCCGGATCGCGATCCATACGTCGTGCTCGGCGCGACGCGAGATGGGCGTCGCCGACCGTATCGAGTCGCTGGTCGCGCAGCTCGACAAGGTCGAGGTCCTCGATCAGGCGCGCAAGGCCGAGTGCTGCGGCTTCGGCGGCACGTTCGCGGTCAAGCAGGGCGCCGTGTCGGGCGCGATGGTCAACGACAAGACCGCGGCGCTGCGCGCGACCGGTGCCGGCCGCGTGATCAGCCAGGACTGCGGCTGCCTGATGAACATCGGCGGCGCGTTCGACAAGCAGGGCGACGGGCCGGCCACGCAACACATCGCCGAGTTCCTGCTGGAGCGCACCTCATGAGCACGCCGGCGGACCAGACCGAGGCGTTCCATCAGCGCATCGACGAGGCGCTGCACAACGACCAGCTGCGGCGCAACTTCCGCAGCGCGCTGACCGGGATCATGGCGCGGCGCGCCGAGCAGTTCCCGGACGACGCACAGCTGCAGGCACTGCGCGACCAGGCACGCGCCGTGCGCGCCAACTCGCTGGTGCGTCAACCGGAACTGCTCGAACAGCTGGAGACCAAGCTGACCGGAAACGGCATCCAGGTGCACTGGGCCGAATCGCCGGAGCAGGCCAACGCGATCATCCACACAATTCTCGACGCCGCCGGCGCAAAGACCGTCGTCAAGGGCAAGTCGATGGTCTCGGAGGAGACCGAACTGAACCATTTCCTCGAGCGGCGCGGCATCGAGGTCATCGAATCCGACCTCGGCGAGTACATCATCCAGCTCGCCGAGGAGCCGCCGTCGCACATCGTCGCGCCGGCGATCCACAAGAACCGCGTCGAGGTCGCCGAGCTTTTCCGGCGCTTCCACCCGGAGATCCCGTACACCGAGGACATCGATACGCTGACCCAGAGCGCGCGCCAGATCCTGCGCAACCGCTTCGCCAATGCGGATGCCGGCATCTCCGGCGTCAACTTCGCGGTCGCCGAGACCGGCACGCTGTGCCTGGTCGAGAACGAGGGCAACGGCCGCCTCAGCACGACCGCGCCGCGCCTGCACATCGCGATCACCGGCGTCGAGAAGGTCGTCGAGAAGCTGTCCGACGTGCCGCCGCTGCTCGAGATCCTGACCAAGTCGGCGACCGGCCAGCCGATCACGACCTACTTCAACATGATCAGCCGGCCGCGCCAACCGGGCGAACTCGACGGCCCCGAGGCCGTGCACCTGGTACTGCTCGACAACGGCCGCTCGCGCATCCGCGTCGACGAGGAGCTGCTCGACACGCTGCGCTGCATCCGCTGCGGCGCCTGTATCAACCACTGCCCGGTCTACGTGCAGCTCGGCGGCCACGCCTATGGCACGGTCTACCCGGGGCCGATCGGTCTCGCCCTCGAACCACAGCGCGTCGGCATCGACAAGGTCGGCACGCTGACGTCGGCATGCACGATGTGCGGCGCCTGCGGCGAGGTCTGCCCGGTGCGCATTCCGCTGCCGAAGCTGATCAACCGCCTGCGCGCCGAGGCCGTCGACGGCCAGCGCAGCGACGCCGGGCTGCCGGGTCACGGCAGCCTGCGCAAATCCGGCGAGGCGGTCACCTGGCGGGTCTGGCGGCAGCTGTACGCGAGCCCGCGCCTGTACCGGCTGTTCACGTGGGCGGCGACACGGCTGCGCGCGCTCACGCCGCCGCGCCTCGGCGCATGGACCCGCTATCGCAGTGCGCCGAAACCCGCGTCACGCCCGCTGCGTGAACTCGTGCGCCAGGAGGGCTTCCGCCATGAGTGAGGCCCGCGAACGCATCCTCAAGCGGTTGCGCGCGAACCGTCCGGCGGCATCGCCGGCACCCGACGCGTACCAGAAGCCGCTCGGCTGGGATCGCGAGCGGCGCATCGCGGCGTTCAGCGAACGCATGCAGGCGGTGCGCGGCGAGGTCCACCGGGTCGCGCGCGATGCCTGGACGGACTGGCTGGCACGTGAGCTGCCCGCGCGCGGCCTGCGACAGGTGCTGGTCGGCAACGGCGCCGTCGGCGACCAACTGGCCGAGCGGGCGCCCGACGGCATCGCGCTGCGTCGCTACGACCAGCCGGTCGAGGCGTGGAAGGCCTCGCTGTTCGACGACGTCGACGTGGCGATCACCGCTGCCCGGGCCGGGCTCGCGGAGAGCGGTACGCTGGTGCTGTGGCCGGACGCCGCGGAACCACGCCTGATGTCACTGGTGCCACCCGTGCACATCGCCCTGCTCGACGTCGGCCGCCTGCATGAGAACTTCGCCGCCGCGATCGCCGTCGAGAATTGGGCCGACGGCATGCCGACCAACGCCCTGCTGATCTCCGGGCCGTCGAAGACCGCGGACATCGAACAGACCCTGGCCTATGGCATCCACGGGCCGAAACAGCTGATCACGCTGCTGCTCGACTAGGGCCTGTTCACGCTACGTCTCACATGGCGTAAAAAGGCCCCAGGCGCAGTCAGGCGTCTTTGCCGAAGCAGTCGAGCCGGCGAAAGAAGTCTTCGCAGTCGATGTAATGGCTGCCGTCGCAGGAAAACGTCATGCCGATCATGCCGTTGATGCGATTGATCGACGCGTTGCGCAGATAGATCTGCCTGTCGGTCAGGCGCAGGCGGCGGAACTCGTCGAGAATCGGACGGATCCTTGCCGGCGCGATGCACGGCGGGTGGCCTTCGAAATCGAGCGTCGGCATGCCGTCGAGGAACCCGGGGGCAAGCGCCTGCTCACGGACGTAGACGCGGTAGTTGTAGGGATCGTCGTACAGCCAGCAGGTCAGCTGCGACGACGAGAAGTGCACCTTGACGTGGAACACGCCCTTGCTCGTCAGCAACACCTGCATGGTGTCGAGCACCCGGTCGAGGTGCTCGTCGAACAGGCTCTGCACCCGCTGTTGCTCGAACAGGAAGGCCCGCACCGACGGATCGCCCTTGATCTGCAGCCAACGTTCCGGCATCACACCCTCCTGTCAGGCCGTCGAAAAGCCGGGTTGCCGTCGCGCAACGCCGGTCGCCGGAATGCGCCCGGCTGCACGGCAGGCCGCGGCCGCGTCCTGGACAGAGACGCGCCGACGACCGTTGCGCGCTGCCCACGATAGGCCTTCTGCGGCCGAGTGCCCCGCGCGCCGCCTGTCTCATACAATGCCCTATCTCAATCGGGGATATACTCGAAGCGCCCTACCCTGCAGCCAGACACGCAATGATCCACCTCGCCTACGTCAGCACCGCGACCCGGCTGATGTCCACCGCAGACCTGGCCGACCTGCTCGACGAATGCCGCGAGTTCAACGTGCGCCACGACATCACCGGCATGCTGCTGTACAAGGATAGATCGTTTCTCCAGGTGCTCGAAGGTGACGAGGACGTCGTCGTGCCGTTGTACGACCGGATCCGACGCGACCGCCGTCACGAAAAGGTCAAGACATTGTTCATGAGCGACATCGTGCGCCGCGATTTCCCGGACTGGAGCATGGGTTTCAAGAACCTCAACGGGTTCGACGTCTCGTCGATCGTCGGCTACAACGACTTCATGGACCAGGGCGAGACTGCGCGTGCGATGTTCGACGATCTGACTCGGGCCAAGAAGCTCTTGCTGCTGTTCCGCGCCAAGAGTTGACCGGCGCAGTCCGTAGCGCGCAACGCGTCAGATTCAGGATTACCCAGGCATGACACAGAACGACTCGGGCGACGGCCCGCTGATCTACGTCGGCATCGGCGCGTCCGCCGGCGGGCTGGAGGCGATTCGCGAGTTCACGAAGGCCCTGGAGCCGAGCCTGCGACTGACCTTCCTGATCGCGCAACACCTGTCCCCCAGTCATACCAGCATGCTGGTCGACCTGATCCGGCGCGAGTGCGACCTGGCCGTCAACGATGCCGTCGACGGCGGCCGACCGAAGCCGAACGAGATCTACATCACGCCGCCCAACCGTGACATCGAGATCCGCGACGGCCGGATCCGGCTGTCCGAAGCCCGTACCGGGCCGATGCCGAAACCCGATATCAACCGCTTCTTCCGCTCGCTGGCCGAAGACTGCGGCAGCCGCTGCATCGGCATGATCCTGTCCGGGACCGGTACCGACGGCGCCGCCGGCATGATCGAGATCAAGTCCGCGGGCGGGATAACGATCGCGCAGGACCCAAAGAGCGCGAAGTACGACGGCATGCCGCTGGCATCGATTCACGCCGATGCCGCGGACCTCGTGATGGCACCGTCCGACATGGCCGCGACGCTGCAGAACTTCGACAAGAACCGGCTGACAAACGCCGACGTCGCGCTGCAGGGCAGCGACGACACCTACACGGCCATCGTCGACCTGGTCCTTCGCGAAACCGGCGTGAACCTGTTGCACTACAAGAAGAACAGCATCCAGCGCCGCATCCGCCGGCGCATGTCCCTGTGCAACCGCTACACGCTCGAGGAATACATCGAGCTGCTGCACAACGAACCGCAGGAGATCCACGACCTGGCCCGCGATGCCTTCATCGGCGTGACCGGTTTCTTCCGCGACCCGGAGGCCTTCGACGCCCTGGCAGCACAGTTGTCGGCGTTTATCGAAGACGGCGGGCAAGATGACGACATCCGCATCTGGGTGCCGGGCTGTGCGACCGGCGAAGAGGCCTACACGATCGCGGTGTTGATGGAGGAGTACCAGCGCGACAACGAACGCCATCTCGATTACCGCATCTTTGCGACCGACATCGGCACCGAACCTTTGAAGACGGCCCGCCTCGGCACGTACAGCAGCGACGCCCTGTCCGCGGTCGACGCCGCGCTCATCGGACGCTATTTTCGCGAGACCGCCAACGGCTACAGCGTGATCCGGCGTCTGCGCGATCACGTCGTCTTCTCAACCCACGACCTGACCCGCGACGCGCCGTTTTCCAAGCTCGACCTGATCAGCTGCCGCAACGTCATGATCTACTTCGACAACGAGCTGCAGCGCCAGGTGTTCGACACCTTTCACTACGCGCTGCGCGCCAAGGGCCTGCTGATGCTGGGCATGTCCGAGAGCAATGCGCAGGGCGAGAAACTGTTTGCGCCCATCGATGCCAAGGCCAGGGTCTACCGCGCACTGGACGTACCCGGGCACCGCGCGCGCATACCGCATATGCTCAGCGACAAGTCGCGTCCGGCGCTGTCCGCCAACACGACGCGCCCACCCCTAGAAGGGATCGAGGAGCGCCTGCATCGCCAGCTCGCGGGCCGCTTCGGGCCGGCCAGCGCCGTGATCAATCAGGGCAACGAGATCATGTACAGCTACGGCGATCTCAGCGAACTGATGACGGTGCGCTCCGGGCCCGCATCGCTCGACATCCTGTCGCTGGTCAACAATGCGATACGCTCGACCTTGCGCGCGCTGCTGTACAAAGTGCGACGCGAGGCCAGCGTGTCTGCCGATACCGTCGAGCAGGTCATTGCCGCGTTCAAGGATTCGCAGAGCCGGCGCATCCTCGTCACGCCGTTCGATCCGAACCGGCCGGGTTGGCTGCTGATCTCGTTCCAGCCGATTGCACGCCGCCCTGCCGACGAGCTCGTACTCGACAAGGGCGACGATGACGAAGATGCCCAGCTGATGATGGCGCTCGAGCACGAGCTGCTGTCGACACGCGAGAGTCTGCAGACCGTCGTCGAAGAACTGGAAACCACCAACGAAGAGCTGCAGGCCGCGAACGAGGAGCTGCAGTCGTCGAACGAGGAGTTCCAATCGACCAACGAGGAACTGCAGACCACCAACGAGGAGCTGCAATCGTCGAACGAGGAGCTGTTGACGCTGAACGACGAGCTGCAGGAAAAGACGCGCGCCTACGAGAGCCTCGCGAACCAGTTGCAGAACATCCAGAACAGCATCGACACGCCGCTGATCGTCGTCGACAACAACCTGCGCGTGACCCGTTACGTACCCAACGTCGAGCAGCTCGTGCCGCTCTCCCAGATTCGCGATCACGACCACATCACTGCGCTGCCGTGGCGCCACGAACCACACGGACTGCGCGAAGCCCTCAACCGCGTCATCGACTCCCACCAGGCGGAACGCCGCATCATGCGGCTCGGTGACAAGGTCTGGCAGCTGCACGCGTCGCCGTTCATCGATGACAGCAACCGCGCGACTGGCGCGGTGCTGGTCTTCACCGACAGCAGCGAACTCTACGAATCCCAGGAGCGCTTTCGCCAGGAGAAAGAACGCGCGCAGATTACCCTGGAGTCGATTGGTGACGGCGTGCTCCGCGTCGACGTCGACGGCAAGGTCGAGTATGTCAACCCGGTCGCCGCCAAGCTGCTCGGCTGGGACAGCAACGGCGCCGTCGGCAGCAGTCTGGACGAGGTCCTTACCCTGCGTTCACGCGACGGCGAACCGCTCGGCAACATTGCCACCAAGCTGCTGGCCGCCGGTGAATTACAGGGCCATCGGGACGGCGATTGCGTCATGCGGTCGCGCGACGGCCGCGAGTCGCGGATCGCTTACACGATCGGCGCGACCACGGATCACGGTGGCGAACCCAATGGTGCGGTGATCGCGTTCCGCGACATGACCGACCACCACGAGACCCTGGACCGCATGTCGTGGATATCGAGCCACGACGATCTCACCGGTGCCGTCAACCGGCGCGAGATGGAACGCCGCATATCGACGGCGCTCAACGCGATCCAACAGGGCCGAAAACGCGAGGCCGTGTTCCTGTTCCTCGATCTAGACCAGTTCAAGGTCGTCAACGACAGCTGCGGGCACCTCGCCGGTGACGAGCTCCTGAAACAGGTCACGCGAATCCTGCGCGATCACACCCGCCACCGTGACACCCTGGGTCGTCTCGGCGGCGACGAGTTCGGCGTGCTTCTCGAGGGCTGCGTGATCGGCGAAGCGGAGATGGTCGCCGAAAAGATACGCAGCGCGATCGCCGACTTCCGTTTCCACTGGCAGGACAAGGTCTTCCGTATCGGCATCTCGATCGGCATCGTCGCACTGACCCCGGATTCCGGGCACGTCACCGACGTGCTGTCAAACGCGGATTCTGCATGCTACGCGGCCAAGGAGCGCGGTCGCAACCGCATCCAGATCCACACACCGGACGACGACGAACTGGCGCGGCAACGCGCCGACCTGCACTGGGTGTCGGAGATCACCGATGCGATGGAGAACGATCGCCTGCGCCTCTACATGCAGCAGATCCGGACCTTCCGCGACGACGAAGCGACCCACTGGGAAGCGCTGCTGCGCATGTTCAACCGCAAGGGCAAGCTGCTGCTGCCGGGTACGTTCCTGCCGGCGGCCGAACGCTACGGCCTGATCCAGCAGCTCGACGAATGGGTCATCGACAAGCTGTTCCACGTGTTGCATCAGTACCGCCCGGCAAACGGTGGCAGCTCGCACCCCTATTTCAATGTCAACCTGTCCGGCGCATCGTTCACCGATGCGCGCATCACCGACCACGTACACCGCTGTCTCGACGACTACGAGATCGATCCGAGCCGGGTCACGTTCGAGATTACCGAAACCGCGGCCATCTCGAACATGACAACCGCCAAATCGTTCATCGCCCGGGCGAAAGACCTGGGCTGCCGGATCGCCCTCGACGACTTCGGCTCCGGCATGAGTTCGTTCAAGTACCTCAAGGAGCTGGACGTCGATTACCTGAAGATCGACGGCGGTTTCGTCAAGGACATCGAGACCGATCCATTGAGCCAGTCGATCGTCAGGGCGATGGTAGAGATCGCGCAGCAACTGGACATCCGCACCGTCGCCGAGTTCGCGTTGACCGAGACGATCGTCGACAAACTGCAGGAACTCGGTGTGTGCTGCGTGCAGGGGCATGCGGTCGGCGACCCGCTGTCGCTCGAGGCCTTCCTCGACCAGACCTGAGCGCGCCCAGCTTCCGCCCGCAGTCCGCGCGGATACCGCTCAGCGTGCCGCCACCGGTGCGGCGAGCGCCTGTGGGCGGTCATCGAGCAGCCAGTGAATCAGCGCAGCGCCGACGCTGAGCACGACGGCGACCCACCAGACGATCGAATAGCTGCCGGTCGCATCGAACACCCGGCCGGCCCACCAGGCGCCGAGGAACGCCCCGACCTGGTGGCCGAGGAACACGACGCCGTACAGCGTGCCGAGATAACGTGCACCGAACAGCTGGCCGACCAGCCCGCTGGTCACGGGAACCGTCGCCAGCCAGACGACGCCGATCAGCGCACCGAACACGAGCGCCGATGTCGCCGTCAGCGGAACCACCAGGAAACCGGCAATGATCAGCGCGCGAATGCCGTACAGGGTCGCGAGCACGTGTTTCTTGCGGTGACGGTCACCGAGCCAGCCGAACAGCAGCGAGCCGACGATGTTGAACAGGCCGACCAGTGCCAGTGCATAGGCGGCGGTCTCGCGGTCGAGCCCCGAATCGACGACATACGCGGGCAGGTGGGTCGCGATGAACGCGACGTGGAAGCCGCAGACGAAGAAACCGGCGATCAGCAGCAGATAGCCGCGGTGCGTCGCCGCACGTCTGACCAGCGGCAACAGCCCCGACGCGGCGCCGTCATGCCGGTCGTCGGGCAGGAAATAGGCCGCGAACAGCATCAGCAGCGCGGTCCACGCCAGGGCCTCGAACGCCCAGTGCCAGCCGCCGTTGAGCAGCCAGTGGTTGGCCAGCGGCACCATCAGGAACAGACCGAACGAGCCGAGGCCGGTCACGACGCCGAACGCGCTGCCGCGGCGCTGCTCCGGCACGACCCGCGCAACCGCGGCGAGCACGACGACGTAGGTGGTCGCCGACTGCGCCAGCCCGGTCAGCAGGCCGAGGACCAGCAGCAGCCCGGGCGCCCCACCGACGTCGGTCATCAGGAACATCGCGAACACGTACAGCAGCGCGCCGACAGCGACCACACGGCGCGGCGCAAAACGGTCGGCGAGGTAGCCCGCCAGCGGCAGGCCGAGCATCAGGTTCTGCACGGCGATTGCCAGGCCGAAGGTCTCGCGGTCGACACCCAGCACGCAGCCGATAGGCTGCATGAAGATGCCGAACGACTGGCGCAGGCCCATGCTGACGAGCACGATCAGGCCGGCGGCGACAATGACCGCCGCCGGCCGCCGGTGCCAGCCGCGCGCTGCGCTCATTCGCCGTCGAGTACCCGATGCTTGGTACGGATGAAGTCCGTGTGCGACACGTACAGCAGGTCGGCGAGCCGCCGGATCAGGGCCTCTTCGTGGTGGTGGATCGTCGCGTCGGCACAGGCCACTTCCCACAGCCCGCGCACCAGGTCGACCTTCTGCTGCGGCGCGAAATTGGCATTGATCAGGTCGATGTGGCGGTGTAGCGAGACGCTGGTGTCGGATGAATTGCGCGCGACCCGCAGCAGCTCGGCGAGCTCGTCCTCGCCGAGGCCCCAGTTGCGCGCCAGTACGCCCCGCATGCGTTCGAGCTCGTCGTCATCGAGGCTGTGGTCGGCCTTGGCGACCTCGATCAGCAGCATCGCCGCGGCGAGGTGCAGCGCCGCCTCGTCGTCTTCGCCGACGGCCGGCGGCGTCGCGAGAAAATCGCGGATTCGTCTGAGCATGCGTTTCTCCGTGTTCGCTGCGGCGGTGCACGACCGACCGGGTTCCGACGCATCCTCTTACGCCGGCGGCGCCTGCGCAACTCACTACCTAGATTCCCCATTGCCGGGCACGGGTGCGCTAGTCTCCGCTACAGGTTGTATCCGATGGCCTACAGATACCCAACATCTTGTGGAGAGATGGCATGATCGACTACTCCGAGAAACGCGATTTCATACGCATGGCGATGCACTGCCCAGTCGCGATCCGCCCGATCGGCAGCGCCAACGACGAAACCGCCGAGCTGCGCGACCTCAGCGCCAGCGGCGTACGCTTCGTCAGCGCACGCGAGCTGAGCGCCGGCGAACACCTGCAGCTGACGCTGCGACCCGCGAACCCGATCACGCCACCGCTGCAGGCCGCGGTCACGGTGCTGCGTTGTTTCGCGATCGATGACGGTTTCGATATCGCCGCGTCGATCGTCGAGATCGAACCCGTCGAGTACTCCGCCGCCGACTGAGACCGCCGCGCGCCCGTGGCATAGCCCCGTCCGCGGCCTATGCTAGTAGCGGGTGCCGCCTTCTCGGCACCGCAACGCCAAGCGGGAGGACCGATGTCGACCGATAGCGGTGCGCGGCTGATTGTGACGCTCAGCGAGCTGCTGGCCGACAATCCGCCGGACGGCGCCGGCGGCTTCGAGGCCGCCCAGATCCACGACCTGCTGAAGATCTATTTTCGCCACATCGATCCCGGCGACCTCGACGAGCGCGATCCCCACGACCTGCTCGGCGCGCTGATCGCGCACTGGCGTCTGATGCGCCAGCGCCGCCCCGACGAGGCCAAGGTCCGCGTCTACAACCCGAACGAGGAAGACTACGGCTGGCGCAGCCGCGACACGATCGTCGAGGTCGTCGCCGGCGACATGCCGTTCCTGGTCGACTCGATCTCGGCGGCGCTGAACCGCCGCGGCATGGCGATCAAGCTGACCATCCACCCGGTGTTCGCGGTCACCCGCGACGCCGGCGGCCTGCTCACGCGCATCACCCGGCCGACCCAGGGCGACGGCGTCGTCGCCGACGAGGCCGTGATCCAGCTGCACGTCGACCGCCAGCCGGCCGAGGCGCTCGACGCCCTGGCCCGGCTGGTCCGTTCGGTCATCGACGACGTGCAGCGCACGACCGCCGACTGGCTGCAGATGCGGCACGTCGCCGAGACGTTGCGCGATGGCCTGGCGGACGTCCCGGCGCGGGCGTCGCAGTTCGATGCCGAGGAGATGCAGGCCTTCCTCAGCTGGATGATCAACGATCATTTCCTGTTCGTCGCGACCTGCCGCTTCGACCTCGACCCGGCCGACAGGCAGGCCGCGCTGATGTTCGCCGACGACTCCGGCCTCGGCGTGCTGCGCGACGGCGAAGGCGCCCACGAGCTGGCCACGCGCTGGATATCGGGGCTCGGCGTCGACCTCAGCGCGTTCGACAGCGAGCTGCTGATCACCAAGGCCGATGCGCGCTCGACGATCCACCGCCCGGCCTACCTCGACTGCGTCGCGATCAAGCATCGCAATCCGGCCGGCGAGGTCGACGGCGTCAGCTGCCTGATCGGGCTGTTCTCGTCGTCCGCCTACAGCACGCCGCCGCGCCAGATCCCGATACTGCGCCGCAAGGTCGAGCTGGTGTTCGCCGCGACCGAGGTGTCGCCGCGCAGCCACTCGGGCCGGGTCGTCACCAACATCCTCGACAATTTCCCGCGCGACGCACTGTTCCAGGCCGGCAGGGACGACCTGCTGGCGACCACGCTCGGCGTACTGAGCCTGCAAGAGCGCCAGCGTACGCGGCTGTTCATGATCCGCGACCCGTTCCGGCGGTTCGTGTCGTGCCTGGTCTACATCCCGCGCGAGCGCTACAGCCGCGAGGTCCGACTGGCCATCCAGCAGCTGTTGATGGTGCGGCTCGACGGCAGCGACGTCGTCTTCGACACCTATTTCTCCGAATCGATACTCGCGCGCATCACGTTCCTGATCTGGATGCCGGCCGGCGCCGAGCCCGACGTCGACAGCGACGACCTCGAACGCCAGATCATCGACCTGACGACGACCTGGCAGGACGGCCTGCGTGACGCCTTGTACGGCCAGGTCGACGAGGCCCTGGCGACGCGCTACCTGCATGCCTACGCACACGCCTTTCCGAGCGGCTACCGCGACGACTTCCACCCGCGGATCGCCGTCGGCGATATCGAACGCATCGAAAGGGCGCGTCGCGACGACGGCCTGGCGCTACACCTGTACCAGCCGATCGACGAGGCCAGCGCGGCATTGCACGTGCGGCTGTACTCGCCACGCCACCCGGTCGCGCTGTCGCAGGCGATCCCGATACTCGAGAACATGGGTCTCAGCGTCCACGGTGAGCGGCCGTACCGCATTCGCCACCCGGCCGGCGAGGTCTGGATTCACGACTTCGCAACCCGCCAGACCGGCGCCGCCGATGCCGGCCTCGGCGACGCCCGACGCGAGGCGTTCGCGAGCGCGTTTCTGCGTGCCTGGGCCGGGGCGATCGACAACGACGGCTTCAACGGCCTTATCCTGCGTGCCGCGATCTCGTGGCGCGAGGCGCTGGTGTTTCGCGCCTACAGCCGCTACCTGCACCAGATCAAGGCGCCCTACACGCAGGACTACGTGGTCGCCGTGCTCAACCGCCATCCCGACGTCGTCCAGGTACTCAACCATGTGTTCCGCCTGCGCTTCGACCCCGCTGCCGACGGCGACGCGGCCACTACCGACGCGGCCGCGGAGAAGTTCGAACAATGCCTGGAGGCGGTCAGCAGCCTCGAGGAAGATCGTATCTTGCGCAGCTTCCTGCACCTGATCCAGGCCACGCTGCGCACCAATTTCTTCCGCGACGACTGCGCCGCCGCGGCCGTTCCGTACCTATCGTTCAAGTTCGATCCGACGCGCGTGCCCGGCATGCCGCAACCACGCCCGATGTTCGAGATCTTCGTGTTCTCGGCCGACATGGAGGGCGTGCACCTGCGCGGCGGCCGGGTCGCCCGTGGCGGCTTGCGCTGGTCCGACCGCATGGAAGACTACCGCACCGAGATCCTCGGCCTGATGAAGGCGCAGATGGTCAAGAACACCGTGATCGTGCCGGCCGGCTCGAAGGGCGGCTTCATCGTCAAGCGCGGCATCGACACCGACGACCGCGAGCGGCTCATGCAACAGGTCGTCGCCTGCTATCAGACGCTGTTGCGCGGCATGCTCGACCTTACCGATAACCTGGTCGGCAACCGGCCGCTGCCGCCACCGGGGGTCGTGCGCCATGACGACGACGACCCCTATCTCGTGATCGCCGCCGACAAGGGCACGGCGACGTTCTCCGACATCGCCAACCGGGTGTCGGCCGACTACGCGTTCTGGCTCGGCGACGCGTTCGCATCCGGCGGCTCGGCCGGCTACGACCACAAGGCCATGGGCATCACGGCGCGCGGCGCGTGGGAGTCGGTCAAGCGCAACTTCCGCGAGCTTGGTCTCGACACCCAGAACGAGCCGTTCAGCGTGGTCGGCATCGGCGACATGTCCGGCGACGTGTTCGGCAACGGCATGCTGCTGTCACCGCACATCCGCCTGGTCGCCGCGTTCAACCACCGCCATATCTTCATCGACCCGGACCCGGACGCCGGGCGTGCGTTCGCCGAACGCCAGCGCCTGTTCGCGCTGCCGCGTTCGGGCTGGGCCGACTACGACCGCAACCTGATCTCGGCGGGCGGCGACGTGTACTCGCGCGACGCCAAGTCGCTGCCGTTGACGGCAGAGATACGGGCGCTGCTCGGGCTCGACGTCGACCGGATCACGCCGAACGCATTGATCCAGGCGATCCTCAGGGCGCCGGTCGACCTGCTGTGGAACGGCGGCATCGGCACCTACGTCAAGGCTTCGCACGAGAGTCATGCGCAGGCGAGCGACAAGGCCAACGACGGCGTGCGCGTCGATGCGACCGAGCTGCGCTGCCGGGTCGTCGGCGAAGGCGGCAACCTCGGCTTTACGCAGCTGGCACGGATCGAGTACGCGTTGGGCGGCGGACAGATCTACACCGACGCGATCGACAACTCGGCCGGCGTCGACTGCTCGGATCACGAGGTCAACATCAAGATCCTGCTCGACCAGCTGGTCGCCGACGGCGACCTGACGACCAAGCAGCGCAACCAGCTGCTGGTCGACATGACCGACGACGTCGCCGCGCTGGTGCTCGCCGACAACTACGCACAAACCCGGGCGATCAGCGTCGTCGCGGCCGCCGGCGCGGACCGCCTGTACGAGCAGGCACGCTTCATCGAGCTGCTCGAGCAAAAGGGAGGGTTCGACCGCGCGCTCGAAGGACTGCCGGACCGCAAGGCGATCACCGAGCGTCAGGCGGCCGGCAAGGGGCTGAGCAAGCCGGAGATCTCGGTACTGCTCGCGTACAGCAAGATGAACTACTACGAGGCCGTCGTCGAGTCCACGGTCCCCGACGATCCGTATGTCCGCGAACGCCTGGTGCGCTATTTCCCGCCGCAGCTGCGCGAGCGCTACCCGGCGCAGATCAGCGGCCACCCGCTGCGCCGCGAGATCGTCGCGACGGCGATCGCCCGCGAGGTCGTCGATCACGTCGGACCGGGGATCGGCTTCCGCGTTCGCGAACAGACCGGCTGCGACATCGCCGACGTCGCGCGCGCGTACCTGGTCGTCAGCGACATCTTCGCCACCGACCGGCTCTGCGCACAGATCGAGTCGCTCGACAACCAGGTCGCGGCGCGCGTGCAGATCGACATGCTGACGGCGCTGGCGGGTTTCCTCGAGCACACGCTGACCGGCCTGCTGCGCGCCTACCGGCGCTGTCTCGACATGCAGACTCTGAGCGAGCGCTTCCGCAGCGGCGTGACCGAGCTCTGGGACGCACTGCCGCGGCCGCTCGCGACGAAGGACAAGGCCGACTTCAACCGCCGCGCCCGACAGTTCGGCGCCGCCGGCGTCCCGCTCGACATCGCCAAGTCGGTCGCCGGGCTCGCGCCGATGGCCGCGGCGCTCGACATCGTCGACGTGGCGCGCGCGACCGACAGCGACATCGCCGCGACCGCCTGGGTGCATTCCGCATTGAACCATCAGCTCGAACTCGACTGGACACGTCGCCAGATCGCGGCGCTGGGCGTACACACGCACTGGCACCTGCTGGCACGGACCAAGCTAGCCGCCGCACTCGATCGGCAGCAGCGCGACCTCACCGAGGCGGTGCTGCGTTGCCCGCGCAAGGCGGCCAGCCCGCGCGGCATTCTCGAGCAGTGGAGCCAGCAGAACCGCGCGATGCTCGACCGCCACGCGCAGCTCGTCGCGGAACTGAAGGCCGGCAAGGTGTTCGACTTCGCGATCCTGTCGCTGGCCGTGGCCGCGGTCGACGAACTGCTGCCACGCGACGTCGACGGTGACGGTGACGGTGATGGCCGGTGACCGACGGCGCGGTCAGCGCAGCCCCATGCAGTTCGCGAAATAGGTCACGGTCGCCGGCCAGTCGCTGAAGATCCCGACGATGCCGACCTCGCGGGCCAGCACGTCGAGGACCAGGTAGCGGTCGCCGGGTCGGTCGATGACGCCTTCCAGCGACGCCTCCGGCAGCGCGCTGCCAAAGTACCAGTCGCCCGTGGCACCGTCGGTCAGGTCGGTGCGCTCGATCGTCCAGGTGACGATATCGAGCCCGGCGCGCCGCGCGGCGTGCGCGTACTGCGACGGCACGATGCGGCCGCCGTCGTCGGTCGTCAGCAGCATCCACATCGGCGGTGCGACGATCGGCACACCACGGCGCACCAGATCCGCCATGTAGTCGCGCAACATCGCCTCGCTGCCCATGAACGCCGCGAAGTCGTCGCGTTCGTAGGACGCATCCAGGTACACCGCCTGCCTGCCGAAACACGGCGCGTTGGCGATCCAGTACTCGACGTCGGCGAGGCTGAACGACTGCGCCCAGACATCGCGCGGCGCAACACCGGCACTACGGTATTCCTCGATCATCTGCCGGGCGTAGTCCTGCTGTGTGTAGCTGCCCTGGAACGGCATCGCGACGCCTGGCGACTTGAGCTCTGGCGCCATCTTGACACCGAGCTCCCGGAACAACGCGATGCTCTCCTTGTGGCTGAGCAGCGTACCGTGGCCGCCGGTCTCGTCGGTATCCGGATACCCGTCGGTCGGTGGGTCGGTGGTGCCAGCGACGTACGCCTCGACGGTCGTCGCCAGTGCATCGGCCCCGTCCCTCTTTCCCTTCAACGACTTGAACTCGTCGAGCGTCAGGTCGCTGGTACAGCACTTCACGCTGGCGGGGGTGTCGGTCGCCGGATCGGCCGGCTCGAAAGGCACCGAACACTTGGCGGCCAGCGACGTCAGCAGGATATTGGTCGTGGTATGCAGGTCGCACTGCGAATGCCGGCAGACCAGCTCGCGATCGCGCGTGAAGGTCACGTCGCATTCGACGATGCCGGCGCCCATGCGCGCGGCGGCGCGGTACGACTCCTCGGTGTGTTCCGGAAACTGGCGTGGCGCGCCGCGGTGCCCGATCGAGAAATCGGTCGGTCGGAACGGTCCTCCGGCGCAGCGTTCGAGCCGGCGCTTGAGCCGTGACCGGGCCATGTCGCCAACGAGAAAGTACGGCCGCGGCCCGAGCTGGACACGGGTCTCACCGGGCTGCGCGATGTCGGCGCGCTCGGCCTGTGCATGACGCTGACAGTCGTCGTCGCGGCGCCCGTCGGCCGCGCCGAGCATGCCGCTGCACAGCACGCCGACGACGAAGCCGCAATGACGTACCCAGCCGACCATCGAATCACCCCGATCCGGCGCGCTTGCGCCCGGTCCGTGGCGGCGGCACCGGGCGACGGCGCCGATCAGCCGCCACCGCCGAGCGTAATCGTCACGCTCCGTTCACGACCGTCGCGCCAGACCGTGACCGACACCACGTCGCCGATCGCGTAGCTGTCGAGGACCGACAGCAGCGTCGTGACGTCGGTCGTCGGTTTGCCGTCGACGGCGCGAATGATGTCGCCGGACACGATGTCGCCGCCGCTGTCGACCGAGAACGCCTGCAGGCCGGCGATGTCCGCCCCGGAACCCGGCTCGACCCGCAGCACCGCCACACCCTCGACGTCGAGCCGCCGCGCCAGCCTGCGATTGACATCCTCGTCGACCGAGATGCCGAGCGTCGGCCGCACGTAGCGGCCCTCGGCGATCAGCTGCGGTACGACCCGGTTCACGGTGTCGACCGGAACCGCGAAGCCGATACCGGCGTACGCACCGGAAGGGCTGTAGATCGCGGTATTGATGCCGATCAGGCGACCCGCACTGTCGAGCAGCGGCCCGCCCGAATTGCCCGGATTGATCGCCGCATCGGTCTGGATCAGGTGCTCGATCCTGCCGCCGTCGTCGTCATCGATCGACCGGTCGAGCGCCGAGACCAGGCCGCCGGACAGCGAATAGTCGAGGCCGAACGGGTTGCCGATCGCGAACACCTTCTGGCCGACGCGCAGGTCGCCGCTGGTACCGAGCGGGATCGGCGGGCGGCGATCGAACGGCACGTTGATGCGCAGCACCGCGAGGTCGTGAGCCGGGCTGCGGCCGACCAGCACGGCACGGTAGCTGCGGCCGTCGTTCAGGCTGACGATCGCCTCGGAGGCGCCCTCGATGACGTGGTTGTTGGTGACCACGTGCCCGAACTCGTCCCAGAAGAAACCGGAACCGGAGCCGCGCCTGACGCTCGTGACATCGCGTGTCCACATGTTCACGACGCGCTGGCGTGTCGTGATGAACACGACCGACGGACTGGTCCTTTCGAAGATCGCGATCGTCGCCTGCTCGTCGGCGGCCAGGTCGCCACGCGCGGCGACGCTGCGCGGCTCGGCGTCGATCTGGATCAGCTGGCGCTGCACCCAGGGAAGCGACTGCCACAACACCAGCAGCATCGCCGAGCCGATCAGGATCCAGCGGATACGGCGCAGTGCGGGGTCGGGACCGGTCATCGTTCGCGGGCTCACAGTTTCGGTTCGACCGACAGCGTGCCGGCAGCCGACGACGACTGCAACCCGAGGGCCGTGGCGGTTGCTGCGAGCGCAGTGCACATCGGCACGTTGCTGGTGCGTCGCGCAAGGTATCCGGCGCTAGCGGCGAGCGGCGCCAGGCGCGAAGCGGCGCCGGTCCCCGAGCGGACGTCGCTGCCGTGCCGCGCAGGCGTCGCAGCCAGAAACGCCGCGCGCCGGGCACGCAGGCGCGCGCGGCCGGCCAGCGACGCAGTTTCCACCGACCCGGCGGCGTTGCGGATGCGCCGGCGGTGGGCCGGCGAGCCGACGGCGCGGCGTGGACCCGTGGCTAGGGTTGTCGATGGATCCCGTCGCCGCTGCGACCGTGCGCCCCGGCCCTGTAGCGCCGCCCCCGCGCCGGCGCGACATCGCTGCCCGCGAACCGGTGACCGGTCGAGCGGCCGCGGGGTGCCGGTCGCGGCGCGCGCCGGCCGCCGCGATCCGTGTACATCACCGACACTTGGGCGATCACTGTTTCTGGTAGATCTCGCCGCCTTGCGCCAGGAACTCGTCGGCCTTTTGTTTCATGCCCTCCTCGACGGCGACCGCCACGTCCTTGAACGCGTGCGCGGCGGCGTAGTCCCTGACATCCTGCGTGATCTTCATCGAGCAGAAGTGCGGGCCGCACATCGAGCAGAAATGCGCGACCTTGGCCGAGTCCTTGGGCAGGGTCTCGTCGTGGTACTCGCGCGCGCGCTCCGGGTCCAGACCGAGGTTGAACTGGTCTTCCCAGCGGAACTCGAAACGCGCCTTCGACAGCGCATTGTCGCGGACCTGCGCCCCTGGCAGGCCCTTGGCGAGGTCGGCGGCGTGCGCGGCGAGCTTGTAGGTGATGATGCCCTCGCGCACGTCCGCCTTGTTCGGCAGGCCGAGGTGTTCCTTCGGCGTCACGTAACACAGCATCGCCGTACCGTACCAGCCGATGTTGGCGGCGCCGATGCCAGACGTGATGTGATCGTAGCCGGGCGCGATGTCGGTGGTCAGCGGGCCGAGCGTGTAGAACGGTGCCTCGAAACAGTCGGCGAGCTCCTTGTCCATATTCTCCTTGATCATCTGCATCGGTACGTGGCCGGGGCCTTCGATCATGACCTGCACGTCGTGCTGCCACGCGATCCTGGTCAGCTCGCCGAGGGTCTCGAGCTCACCGAACTGGGCCGCGTCGTTGGCGTCGGCGATCGAGCCCGGGCGCAGGCCGTCGCCGAGCGAGAACGACACGTCGTAGGCCTTCATGATCTCGCAGATGTCTTCGAAATGCGTGTACAGGAAGTTCTCTTTATGGTGCGCGAGGCACCACTTGGCCATGATCGAACCGCCGCGTGAGACGATACCGGTGACGCGCTCGGCGGTCAGCGGCACGTAACGCAGCAGCACGCCGGCGTGGATCGTGAAATAGTCGACGCCCTGCTCGGCCTGCTCGATCAGGGTGTCGCGGAACATCTCCCAGGTCAGGTCCTCGGCCTTGCCGTTGACCTTCTCCAGCGCCTGGTAGATCGGCACCGTGCCGATCGGCATCGGCGCGTTGCGCAGGATCCACTCGCGCGTCTCGTGGATGTTCTTGCCGGTCGACAGGTCCATCAGCGTGTCGCCGCCCCAGCGCGCCGACCAGGCCATCTTCTCGACCTCCTCCTCGATCGACGACATGACCGCGGAGTTGCCGATGTTGGTGTTGATCTTCACGCGGAAGTTGCGGCCGATGATCATCGGCTCGAGCTCCGGGTGGTTGATGTTGGCCGGGATGATCGCCCTGCCCGAGGCGACCTCGTCACGGACGAACTCGGGCGTGATCTGCTCGGGCAGCCTGGCACCGAACGATTCCCCGGGGTGCTGTTTGAGCAGCTTGGCGTAGCGCGGATCGGCACGCATCGCGTCGAGACGCTGGTTCTCGCGGATCGCGACGAACTCCATCTCCGGCGTGACGACGCCCTGGCGCGCGTAGTGCATCTGCGTGACGTTGCGGCCGGGTTTCGCACGGCGCGGCGCACGCACGTGCTCGAAGCGCAGGTGGGCGAGATCCGGGTCCTGCTGGCGCGCCCGGCCGTATTCCGAGGTCGGCCCGTCGAGCTGTTCGGTATCGGCGCGCTCGGCGATCCACGTCGAGCGCACATCGGGCATGCCCTTCAGCAGGTCGACGGCGACGTCAGGGTCGGTGAACGGGCCAGACGTGTCGTAGACCGTGATCGGTGGATTGTCCTCGGCACCGAAGCTGGCCGGCGTCGGCGCCTGCGCGATCTCGCGCATCGGCACGCGGATGTCGTCACGCGATCCGCGCACGTAAACCTTGCGCGAACCGGCGAACGGCCGCGTGACCTCGTCCGACAGCGCGTTGGTCTTGTTGATGAAATCTTCCGGGATTGCGCTCATGTGTTGTCTCCGTGGTGCGAAAGCGGAGACAACGCGCGCTGCGTCGTTCTCAGCTTTCCTCCGCCAGTCCTAGCTGGGTCAGGTTCGAAGGGACTCTCTCAGCCCGTCACCGCGGGCACCCCTAGCTGCGTCGTTCTCGTTGCGCCGTCCTGGCGCAGATCGGGGCACTCACCGGGCCCCGGCCCCGTCATCTCTGGCGGGGCGTTGGTTCGGCCGCGCACGCCCACCGCGCGTCCGCTCGCCGCACAGCCGCCGCCGGTCCCGGCCGGACCGGATTAGACGGTCCCTGTCGGCCGGTCACCCCGGCCAGCCAAGATGCCGCGGCGTCGAGGCGCGGGGACGGCGCGTTCGAAAACCCGACTGTACCAGTGCGGTATGGCCACCACCACAGCCGATTTCCCGGGTAACGGCGCGGCTGTGGGCCGGCCTGGCGAGCGCGCGCGGGCGCGACCCAGGGCAAGCCATCAAAAAACTTCATACTCGGCCAGAAAACGCATCGGGTTCAGGGACTTGCTCCGCTCCCGCACAGGTCGTAGGCTAGCCGCCTGCAGTCCATTGACGGTGCAATCCGGAGCCCGACCATGCTCGCCAACGATCTCGATACCGCCCGCTTCAACATGATCGAGCAGCAGATCCGCCCGTGGGAGGTGATCGACGAACGCGTGCTCGGCGCGTTCGAACAGGTCCCCCGCGAGCGCTTCGTCGGCGCCGACTACCAGGGCCTGGCCTATGCCGACATCGCCGTGCCGATCGGTGCCGGCCAGACGATGATGAAGCCGGTCCAGGAGGCACGCATGCTGCAGGCACTCGACGTCCGCCCCGGTGACAGCGTGCTCGAGATCGGCACCGGCAGCGGCTTTACGGCGGCCTGCCTGGCCCACCTCGGCGGCACCGTGACCAGCTACGAGATCGACGCCGGGCTCAGCGAGGCCGCGGCCCACCGGCTGGCCGAGCTCGGCGTCGAAAACGTCGAGCTGGTGGTCGGCAATGGCCTGGCCGCGAGCATCGCGCCGCAGTCGTTCGACGTCATCGCGGTCACCGGTTCGCTGCCGGTCCATGTCGACGCCCTCGAACAGCTGCTCAAACCCGGCGGGCGCATGTTCGTCGTCGTCGGCGAGGCGCCGGCCATGGAGGCGCTGCTGGTCAGCCGCAACGCCGACGGCGAGCGCTGGACCGAATCGCTGTTCGAGACCGTGCTGCCGCCGCTGCAGCATGCGCCGCAGCCGGACAGATTCGAGTTCTGACAGCCGCCGGGCGTGCGCGACTTCACCCCGACCCAGCTGCGCGACCACCTCGCGCACGGCGACAGTGACCCGCTGCTGCTCGACGTCCGCGAGCCCTGGGAGTTCCGTATCTGTCACATCGACGGCTCACAGCTGATCCCGATGGGCCAGCTGCCGGCATCGCTGAACGCCCTCGATCCGCAACGCGAGACGGTCGTGATCTGCCATCACGGCATCCGCAGCCGCCAGGTCGCGATGTATCTCGACTACCAGGGCTTCACCAATGTCATCAACCTGGCCGGCGGCGTCGCTGCCTGGGCACGCGACGTCGACCGCCAGATGGCGACGTACTGAGAGACGACCATGTCGCTGCTCGGCGAACCGGCGCCGGATTTCGGCGACCCGCTCGGTATGCTCACGGCCTGCCACCAGCGCATGCTCGCACAGTGCGAGCTGCTCGACCGCCTCCCCGACTGGATCGCCCGGCACGGCATCGATCACGAGGCCCTGGTCGCCGCTGAACGGGTCCGGCGCTACTTCGCCGACGCGGCGCCGCTGCACCACTGCAACGAAGAGCAGGACCTGTTCCCGCTGCTCGCAGACGATGCCGGGCTGGCGCGACTGATCGACACGCTGCGCCGCGACCACGCCGCCCTCGATGCAAACTGGGCACAGCTCGCCGCGGCCCTCGCCGAACTGAAGACAGGGCGCGCCGACCCGGACGGACTGCGCGCGGTCGGCATGCCGTTCAGCGCGAGCTGTCGCGCCCACGTCGCGCGTGAGGACAGCGCGCTGCTGCCGCGTGCCGCGACGCTGCTCGACGCCGCGCAGCTGGCGCGGATCGGTGCCGCGATGGCCGCACGCCGCGCCTGATCGCCGTCGCGGCGCCGCGCGCCTGGCGTGCGGTTCCTACTGGTCGGCCGGCCCGCGCGACTCGCGATCGGGCGCCGCGGTGTGCGTGCGCTGGCCGCTGCCGAGCGCCAGGTCGAGCGTGCGCCGCACGGTGTCGATACCGGTGTGCATCTGCAGCGCGATCGCCTGCACCGCGAACCCGCGCAACAGCGCGTACAGCCGTTCGAACGCCTCGTGCGACAGGTCGGGCGAGGCGCGATCGCGGTCCGGCAGCGCCACCTCGGCGACGATCACGTCATCGTCGTTGACGTACCCGACCACGTCGCAGGTCGTCTGCACCAGGCGGTGCATCTCCTGGTTGTGCGCCAGGCATTCGAAACGAAAACGCTCGATGCCGCGTTCGACGGCGGCCTCGACGAGCAGGCGCAGCAGCAGGCGGCCGATGCCCCGGCCCTGCATCCGATCGATCACCGTCAGCGCGACCTCGGCGACGGTCGTCTCCGCGGGCAGGCGAACGAAGCGCGCGACGCCGGCGCCGGCGCCCTCGTCACCGGCGGCGTCGAGCATGACGGCACCGATGGCGACGTGGTCGACCTGGTCGACCTCGGTCAGGTAGCGCAACTCGCCGTCGCTCAGCGCGTGCTTGCCACCGAAGAAGCGCTTCTGGCGCGACGCCGCCGACAGCGCATCGAAACCCTCACGCAGGCGTTGCTTGTCGGTGGCCCGCAGCAGGCGCACGCGCACGCGCTCCTCGGCCGACAGGCGGACCTCTTTGACGTAGTCGTGGTTGAACTTCATACCGTCTCCTCCGAATACCGCTGGTGGGACTGGGTACCGCGACCCCGCCCTGGCACCACCCAAAATGGTGCACTGCACAATAGACCGCTGACCGGGACCGAGGTTCCGGGGCCGCAGCGGCGTTTTGCGACCCGGTCGACGAAAACGCGACCTGCGACCGCGCGGCAGGTCGACCGGGCACCGGGCTGCGCACGCCCGCCAATCCGGTCCGCAGCACGCGGGCGATCTGTTCGGCGGCCTCGCGACCCTGTCCGGCGAATCGACCGGGTGCAAAAAAAAGCCCCGCACGGCGGCGGGGCTGCTGGGTCGACGTGCGTACGCCGCGGGGTCTGCGATCAGATCTTGACGCCGAGCGATTCCAGCGTGTTCAGCGTCAGGCCGCCGCGCTCCAGGCCCTTGGCGCGCTGGTAGTTGTCGACCGCACGCAGGGTCTGCGCACCGACCTGGCCGTCGATCGGCCCGGGGTTGAAGCCGGCGTCCTTCAACGCCTTCTGCAGGTCGGTCATGATGCGGCCGGTGATGTTGGTCTCACACAGCACGCTGCGCCACTCGAGGCGCTCGTCGCTGACCTTGACGCGCTTGGCGACCGTCTCGACGACGGCCGGGATATCGACCTTCTTCTGCTCGGCGGCAGTCACCAGCTTGCGCACCTTGACGGTCTTGTACTCGGCCGGGATCTCGACCTCGCGGATCGTCGCCGGGGTCTTGACCTTGCGCTGTTCGATCGTCGCCATCTTGGCCGCCGTTTCGCGCAGGCAAACGGTGTTGCCGGTGGCACGCGCCTTCGGCTTGTCTTCCCAGTCCGGGTGCCAGAAGAACTTCTCGTCGGCGACCTTGACGGTCTTCTTGACGGTCTCGTAGGTCGGCTCGATCTTGACCCTACGCTCCTGCGCCGGCTTGACCAGCTTGCGCACCTTCTGGATCGCGTACTCGGCCGGGATCTCGACCTCCTTGGTCGTCGCCGCGGTCTTGATGACCTTGCGCTCGACGGTCTTGTACTGTGCCGGGATCTCGACCAGGCACATGATCTCGCCGGTCGTGTTGTCGATGCGCTCGACCAGGCCGCGACCCTGCTTCCACGCTGTGGTCGCCGGCTTGACCAGTACCTTCTCGGTCACGGTCTCGAACTCTGCCGGGACCTCGACGATCTTCTTGCTGGCCTCCTTGACCAACACCTTCTCCTCGGCCCACTCGTACGCGGCCGGCTCGACCTCGATCTTGTCGAAGGCCGCGGTCTTGAGCACGCGCACGTCTTCCTGCTTGTACTGTGCCGGCACGTAGTACTCGCTGAGGCATGCACCGACCTGCTGTTGGTCGAGCTTGACGCCGCTGCCCGTGATCGATGCCAGCAGCGCCGGACTGGCCGGCATGGACTTGCGCGACTTGCCGGCGAGCCACTGTTTGCTCGCCGGTGCGAGCTCGACGGTCTCCTTGACGACCTCGTACTCGGCCGGGACCGGCACGATCTTCTTCGCCGCTTCCTTGACGAGGACCTTCTCCTCGACCATCGCGTACTTGGCCGGCACGGTCTCGTAGCGTACCGAGGCCTCGCGCATCGTGACGTCGACGTTCTCGGTCTTGTACTGCGCCGGGATCACGACTTTCGCATAACACTCGCCGGGCTTGGCGTTCGGCAGTGTCTTGGTCGCGTCGACCGGTTGCGCCCAGCTGTGCGCCGCTGCGACCGTGATCGCAAGCGCCAGACCGGTGCGATTGAAAGATTTCAGTGACTCCATACAGGGTCCTCCTGTTACTGCTTGGTTTACGCGCTGCTCGACGGCACCAGGCGAATGGCCGGGTGAGCGGCAACGGGGCCGGGTGCTCAGGCGCGGGTGGTCCCAGCCACCGCACCACATCACGGGGATAGGAACGAGGTTTATATCACAGCGCGATTGCCGAAATATGCGCCAGGTCGCAGCTTCGGCAACTCGTGCGGCCACGGCGATCAGGAGCGGGCCTTGAGTGATAAAAAGAATTGATGAGAAGCGTCAGCGCAGCGGCAGCAGCGCCAGCAGCCGCTCCAGCGCGCCGCGATTCTGCGCGACCACGCGGCGGCCGTTCTCGCCGGCCTCGGCGCGCAGGCTGGCATCGGCGAACCAGCGGGTCACCTGGTCGCCGAGCGCCTTGTCGCTGTCGACCTGGGCCGCGGCGCCCTCGTCGATCAGCAGCTGGCTGATCGTCGAGAAATTGAACACGTGCGGACCGAAACACACGGCCACGCCCTGGGCCGCGGCCTCGAGCATGTTGTGGCCACCGGTCGGCACCAGGCTGCCGCCGATGAACGCGACGTCGGCCGAACCGAGCAGCACCGGCAGCTCGCCCATCGTGTCGCCGAGAAAGACCTGGGTCTGTTCGCCGTAGTCGCCGGGGCGTGAACGGCGCGCGAAGCGCAGGCGCTCGCGCTTGCACAGCCCGGCGACGCGCTCGAAGCGCTCCGGGTGGCGCGGCACCAGGATCAGCAGCGCGTTCGGGAAGCGCGCCAGCACCGTGTGATGGGCGAACAGCACCAGCTCGTCCTCGCCCTCGTGGGTGCTGCCGGCGACCCAGACCGGGCGCCCGCCCCAGTCACGGCGCAGCACCTCGACCCGTTCCTCGAGGCTCGCCGGGATGCGCATGTCGAACTTGATGCTGCCGGTGACGATCACCCGCTCGGCGGCGACGCCCAGGTCGCGGAAGCGTACGGCATCGGCCTCGGCCTGCGCGGCGATGCAGTCGATGTTGGCGAACGTCTGCCGCGTGAAGCTGCCGAGGCGCGCGTAGCGCCGCGCCGACTTGTCGGACAGGCGGGCGTTGGCGAGCAGCGTGTAGACACCGTGGCGGCGACAGGCGTGCAGCAGGTTCGGCCAGACCTCGGTCTCGACCATCAGCAGCACGCGCGGCCGCACGCGGCGCAGGAACGCCGACAACGCCGCCGGCAGGTCGTACGGCAGGTAGACGTGGAACACCTGGTCGCCGAGCTGCTCGACGACGCGCGCCGAGCCGGTCGGCGTGGTCGTCGTCACGGTCAGCGCGAGGGCCGGGTTGTCGTCGCGCAGCCGCCGAATCAGCGGCAGCACTGCCTGCACCTCGCCGACCGACACCGCGTGCACCCAGATCCCGCCCCAGCCGCGCGGAGCGGCGAAGATGCCGAAGCGCTCGGCCCAGCGACGCCGGTAGGCCGGGGCCTTGAGGCTGCGCCACAGCAGGCGCAGCAGCACCAGCGGCAGCAGCAGGTACAAAAGCAGCGTGTACAGGCGCCGGATCACGCCAGCGACTCCAGCGCGCGCTGCAGTGCCGCGACATTGTCGCGCAGGTGCGCGGGGTCGATCGTGCCGACGATCATGCTCGACACCCCGGGCTGCGCGAACACGTGCGCGAACGACCGCTCGACCATGTCCGCGTCGGCGACGTGACCGCTCATCAGCCCCTTCTTGATCAGCACGCCCTTGCCGCGCGCGGCCGCGGCCTCGAGGACCGGCAGCTCGTCGTTGTAGGCCAGATTGCAGGTCGCCATGACGACGTCGAGTTCGGCGACCGTACGCAGGCCGCCGTCGACGGTCTTGCTCGACATGCCGATCGCGCGCACCAGGCCGCGTCGCTGGAGCTCGCGCAGCGCGTCGATGGCGGCGCCGTCGTCGAAGATCGCGCCATCATCGCCGTCGGAATGCACGAGCACGCAGTCGAGGTAATCGGTGCGCAGCGTGCGCAGGCTGTGCTCGACGCTGGCGACGGTGTGCGCGTACGAGAAGTCGAAACGCGACACGCCGTCGGCGAAGACCTCGCCGACCTTGGAGACGATGACCCAGTCGCGGCGTGCCGCGCCGAGCAGCCTGCCGAGACGCTGCTGGCTGCTGCCGTAGGCCGGCGCGGTGTCGAGCAGGTTGAGGCCGAGATCGCGCGCCAGCGCGAGCAGCGACAGTACCGCCCGGTCATCCGGCAGCGCGAACGGCCGCGGGTACTTGACCTGCTGGTTGCGCCCGAACTTGACGGTGCCGAGACCGAGCGGGCTGACCTGCAGGCCGGTGCTGCCGAGCGGCCTCAGCTCCATGCCAGCTCTCCGTCCCACGGCAGCGACGCCAGCGGTGGTGGCGGCAGATCGATCGCGGGGCCGTCGCGGCCCGCCGGCGCGACGCCGTCGGCAGCGATCGCGTCGCCGACCAGGCGCGCGACCCGCGGCGCGAATGCCAGCTTGGTCGGCCAGCACGTGATCACGCCGTCGCGGCTGCCGACATAGGCGTCGTCGGGTCGCCGCCCGCCCGGCGTCGCGATCTCGGCGCGGTCGATCTCGAGCGTCGCCCACTGCGCGTCGTCATTGCGCAGCCACGGCAGCAGCGCCGCCAGCTCGTCGCGGCCGGCGCGGATCTGCGCGTCGCGATCGCGCCCGCTGCCCTCCTCGGCGACCTGCCCGCCCAGGTACCAGACGACCTGGCCATGCTCGAGCGGGTAGCTGGTCACGGTCAGGCGCGGGTTGGCACTCGCGCCGAGGCAGTGCGCGTGCAGCATCGGCAGCGCACCGCGCAGCATCAGCATGTGCAGCGGCCGGGTCTGCATCCGCGGCGTGTCGTGGCCGAGCGCGGCCAGCAGCTGCGCGTTGCCGCGCCCGGCGGCGAGCACGACGTGGCGCGCGCGGACCACCGGGCCGGCCGGCAGCGCGCATCGCCAGCCGTCGTCGTCGCGGGCGAAATCGGGGATACCGGCGACGCGATGGCAGCTGCCGGCACAGCGCTCGCCGAGCACCTGGATTAGCGAGCGTGGATCGAGCACCGGTTCGTCGAGCCGGTAGACCTGGCCGCGAAACGCCGGATCGTCGAACGGCGGCGGATAAGCGCCGCGTTCGAGCGGCTGCATGCGGCTGTGCATGACCTTGCCGGCGAAGAAGCCGGCCATGCCCGAGCTCAGCGAACCGGTGGTCCACAGGTACTGGTGCGGCGACAGGATGCGCACGTCGCGCAGGTCGATCTCGCCGTCGCCGGCGAGTGCCGCGCGCCAGATGCCGGGCATCTCGCCGATCGCCATCGCCGACCCGGTCAGCCTGCCGGTCAGCGCGTACTTGGTGCCGCCGTGGATGATGCCCTGCGACGCGATCGACTGTATGCCGCCCAGCGCATCGCGTTCGAACAGCGCGACGCGGTAGCCAGCCTGTTGCAGCCGCGCCAGGGTCCACAGGCCGGCGATTCCGGCGCCGAAGATGGCGATGTCGAGGTCGGTGATTTCTTCCACCGCGATATTCCGTTGGTTGGTTGCCGCTTCGCGTCAGGACCAGTTTGATGCGCGCGGCGGCGCGCACCCGCGGTACTTTTCTTTGCTTGCCCAAAGAAAAGTACCCAAAAGAAAAGGCCCCCGACGACTTGCCCCTCGCCGTTGGCGAGGGGTTCCCTGCGCTTCTCGGC
>JASJCU010000029.1 GCA_030065815.1 Gammaproteobacteria bacterium | reverse complement strand
ATGCGCGCGTCGTAGAGCGTCGCCGCCGCCTCGGACGTCGTATCGTAACCGCCGTCGACGCTGTCCTGGTCATTGCCCATGACCAGCGTGCCGCCACCGGCCAGCGTCGCACCGGATTGCAGGCCGCTGCCGCTATCAACCGAGGCGCCGTCGACGAACATCTCCCAAAGGCCGCCGCTGCTGTCCCACGTCACCGACAGGGTATGCGGATCGCCATCGGCCAAGGTGCGATAGTCCATCGCCGACGAGAACGCATAGTTGCTGTTGATCGCGAAGCTCAGGTCGCCGTTATCGCGGATGTTGAACTTGACGACGTTGTCGTCTCCGGACGTGGCATAAGAGAAGAAGTTGGTGCTGTTCGGGAAGGCGTCCATCGCGAACCGCACTTCGGCGGTCAATGCCGTCATGCCGCCGAAGATCGCGCCACCATCGTCGGCGATCAGATAGGCATCGTTGCCGCCGTCCTCGTTGAGACTCAGGCCGCCGGACTGCGTCGACACGCTCAGCAGATCGGTCGGCGCGGTGCTGGTAAGCGCAATCGTGAACGCCTCGTCGTAGGTATTGCCGTCGACATCGGTCACGCGCACCGTGACCGTGTGCGTCGCGTTGGCCGAAGCGTCGAGCAACGAGCCGTTGGCGACGCTGACCTGGCCGCTGTCGGCGTTAATCGCGAATGCTCCGGCGACTGTCTGCGACGCAATCGTGTAGGTCAGCGGTTGCTCGTCGACGGGGCCGGCGTTGTCGAGCACGTCGTCGGCATTCCACTCGATGATGTAGCCGTAATAGTCGTGATTGTCATGATCGCCGTCGAGCCAGGTGCCGTTGGTATCGAGTCGAGCGACATCTTCGTTGTTGCCGACGTCATTCGGTTGTCCCGCAGCAAAGTTGTGGTACACCCCTGCCGGGTTGGATCCGTTCTCGTCGCCGAGCCAGAACAGATCGGCCTCGCTGCCGCCGTCGACCCATCGCCATTCACCCTCGACCGTTGCATCGGTAGCACCGATCCAGACGGAGTAGCCGATGGTACTGTTCACGAGATCCGTCAAGAACGCGTTTTCCGCGGCCGAGCGGATCGTCACGAGCTGTCCGGACACGCCATTGAGCGTCGACGATTCTGCTGCCGTCCTAGCGTCACCCCAGAAGTGCGCGCCACCGACGATTTCGTAGAACTTGCCCGTCTCGGCGTTGTAACGCAGGTTGGACTCACTGGCCAACAGCGATGCGATCAATACGTCGCGCTCTGGGTCGGTGCCTGCGACGGAGCCGACCACGCTGCCATCGGCGGCATTGTCGTCTACGGCAAACGTCAGCGTCGGTGTGCTGGTCGTGAACCCGGTGCCGCTGGCATGCTGCACGGTGAGGTTGTTGCCGCTGACCGTATCGGTCACGACACCGTCGGTCGAGAGGTTGTCGAAGCGCCAGTTCGCCAGCATGCCCTGCTCGTCGTAGACAAGCTCGCTCGCGTAGCTCGCGGCGATCTCGGACGCAGTGCGAGCGTCGCTGAAGATCCGGGCATCGTACAAGGTGCCGTCGAACACCTGCGTCGATGAATAGCCACCGTCGAGGGAGTCCTGATCCTGGCCGAACACGATCGCACCGCCGCCATCGAGTGTCTGACCGCTGGCCAGGCCGGTGCCGCTGTCGACTACGGCACCATCGACATAGATGGCCCAGTCGCCACTGCCGTTGTCCCAACTGAACGACAGCGTATGGGCGTCGCCGTCGGCCAGCGACCGGTAATCGATCGCGGAAGAGTGAGCCGACGATTCTGCCAGCCAGAGCCTAAGGTCGCCGGAATCGTGGAGCAGTATCGACAGCTCCTTGTCCGTGGTCGCTGTCGCGTAGGTCAGCAGCGGTTGCGTATCGGCATTGGCCGTCGACGAGAACCGGATCTCTGCGGTCAGTGCCGTGAGGCCACCCATGATCGCACCGCCGTCGTCGGCGATCACGTAGGCGTCGTTGCCGCCGTCGCTGTTCAGGCTCAGGCCACCGGACTGCGCGGACACGGCCTGCAGATCGGTGGGCGGGTTGCTGACCGGCGCCCAGATCTCCAAGGTGCCGATATCAGGCGCGGTGCCGCCGTATTTTCCGGCATCAGCGCCGTTCACGTCGGGCTGCGTCAATCCGAAATCGAGACCGGCATCGATCGCCGGACTGGTCGGTGATGTCAGGCGGAAATCGCCGTTTGCCGAATCCCGATACAGCGGATCGTCGTTGAGATCGCTCGCGTCGAGCGCGAAATTGGCCCGGCCGCCGAGGTTGGCCGGCCCAGTGACCGCGTCGGTGATCAGGTTGTACGATTCCGTTGAGATCGAACCGCCGGCGATGCGGATGCCGTAACCGGCGCTGCCGGTGATGATGTTGTTGCGGATGATGGCGCTCGAGCCTTCGACCGAGATGCCATCGTCCTTGGCCCCGTGTATCGTGTTGTGATAGACGGTCTGGTTGGAACCCAACACCACTTCGTCGTAGCTGAATCCGGTACTGTTGTTGTAGACGACATTGCCGATGATCTCGGTGCCGTCCGCATAGGAATAGACCCCGGAAGCGACGTTCTGCGTGACCGTGTTGCCGAGCAACTGGTTGCCGCTGCCTGCACCCGATGTCAGCTCAATTCCCCGACCGCCGTTGAAAGCGACCAGGTTGCCGTCGCCGACTCCCGTCCCGCCGATCACGTTGCCGTTGGCACCATTGAACAGGTACACGCCTCCCGCATCGTTGCCGATAGCGACGGTGCCGGTGAAATCGGTGCCGATGTAGTTGCCGGTGAGTGTGTTGTTCTCGGTGCCTGAGCCACTGTTGCCATCGATCAAGACGCCGTACTGGCCGTTGCCGGAAATGACATTGCCACTGACCTGCGTGCCCTGCACGCCGTCGTAGATCACCACACCGTGGCGTGCGTTACCCAGATCGGCGCTGCCGTCGGCCGAGGTGCCGATGTAGTTGCCGATGATGGAATTGTTGTTGGTGCCGGAATGATTGAGCTCGATGCCATCGTTGCCGTTGCCGGCAATGACGTTGCGCTCGCCGTCAGCGCTGCCGCCTATCGTGTTCGAGCTGGCGCCATTACCGAACGCGATGCCGTCAGCGGTGTTGCCGATCCCCGCATTTCCGTTGGCATCGGTGCCGATGTAGTTGCCAATGACAGTGTTGTTGGTGCTCCCCGCGCCCCAGAACGTGATCCCGCCGACGCCGTTGCCCGAGATCACGTTGCGATCGGCAGACGTGGTACCACCGACGACGTTATTGGCCGAATTGGTGATCTCCAGGCCCCAGGAGCCGTTGCCGAGGTCACTGCTGCCATCGGTGCCGATATAGTTGCCGGCGACCGTGTGCCCGCCGGAATTCGTCAGCAGCACGCCGACGCCGTCGAAGTTGACCACCGCGAGACCGCGCAGCGTGCTCCCGTCGCTGCCGGCGTCGAAGACGAGACCGTTGGCACCGGCACCCGCTGAGCTGCCGTCGAGCACGACCGCCGGTTGACTGCCGTTTGCCGCATAGCTGTCGTCGCTACTGCCGTCGATCGTGATCGTTTCATTTATCGTGGGCAGCGGCGAGGTCAGGTTGATGGTGTGGACACCCGTTCCCGAGATATTGAAATCAATCGTATCCGTACCGGTGTTGGCATTCGCGTCGAGGATCGCCTGGCGCAGCGAACCCGCGCCCGAGTCGTTGGTGTTGGTGACGCTATAGGTGGCGAGCACTTCGTCATAGTCGGCCTGTAGACCGTCGCTGAACGGGTCGTCCGTTTCGATGTTGCCGGTCGTGTACTCGAAGTCCCAGTCTCCGCCCTGGCTCGCATGTCCGGTGCGATCGTCCGACGCCGCGACATCGGCGCCGGTCAGCGTCGCCAGCGCATCGACCAGGGCCTCGCCGGTCGCGCTCGCGGCCAGGTCACAGCCGTAGATCAGCAGGTCGCCGTCGGCCGTCAACGCGTCGCCCCATGCGCGGATCGCGTCGGCATGCCGCTGCACAGCGGCGAGGTCGAGGGTGTCGTCGCCGATGTGGATCGCGCCGTCACTGCCGTGACTCAGCACGTGGACCGCGTCGAGGTCGCTGTAGCGGGCGAACACCGCCGACAGCTGGTCGACACTGTCGGTATCGGCGTCGAGGACGACGACATCGATCTGGGTATCGGCGGCAGTGCGCGCCTCGATGTCGGCGAGCAGCTGCTGATGGTCCGGGACGTGCGGACCGACGATGACCAGCTCGTGCCTGGTGGCCGCGGCGTCGGATACGAAGGCTGTCGCAATGTCGTCGTCATCGGCGGGCTCGCCGGTCGGCGACGGCTGCGCATCCTGCTGTTGCCGGAACGCGGCCTGGGCGTCGGCGATGACCTTGTCGGTGTCGGTATCCTCGACGCCGTCCTCGCTCGGCAGCGCGGCGTCCAGCCCCGGCAGATCGGCCGACATCAGGATGCGCGGTTCGAGGCTCTCGACAACCGGCGATTTGCGCTTGGACTTCGGCGCCTTGTTCTTGCGTTTCAGCACGCTGTATTCCCGTTTCGCGATGGCACACCCGGGCCACTGCCCGAACGGTCACCCGGACGGCAGCGGACCTACCCAATCCCGGTTATCGGCAGACAGCCTAAGTTATTGAGTAGAATGAACTTCTTGGGAAAGCCAATCGCCACGCGCTGGGCGCTTCGGCAGACCGCCGACAGGCCCGTGACTCGGGGCAGGAAACGCTAGCGTTCGGCCAGCTGGCTGCAGTGGGCGGCGGCGTCGGCGGTGCCGTCCCCGGCCTGTGGCAGCGCGTCCAGCGCGGCCTGCGCGGTCGCGCTCGATCTGCCGAACACCAGCAGGCTGTGCGTGGGGCGCTGGCGCAGCCATGGCCGCACCTGGGCATCGATGCCGAGCGCCGCGAGGCGTTCGACGCGGCGCGTCGCCGCGGCCTCGGTGCGGTACAGGCCGAGCGCGACGCGGTAGGGGCCGTTGCCGGCGGTAGCCAGGAAGTGATCGGTGACGCCGGCCCGCTCGAGCCGCCGCACCAGGGCCTTGGCGTCGGCGACGCGATCGAACACCGGCGAGACGATGCGGTGCCCGACCGCGACCGGCCGCTCGCGGGTCTCGACGCGGACGTCGAGCCCGGCCTCGCGCAGGCGTTGCGCGTGACGCTCGGCATCGGCGGCGTCGGCGAACGGGCCGGCGGTCGTGCACAGCGGCGCGGCATCCGGCGTAGCGGATTCGTTGTCCGGCGTTGCGGGCACGCTGTCGACGACAGGTTCGGCGTCGGCAACGCCGTCGGCCGCGACGTCGGCGCCGGAATCGTGCACCGCGGCGATCACCGCGACGCCGTCGCCCGCTGCCGCGTCGGGCACGGCGGCCAGCGGCGCCTCGTCTGCCGGCCGAAAGGTCAATCGGCAGCGCAGGCCGGCAGGCAGGCGGTAGTCCGGGTTCGGTAGCACCAGGCGCACGCCGTAGGTACCGCTGGCGACGTCGGCGACGCGGTCGACGCGACTGACCTCGGCCTGCCAGGCCTCGCCGTCGAGTGCCTCGGCCCAGACGTCGGCGCGCATGCCGGTACGCACGTCGCCGAGCCGCTCGACCGGCACGAACACCTCGACGTACAGCGGGTCGAGCTGCGCGACACGCAGCACCGGCTGTTCGTCGACGTACTCGCCGATGGTCTTGAAGCGCTCCATGACGACACCGGTGATCGGGCTCTCGATCGTGCGCCGGCGCACGACCTGTTCGGCGCGCGCCAGTTCGAGTTCGGCGAGCTCGCGGTTGTCGAGCGCGCGCCGCAGCTCGATGGTGGCGAGCTGCGCCTCGGTCTTGCGTTCATCGATGTCGTTGGTCGAGATGACCTTGCGCCGGAACAGGTCCTCAGAGCGTTTGAGCTGGCGTTGGCCGAACGCGGCGTTGACCCGTCGCAGCTGGATCTCGGCGTCTTTGCCGGCGCGTACCCGCGCCAGTTCGTGCGCGGCCGTCTCTACGCCGGACTCGAGCCGCGCGACGACGTCGCCGGCCCGTACCAGGTCGCTGCGATCGACACGGACCTCGCTGAGGACACCGGGGACGCCGCTGCCGAGATCGGCGACGACGCTCGGGTTGATCACGCAGTCGAGCGCATCCGCCGGTTGCGTTGGCGAATCCGCTTCCTCGCCGGGCGCGGCCAGCGGCCCTCGCAGCGGCAATGCCAGGACGAGCAGCACCAGCAGGCGTGCCCAATATGCAGAGATCTTCCGTGTCGTCACGGGGTTCGGCTGACTCGTTGGGTAAATTGCGTATCCGCTGTCTGTAGCGGTCGGCGTGGCGAGAACTTGACGGCCGGCGGGCCGCGCGTCAGGCCTGCAGGCGACTCAACAGCAGCTGGCGGACACTGCGCGACCACTGCCGCCACAGCGATTCACGGCCATGCAGCAGGCGCACGTAGACGCGCTCGCCGATGCCGGCCACCGGGACCTGGGTCGCCAGCGCGAGCTCGACCTGGAACACCCCCTCGGCCGCGGTACGTCCCTCACTGTCGCTCATGTCGACGGCGATGTCGCCGCCACCGGCGGCGCCGAGCGCGACGCTCGGCAGATCGCGCGAGCCGGCCGGCACCTCGCGCAGGATGCTCGCACCGACCGGCTGGCCGAGGCGGTCAGCCAGCATCACCTCGGCCGCGGTCGACGTGCTGCGCAGCAGCCCGATCGCGGCCTGGTCGACGACCGCGCGCACGCGATGCTGGCGCGGCTGCAGCACGTAGCCGATCACCTCGCCCTGGCGCACCAGTTTGCCGCTGAGGTCGAGCGGGTCGACCGGGTAGAACACGCCGTCGTGCGCGCTGCGCACGGTCAGGTCGGCGATGCGCCGCTGCACGTCGTCGAGTTCGCGGCGCACCGCGGCGATATCGTCGTCGACCATCGCCGCACGCACGCGGCTCACCTCGCGCTGTGCACTCTGCTCGTCGCGCAGTTCGCGCAGGCGCGCCGTCAGCACGCTGCGGCGGGCATGCAGGCGACGGTCGTCGAGCCGCAGCAACACGTCGCCGGCCGCGACCGCGTCGCCGGAGCGCACGACGACGTCGACGACGAAGCCCTCGACGTCGCTGACGACGCGCGACTGCTCGCTCGGCCAGACCACGCCCTGGGTCACGGTCACGAGCGGCGCCGGCAGCTGCAGCAAGGCGACGGCCAGCACGATGCCGAGCCCGACGACGGCGAAGCCGCGCACACGCTGCGCCTCGAGGCGCGGGCTGGTCGCGATGAAGCGCATCGACCGGTACAGCGGCCGCAGGACCTGCAGCGCGATCGCCCAGGCCGCGAGGATCACGCCGATGACGAGGAACTCGCCGGCCAGGTAGAGCGCGATGCCGACCATGATGCCGAGGCGGTAGATCGGTGCCAGCATCCCGTACAGCGCGAACCAGCCGGCCTCGCCGCGCGCCGTGACCGGCGAGCGCGACGCCGTGATGCCGAGCAGGTAGCGCTGCATCAGGTGCAGGTAGAAGCGGCTCGAACGCGTCGCCAGGTTGGGTATCTCGACCAGGTCCTCGAGCACGTAGTAGCCGTCGAAGCGCAGCAGCGGGTTACCGTTGAAGAACAGCGTCGACACGCTGCCGATCAATGCGACGTTGAGCGCCGCATCGCGCGCCAGGCCGGGCTCGACATTGAGCCAGACGAGGAACGCGAGCGCGGCGACGAACAGCTCGACGAGGATCCCGGCGGCGCCGACGACGGCGCGCCGGCGCTTGTCGCGGAACGCCCAGGCCGCCGACGCGTCGACGTACGGCACCGGCATGAACACCAGCAGGTTGATGCCGCTCTCGTGGACCTCGCCGCCCCAGACCTTGACCGCGAGCCCGTGGCCGAGTTCGTGCAGCGCCTTGATCAGCGGATACAACGCCCAGAACATCAGCACCTCGTGGGTGCTCAGGGTCTTGTCGTCGAACGCCGCCGCGAGTTCGGCGGTACTGCCCAGCGCCAGCACGCCAGCGCCGCCGACGACCAGCAGCCAGACCAGCAGCCCGGACCACGAGAAGATCCAGCGCGCCGGGCGCAGCAGCGCGGTCAGCAGGCGGTCGGGGTCGAACAGGCGGATGCGCAGCGCCAGCGGATTGCTCAACGCCCGCTGGCGGCGGAAACGCTGCGCCTGCTGATGGCGTTCGAGCAGGTCGCGGACGCTCAGCGGCAGGCCGCCGCGCAGCACCTCGGCACCGTGCAGCTGCGACAGGATCTGCAGGATGTCGTCGGGTTCGAGCAGCGGCTCGTCAAAACCGTCGTTGGCGATCTCGACGATCTCCTGGATCGTCAGGTCGCCGTCGATACGACCGAGGAACGCGTACGCGACGGCGTTGAAGCGTAGGAAGCGACCGCTGGCCTTGTCATGCAGCAGGTACCAGCGCTCGCCGCGATAGTCCTGCACCAACACCTCGACGCCATGGCGCAGGCGCGGCCGGAGCAGCGCGACCTGCAGCCAGATCGACTCGTCCGCGGATGCCTGCGCGGCGGCGGCCATCGCCGGTCAGTAGCCGAGCGACCAGAGCCGGTAGCGCAACCGATCGACGAGGTCGTCGGCCCACGCGTTGGCCAGGCTGGTGCGGCCGATGACGACCTTGGCGACGCCCTGCATGCCGGGCCGCAGCACCGCCGGCCGGTCGTCGAGCGACGCCTCGACGCGGAAGCGGTTGCCGGCCTGGCCGGCCGTGGCCAGCGGGATGATGCGCTGGATCGTCAAGCCGATCGGCGTCTCGGGCATGCCGGCGAGGCGCAGGTCGCCACTCTGGCCGGGCTGCAGCCCGGCGATGTCGTGCTCGTCGACCTGCAGGCTGACGCGGTAGGTGTCGTCGGGCACGATCTCAAACAGTACCTGGCCGCGCTGCAGCGGCGCGCCGAGTGAACGGCTCAGGTCGCCACTGACCAGCGTACCGCTGAACGGCGCGCGCAGCTTGGTGCGCTGCATCTGGTCGTTGACCAGGCGCAGCTCGGCCTCGGCCTGCGCCATGCGTGCGGCGGCGATGCTGATCTTGGCGCGCTCGCGGCTGCCGAGCGCCTCCTGGTACTCCTTGGCATGCTTGTCGCGCTCGCTGCGCCACTTCTGCGCCTCGAGCTGCAGTTCGCGATCATCGATCGTCGCCAGTACCTGGCCCTGTTCGACGAGATCGCCGGCGCGTACCGTCGCGGCCAGCAGGTAGCCGTCGACCGGCGCGACGATCGCCCGCTGCACCATGCCCTCGATGACCGCATCGGCGGCGACGCGGCGATCGGTATGGATGGTGCCGAGCGCGACGATCAACGCGACGACGGTGACCACGGTCAGCTTGAGCTTGAGCCAGCCGGCCCCGAACAGGCGCCGCAGGCCGCCACCGATCGCGCCACCGATGCGCCGCCACAACGGTTCCTGCTCGCGCCGCTTCAACGCCATTACCGGACCGAGCTGGGTGACGATCTCGCCGATCCGCGACGTGGTCACGCTGTCGAGGGCGTCGTCGTACTCCCAGCTCAGCGTCACGGCACCGAGCACGTCGTCGTCGGCAACCACCGGCAGCGAGCAGACCGCTTCCGACGCGGTCGTCTCCAACAGCCGTTCGTGGGCGCGCACGAGGCCGCGGCCGACCCCGACCTGGCGCGGCAGGCAGACCTGCTCCTCCTGGTCGATGCATTCCTCCATCGCGGTCTGCAGGCGCACGATCGCGTCCTGGCGACGGTCGAACTGCAGCTGTTCCGACAGCGCGACGATGCGCACCTGCATACCATGCACCGTGCCGATCGCGACCTGCGAGCAGCCGAAGGCCTCGGCCAACAGGTTGCAGAACTGGTGCGCAGTAACCGCCAACGGCAGGTCGGCGGCGAGCGTGGCGACCGCATTCAGCGCCAGCGGTGCATCGTCGCGACGGTCCAGTCGCACACCGAGCAGCGTGTTCTCGAGCCATACGGCACCCCACGCCAGCAACTGCAGCACGGCCTGGCGCTGCGCCTCGGCGCGGATCTCGAGCGCCAGCGCGATCACGCCGAGGGTGCGCTGGTTGACGACGACCGGAAACGCAATGAAGTCACGCACGTCGCCGGACAAGTCCTTGTCGTCGACCGCCTTGTGCATGACGCTGCGACCGATTGCGAGCGCCTGCTCGGCGAAATCCTGTGCCACCTGCGAGGCGTTCGCGTCATCGGGCCATACCGCGGCCGCGCGCATCGGGCCGTCGCGGCTCTCGCCGGGCACGAACACGGCACCGTGGTGGACGCCGGCGATCATCCGGCACTGCCAGTCGAGCCAGTGCTGCACGGCCTGGCGAAATGCGCGGCTGACCTCGACCGCCGGAGGCGGCGCGCTGTCGCCCGCGCGCGCGGGCGCGTCGTCGACACCACCGGGGGCGCTGGCGCGCGGCAGCGGGTCGACGGCTGGCGCAGCGGCGGTCTGGGTCGCGGCCTGGGCTGTCATCGGCGTCCGTTTTTCTCGTAGCTCAATCGCTTATCGGCCGCGCCGCGCAGGCCTTGATCGGCGGCGCAGGCACGCACGCCGCAACCGGTCTACGCCACCGGCGCCGAACACCTGCCGCGCGCGGCGCCACCGGGATCTGTGACCCGTTGATCACAATCAATTCAGAATCGGGTTCCTGAGCGTTTACCCGCATAGGCAGCGTCGGCGGATGGTCTATAACTGGTCCACCGGCGCTCACCCGATAACAACCATGCCGGTCCGTGCGCACACACGCACGCGAAGGGGGGGGACATGGCGGACGACAAGGCCTTCGAACGGGTCCATGGATGGTTTGCGGAGGCGATCGACGAGGCCTTCGACGGGATCGCCGACAGCGCGCAGCGCGCCGCCCTGACCAAGGTCCTGTGGAGCCTGACCGACCCGAAGAACCCGGCCGTCGCGCCGCCGCCGAACAACAGCAACGCGTTCAACAAACCGACCACGTCGGGCGAGAGCCTGTCGGTCGCCGCGCTCGTCGTCGGCGAGGTCATCGTCGGCATCGACCCGCTGAAGAAGGCGATCGACGCGATCGGCAGCGGCAACGTCGGCGACGCCGCCGCCGCGATCAAGACGATCGTCGAACAGGTCAAGAGCGCGGTCGACAATGCCGGTATCCACAGCAGCGCGTTCGGGCTCGGCAAGCTGCTGCTGACGCTGTCCGAAGACATCAAGGCAGCGACCGCGACGACGCCGGTCGCCAAGAAGCTCGCCGAGGCGATGACCAGCAATACCGCGCAACACGTCGACACGTCGGCGGCGCTCGGCGTGCAGACCGTGATCCTCGGCGGTGTCCTGGACAAGGCCTTCGGCGGCGAAGAGGCGATCAGGGACTGGGCCAATTTCGCCGCGACCACGCTCGCCGAGCCGATACTGCCGCACCCGACGATCCCGTTCCCGTTCCTGCCGGGCAACAAGAAGATCGAGATCAGCCATTTCGATCTCGCCAAGGGCGTCGTTATCGACATGGACGCCGCGGTCAACAAGGAGAAGGTCGACGGCAACCACAGGCTGGTGTTCGACCTCGCCGCACAGGGCGGCGTGCAGATCCTCTGGGACGGCAGCTTCCCGCCGGTCGCCGAGAGCAACAGCAAACCGCTCGGCCTGAGCCTCGCCGCCGCGATCAAGAAGGAGACAGGCAACGACGGCGCGATCAGCATCCCCGACCCGGCCGGCTCACCGGTCGTGCGCCTGCAGGTCGACGAGCTCGGCGCCGGCATCGCGCTGCAGAAGCCGGCCGCCGGCAGCGACCTGGCGCCGTCGGTCAACCTGCGCGCCAAGGGCGGCAAGATCATCATCCGGGTCGACGACAGCCTGCTGTCGCAGGTCATGGGCGACGACATCACGGTCGCGTTCGACATCGAGGTGCTGGCCGACGCGGCCGGCGGCCTGCGCCTGAAGAACGGCACCGGCCTGCGCGTCAACCTGCCGGTCACCGAGTTGCCGACCGGACCGTTCGAGCTGCAGCTGATCACGTTCGCGATCGAGCCCAAGGACAACTTCACGACCGTCGAGATCGAGCTGTCGGTCTCGGCCGGCGTCGAGATCGGGCCGTTCCAGGCGTCGGTCGAGCGCATCGGCGCCGAGCTGGTCATCACGGTCGCCGACGGTACGCCGGAACTGAAGTTCAAGCCGCCGACCGGGCTCGGCATGAGCCTCGATGCCGGCGTCGTCAAAGGCGGCGGCTTCCTGTCGCTCGACCCCGAGCTCGGTGAGTACAAAGGCGCGCTCGAGCTGCAGCTGATCAATATCAGTGTCAAGGCGCTCGGCCTGCTCAACACCAAGCGCCCACCCGGCAACAACTGGTCGCTGCTGCTGCTGGTCTACGGCAACTTCCCGCCCATCCAATTATCCTGGGGCTTCACGCTGACCGGCATCGGCGGCCTGATCGGCGTGCAGCACACCGCCGATACCAACGCGATGACCAATGCGCTCGGCAATGGCGGGCTGGACGCGGTGCTGTTTCCGGAGGACGTCACCAGCAACGCGCCACAGATCTTCGAGACACTGAAGACGCTGTTCCCGTACAAGGCCGGCGGCTTCATCATCGGGCCGATGGTCGAGATCGGCTGGGGCACGCCGAGCCTCGTGATCATCCGCGCCGGCGTGCTGATCGAGAGCAGCCAGATCGCGCTGCTCGGCCAGTTGATCGTGCAGGTGCCGCCGCTGGTCGACGAGCAGCTGTCGATCCTGCGTCTGCAGCTCGACTTCGTCGGCGTGATCGTGTTCGACCCGTTCAAGATCGGCTTCGACGGTGCGCTGCGCGACTCGCATGTCGCCAAGATCACGTTGACCGGCCAGTTCGCGTTCCGCGCCGCGTTCGGCGAGCAGACCACGTTCCTGATGTCGGCGGGCGGTTTCCATCCGCGCTTCGCCGACATCCCGCCGGACATACCGGCACCGTTTCAGCGCATCGGCGCCGGCTTCGACATCGGTATCGTCGGCGTCAGTATCAAGGTCTACTTCGCGGTCACCGCGGCGACCGTGCAGGGCGGCGCCGAGGTCAAGGCCTGGGGCGACGTCGGCGTCGCCAGCTTCGATGCCGGTTTCGGCTTCGACGCGATCATTTACCTGGCACCCAAGTTCTATTTCGAGGTCGACTTCCGTGCCTGGGCCAATGCGCAGGCCTTCGGCATCGAGTTCGGCGTACGCCTGGAAGGACTGCTGAAGGGACCGGGACGCTGGCGGGTGCGCGGTGTCGGCACCGTCGACCTCGGCCTGTTCGGCAGCGTCTCGGTCGACTTCGACGAGTCCTGGGGCAGCGACACCGATACGCCGCTGGTCACCGAGCACGCGTTCCTGTTGCTCGAGAGCGAGGCGGCCAAGCGCGAGAACTGGAGCGTGCAGCTGCCGTCGGCCGACGAGAGCTACTGCACCTTTGCGAAACGTGAAGGCGAGAAGGACATCGTCGCCCACCCGCTCGCGGCGCTGGCGTTCACGCAGACGCGCGTGCCGCTCGCGGTCAAGCTCGACAAGGTCGGCGACGCCGCCGTCGACGGTCCAAACACGCTCGACATCGACGACATCACGTTCCCCGACAGCGCCGCACACGCGACGCCAGGGGTCAAGAAGGAGCAGTTCGCGGCCGCGCAGTTCTTCAAGATGTCCGACGACGACCGCCTCGGCAAACCGTCGTTCGAGGCGATGGCGGCCGGACGTGATTTCGGCCTCGAGGACTTCGTCTCCGGGCCGTCGATCAGCTGCCCGGTCGACTGGGAGACGCGCGACCTGTCACCGCCGCCCGGCTTCCTGTCCGGCCTGAGCAGCCAGATCCTCGCCAGCCACCTGTTCGCGCAGAACAACGCCGCGGCGCAGTGGATGATCGAGACCGGCGCGGTCGCGCGTTCCGGGCTGCGCGAACTCGACGGCATGCTGCCGGTCGACGGCACGCCGCTGCGCATGCGCGACGCGGTGCCGACCGCGGTCACCGGCATCGTCGACCAGCAGCCGGCGCTGGCCGAGGCCTTCGACGGCGTGTTCGCGGCCGAGAACGGCCTGGCGCGCAGCAGCGGCAGCCGGCGCGCCGCCGAGCAGGTGCAGGTCGCCGAACTGTTCGAACTGGAACTCGATTGAGGATGCCTGCGCATGGCCGTCGCTGATCCGGATCTGAAATACGACTTCATGCCGTGGGCGCGGCGCGGTCTCGCGCGTGCCCACACCCACGCGCAGCTGGCGATGGACGGCGTGTCGGCGCTGCCGAACGTGAGCATCGGCCTGAAGATCAAGGGCACGGGCGGCGGCGACATGACCGCGACGCCGACCGTCGACCTCAAGCTGCTCGGCCCCGGCGACGTCATCGGTATCGACCCACGCGTGATCGTGCGCGTCGAGCCGCGCAGCAACAACCACGACTTCGAACCCAACTACCTGGCGGCGATCGAGTTCGACACGCCGGACTTCCCGTGGCTGTTCACGCCGGCCAAGCCGGACGGCAAAGAGCGCCTGGCACCGTGGCTGGCGCTGGTCGTGTTCTCGCGTGACGAGGTCGCCGATCCGGTGCTGCGTCCGGGCCGCGAGCTGCCGTCGGTGCTGCTGCCGACCAACACTGCGCTGCCCGATCTGTCCGAGGCGTGGATGTGGGCGCACGCCCAGGTCGTGCGCGACGATCCCGGCCAGCAGGTCGGTGACATGCTGCAGAACGCGCCGTCGAAGAACCTGTCGCGACTGGTCTGCCCGCGCCGTCTGCGGCCGAACAAGGGCTACATCGCGTGCCTGGTGCCGACCTTCAAACCCGGCCTGGATGCCGCGCTCGGCAAGCCGCTGGATGCCAACGCGACGCTGACCCCGGCGTGGACCGGCACCCAGTCGCAGACCGACTTCGAAGTCGCCTGTTACTACCACTGGACCTTCAGCACCGGGCCGGCCGGCGATTTCGAGACCCTGGCGCGCCGCCTCAAGGCACCGGCCGAGCACCCGGCCAGCATCCAGGACAAGCTCGACAGGCTCGGCCGCCTGCCGGTCGAGGTCGACGCCGACCGCCTGCTGCAGCCGCACAGCGCACGCCAGCAGGGCACGAAGTTCGTCGCCGACAACTACGTCGCGCAATACGAAGGCGCGCTGCTGTCGCTGGCGATCACCGACTCGCCCGAGCCCGGCGCCGACGACGCCATCGCCGACGACATCGCGACCGTGTTGAACGCCGGCGAGGCCTCGGTCCGCGGCACGCTGAACCTCGACGATGCCGCCCTGCAGATACCGGTCGTCGGCCCGCCGGTCTACGGCGGCTTCCACGCGCGTCGCCACATCATCGACACCGGCGAGCGCGACCGCTGGATGGATCACCTGAATGCGTCGGTGCCGCGGCGCATGGCGGCGAGCGTAGGTACACGCCTGGTGCAGACCAACCAGGAGGTCTTCATGCAGGCGGCATGGCGGCAGATCGGCGACGTGCTGCGCGCCGAGCGCCTGTTCGCGCTGTCGCAGGTCGCGAAGAAGGCGCTCGCGCAGCTGATGCAGCGCTTTTCGATCCTGCCCGAGGCACGCCGCCTCGCGCTGTTCGCCCCGGCCGCGACCCGGATCCGTATCGACACCGACCTGACCGTGCACGGCTATGCGTCGACCACCAGCCTGCCGGACGGCTTCGGTGACGGTGCGCTGCGGCGCACGCTGAGCCCGGCGCGCGCGCTGCTGCGCCACACCGCCGGCAGCGCCGCAACCCAGCACCTGGATGCGCTGGCCGCCGGCTTCCAGACCAAGACCGCGGCCAAGACCTTCGCCCAGCCGCCGCGTTTCCGCAGCGACGGCTTCAGCGGCCTCGAGGCGCTCGACAGCCTGCGTCTGCCGCGCCGATCGCGACGCTCGCTGAACATCCCAGGGCTCGGCAGCGGCCTGCAGCTCGGCGACGTGCGTGCGATTCAGCGCCAGTCGCGCGAGGCCGGCAAGCTGCTCCGGCGCGACGGTTGGAAGGCACCGACACTGACCGACAAACTCAAGGCCGGCGTGCTCGTCGACAGCCACTATGCCCGCATCGGCGAGCTCAATGCCGCACTCGCCGACCGCGGCGTGACCGACGTGTTCACCGGCGCGCAGATCGCCAGCGAACTCGCCGCGACCAAGCCGTTGCGCGCCGAGGGTGTGCTGCTCAGCGTCGATACCGGCGCCGAGATGATGCCGACCCTGCAGGCGACCGGACTCAAGGTCGATGCCCGCGGCGGCCAGCTGGTCGACGTGGCGCCGAAGGCCGCCCGCCGTGGCCGCGTCGGTGCGACGATCCGGCCCGACACGATCGGCCTGGTCGAGGTCGACGCGATCCGCCGCTACGGCAACAGCGCGTTGTTCAACTCGCTGCCGGCCAACAGCATCGATACGAAGGCCGCGGGCAAGGCGCCGATCGCGATCGACAGCACCGGCGGCTCCGATTTCGTCGCCCGCGGTCCGGCCGCCGATCCGGACAAGGTCAGCATCACCGTCGTGCCGCCGTTGTCGACCGCGGCCGAACTCGACCGCTTCAAGGATGCCTGGCGCGACCGCCTCGGGTTCGACGCCGTCGCGGCACCGCCGAAGGGCGTCACGATCGACGTCGTGCCGTTCCGGACCACGAGCACCGCGAACACGGTGTCGCAGGCGATCGATCCCGGCGTGCTGGTCACCAGGCGTGTCGAGAGCCTGCTGCAGCTCGGCAGCAACGATTTCGCGCTCGACAAGGCACCGGCCGGATTCGTCGCCGAGTTCCTCAAGGACCGCGAGCGCTTCGTGATCCCGAAGTTCTACGACCGCGTCATGGCCTATCCGAAGATCGACGAGCTGCTGTACAAGCGGCTGGTCGCGATGGACAAGTCGGCGTTCATGCCGGGCGTCGAGGACATCCCCAACGACACCATCCTGCTGGTCAAGACCAACCCGAAGTTCGTCGAGAGCTGCATGGTCGGCAGCAACCACGAGATGGGCCGCGAGCTGCTGTGGCGCGGCTACCCGACCGACCAGCGCGGCACGCCGTTCCAGCGCTTCTGGCCGTACTTCGACCGCAACCGGGTCGACATCCAGCCGATCCACGAATGGAACCTGTACGACAATCTCGGCGAGGCCGGTTCGCCGATACCGGGCGACAACGGCGAGGGCCGGCTGGCTCTGCTGATCCGCGGCCAGCTGCTGCGCCGTTACCCGAACACCGCGATCTACGCGGTCGTCAAGGACGCCGGCAGCAGCGAGCCCGATTTCACGACCGCGAGCAAGTTCGTGTCGCCCGAGGGCGCCGGCACGATCGGCAGCGACATCGTGTTCTTCCTGTTCCCGATCCTCGCCAGCGACGCCAACAAGCACTGGTTCGTGCTCGAGGAGCCGATGACCGAGCCGCGCTTCGGTTTCGACGACCAGGAGCTGCAACGCGAGGTACGCCGCGTGCGGCGGCGCGGCGGCAAGGTCGTCGAGGTCGGCGCGACCGCACCGGTCGGCCAGGCGTTCACCGCCCAGGTCAACGCACAGCGTGCGCTGCAGAGCCTGCCGCCGCTGCAGCCCGCCGGTGCCGGCGACACCTGGCTCGACGTCGACTGGGGCGAGGTCGGTACACCGATCGGCGGCCATATCGCGCTGTCGCAGCTCGCCCAGGTCGACCTGGTCGACAATGCGCTCGAGGTCGCCGCCGCCGACAGCCATGCCGGCGAGATCGCGCGCGCGATGCTGCAACGGCCGTTCCGCGGCTACTTCGACGGCAACCGGCTGTCATGACACGGCACCGTGCCGATCGGCCGAGGAGAGACTGAGCCATGCCCCGCCCTTCCCAGTTCGATGCCATCCAGGGCCTGCGCACGCAGCGCCGCCAGGCCGACCGTGACCTGGCCGCGGCGATCTTCGCGGTCGAGGACGCCAAGCGCACGCGTGACGGGCTGACCGCCAGCGGCGCATCGGCCACCGCGATCGGCCAGGCGAGCCAGGCCTACAACAATGCGACGACCGCCTACGACGCGGCGCGCGCGGCGCGCCTCAAGCTGCTCGATCAGCTGGCCGCCGAATCGGCCAAGGCCGCCGCCAACCTGAAGCAGGCGCTGGCGCTGTTCGAGGGCCTCGAGGGCGACCTGCCGATCGCGCTGTTCCCGGTGCGCCTCGAGACCCGCTACACAGCGAACAGCCTGCAGATCCGCGTCTACCCGGACGCGATCAACGTCCAGGCGCATGGCGAGGGCCTGACCGCGGTCGAGCAGAAGGCCGGACAGGCCTACTGGCAGGCGGCATGGGACGCGCGCAAACCGCGCATCAGCGACGCCGACGATCCCGGCTTCGAGACCGACGAGCAGTTCCGCATGCGCCGGCAGCGCCCCGAGGCGCTGTGGGCGGAGATGGTCCGGGCGCTGCGCGCGCCGCGCGCCGCGTTCGTCGTCCGCGTGATGCGCCCGTCCAACGCGGCCTTGCTCGAGGATCCCGGCGAGCCGCCCGAGGCGCCGCTGTTCCCGTCCGACGTCGTCACCGGCTCGCGGCTGTCGGCACAGCCGGTCGCGACGCTGCTGCCCGACCGCTTCTGCGCGGTCGGCTACGCGCCCAACGGTCAGATCGCGTTTCGCAAGTTCGGCAAGGTCGTACCCGACGTGCTGGCGATGTCGCCGGTCATCGCCCCCGGTGACCCCAAGCCCGCCGACGCGGCACCGAGTCCGTTCAGCGGCGAATCGGCGTGGCTCGCGGATTTCGCCGCGGCCGAGAAGGTCGGCATGGGCATCACGATCCGGACGGCCGATATCTCACTGAGCGGTTACCAGCTGGCGCAGGGCGTCAGCAGACTGGTCGTCGTCGGTGTCGACTGGACCTTGTCGCCCGACGACGCGGCCAGCGGCATCGGCGCACTGCTCGAGGCCAACGGCGCTAGCGGCGGGGTCGGCTTCGTGCCGCTCGGCACGCCGACCAACAACACCCGCGCGCAGGGCGCCGGACATTCGCCGGCATTCGAACGCGACGCCAGCGAGAACGCGGCCCCGCCGCCGGTGGCCGCACCGGGCACGCGCGCGATCGACGCCTTGCGTACGGCGTTCGGGATACCCGAGGGTGGCTTCGACAGCGAACACATCAGCCACGCCGAGCTCGACGAGACCGAATTGGCCGGGCACATGGCCAACTGCCTGTACCGCGGCCTGGCCGGCAACTACATCGAGGAGTACTGGACGCGCGCCGACGACGACGGCGCGTCCGAGGACACCTTCACCGAGGTGCGCGATCACGCCGTGCGCTACGTGCGCCCGGCCGGTCCGCTGCAGCCGTTGCGCGTCGCCAACCAGCCGTACGGCGTGCTGCCGGTGCTGGCCGCCGACCGCTACCGGCCCGATGCCGGCTTCGAACGCGGCCTCGACGACGTGCTCAGACTGCTGCGCCCGTCGTGGCAGAGCGGTGTCAACAATGTCGCGCGCTTCGACGGCAGCGCCGAGACCACCAACACCTTGCTGCGCCACGGGCCGTGGGCGCAGGCGCTGAGCTACCGCGAGGTGTCCAGGGACACGCTCGGCTCGGCCGTGCAGGGTGCTCTCGGCGAGTTCCAGAACGACCTGCGGATGGCGCCGAACAGCGTCTTCCTACAGCTCTACGCCGCGGTCCAGGGCGTCGAGGCCGTTACCGCGACGCAGCTCGCGGCGCTGTCGATCGCCAATATCACGGTACGTCCCGAACCCAGCCAGCTGCCGCGCACATTGCCGTGGGTGCAGGCCGACGCCGAAGTCCCGTCGCAGGAGGCGGCCGCCGAGTCGCGTCTGCCGGATGATGCGAATTACATCCAGGACCTCGCCGATGCGCTCGACGACGGCGACGATATCAAGGGGGCGACCGCGCAGCTGCGCAACGCGCCGTCGCTGCTCGCCGGCCTGCTCGCGTACTCGGTCGACCAGCAGGCCGACAAGGCCGCCGAGCTGTTCCTGCACCAGACCCTGAAGGCCAAGCTGCCGGGCAGGCAGATCAGCAAGCTCAAGACACCGATGGCGATCGGCATCGAGGCGACGGTCGACGACGAGCAGAGCTTCACGATCAGCCATGCCGGCGAGTTGGCCGCAATCGGCCTGGACAAGGTCACCGGCGACGACAGCGTCACCAGCCACGCCGTCAAACAGGCGGCCGCGGTCTACCAGGGCCACGACGTCGCGATAGCGGCGTGGCACGAACAGCCGTACGCCGATGCGATCCTGCAGTGGCGGGCGCGCTCGCCACGCCACACGCGCGACCTCGCCAGCGTGCGCGCCAGCCTCGACGCGCTCAAGCAGCGCACCGTCGGCGAGCTCGATTGGGCGCTGCGCACGACGCTGGACATGTTCGACTGGCGCCTCGACGCGTGGATCACGTCGCAGGCGACGCGCCGCCTCGCCGACCTGCGCAGCGGCACCGACGAGGACGGCGAACCGACCGTGATCAACGGCGTGCACATCGGCGCCTGGGGCTTCGTCGAGGACCTCAAACCCGACTCGGCCGGCAACCGCGAGAGCCTCGGCCACATGCTGATGCCGTCGATGCGCCACGCCGCGGCCGCGGCGATCCTGCGCAGCGGCTACCTGTCGAACGAGCCGGCCGCGCGCAAGGCCTACGATCTCGACCTGTCGTCGCGGCGGGTGCGTGCCGCCAAGGCCGTATTCGAGGGCCTGGCAAAGGGACAGCAGCTGGCCGCGCTGCTCGGCTACCGTTTCGAGCGCGGACTGCGCGACAAGCTGCTCGGTGCCTACATCCTGCCGTTCCGCAACAAGTACCCGCTGCGCCCGGTCCGGCTCAACACCCAGGGCGTGGCCGACGACCAGCCCGACGAGGCGATCGCCGCGCGCGACGTCGTCGACGGTGTCAAGCTCATGGAGGCCGGCAACGCCGCGGTCAACGGCGTCGGCCTGTCGACCGCCGACAAGCAGACCGTCAAGGCGCTGATCGCCGATATCAACGCGCTGTGGGACGCGGTCGCCGATCTCAGCGTCGCCGAGGCGACGTACCAGATCGCGCAGGGCAACGTAGACCGCGCCGCGGCGGCACTGTCGGTGCTCGACAAGCAGACCACGCCGGTCGAATCGCAGGTCGGCAACTCGCCGCGCGACGGCGTCACCTACACGCAGCGCGTCGCGCTGTTGCTCGACGGCAAGGCCACACTGCCGGCCGTCTGGCCGAAGGACGCGCACGGCAGGGCCGAGCCGGCGCTGAATGCCTGGGTCGCGCAACTGATCGGCGACCCGAAGCGCTTCGTGCTGCGTGGCCGCGTATTCGTCGGCGACAGCGTGCAGAACGACCCCATCGAGTTCAACCCGGCGCAGCTCGGCCTGTCGCCACTGGCGCTGCTGTACGCCCTCGATGCGCCCGGTGGCGCGCGCCGCGATGCGCGTACCGGTGCGGCCGGCGACAGCGCTGCACCCGACGACGCGCCGCACGAGCTCAGCCGCCTGCGCCTGGTCATCGCCGAACTGATGACGGAGAAAGCGACCGGTGCGCACGGCCCGCAGGCCTTCGTGCACATCGAGGAGGTACCGACGGCGAAGAACCAGCGCGGCCTCGTGCACCTCGAGGCCCTGCTCGGCCTGGCACGCCGTGTGGTCAGCCAATCGCGCCCGGCGGTGCGCGCCGACCTCGCGGTGCTCGACAACAACTTCGGCAGCGACAACCCCGAGGGCGACTACCCGGGGGTCGACCACGCCGAGCTCGACCAGCGCGCCGTCGCCGCGGCGACGACGTTCGGCAACCTGGCGAATGCGCTGCTGGCGAAACTGCCGGCCGACGAGAATACGCCGGTCAACACCAGCAGCGTCGAATCGGCGCTGGCGGCGTTACGCCCGTACAACGTGCTCGGTGTCGAGCGCGAATCGCACCGCGCCTTTCCCGATCAGGCCGCGTATGCGCAGTCGGTGCGCGAACGCGGCCAGTTGGCGGCAAGCGACATCGGTCGCCGCCTGACCGCGATCGGTGAGCAGCGCGACGCCGCGAGTGCCGCCGGTGCGATCCCTGCGACCATCGTGCAGGCCGCGATCGACACGCTGAAAGCGGTGTTCGGCAGGGACTTCGCCGTGCTGCCGCGATTCTCGCCGGGTGATGCTGCCGGCACGATCAACGCGAGCCTGGGTGCGCAAGCGGCGCTGACCGGCAACGACCCGGTCGCGGTGCCGGGCTGGCTGCCGAAGATCGCCAAGGTACGCGACGGCGTCGAAGGCCTGCAGTCCCTGCTGCTCGGCCGTGAGATGCTGGTCGGGCGCTTCGCCGACAAGACCTTCGGTATCCTGCAGTCGCCGGCGACGCCCGACCCGGTCTGGGCCGCGCTGCCGCAGGCCTGGCCGGACGCACCCGGCGACAACATCACCGACAGCGACCTGCTGAGCGGCGGCCGCCAGCGCGCGGAGCTCGCGGTCGCCGTGCACGCACCGGGCGGTCTACCGAACAGCGTCACGGCGAACACCGCGCTGGTCGGCCTGGTCTGCGACGACTGGGCCGAGACCGTGCCGCTGCATACCAGCACCGCGGCGATCACGTTCCACTACGACGCGCCGGGCGCACGCGCGCCGCAGTCGATCCTGCTCGCGGTACCACCGCAGAGATCGATGCCTAACTGGGCATTCGATGATGTACTGGCGACGATCAACGAGGCGATCGAGCTCGCCAGGCTGCGCGCGGTGTGTCCGGCGCAGCTGACCGGTTCGGTCAACCTGGCGCTGCCGATGAACGTGATCCCGGACTCCAAGGCTCCGACGGTGCCCGGCCTGAACATCGGCCTGATGGCGAAAGACGCGTTCGCCGTGGCCAGCGACGTGAGCGTCACGACAGTCATGGCGACCGGCAAGGTCTGAGCCGCAACGGACAACGACGATGGCAAGCATCAAGCTCGACAAGACACTGGCAAAGGTATTCGACAAGGCAAGCAAGTTCCGCCCGGTCGTACCCGAGATACCGCTCGACTTCCGTCTCGAGGTCGATCCGCGCGGCGACAGTTACGACGAGGCGCTGGCCGCGCGTGTCGCCGATCCGCTGTGGATGCTGGCGCGCCAGTGGCAGTTCCGCGAGTTCGACGGCGAAGACGCCGGCTCACCGGTCGGCGTCGACTACCGCCTGGACGGCATGCCGGTGCTCGGTTATGCGCCGGGACTCGAGCCGAAGAACGCCGACTTCGACGCGTTCGCCGCCGGCGATCTGCCGCTCGAGGCACGCGTCGAGGCCGAGCCGCTGCTTGCTGCCGGTGCGCATCCCAAGGCCAACATCGAGGCCGGCCAGGTGCTCGCGCGCTACTGCGCCAACGCCGGCCGCAACGATATCGCGAAGGCCGCGCAGAAGGCCTATCCGGGCACGCTCGACGCCCCGCCCGACCCGCTTAGCGACGTCGCCGGCATGCTCTGGCACCTGCTGCTCGACGGCCATGGTATCGATGCCGTCGCCCTGGCGGCGGACCTGCGCGCCAACCGCGAACCGGACGGCACGCTTTCCGCGCTGCCGCAGGCCCTGCTTGACGCGGGCCTCGCGATTGACGCGGCCAGGGTGCTCGAGCAATGGCTGGAATGGATGGACGACTTCATCGTCGAGCCCACCGACAACCCGGCCTGGCAGCCGAATCGCCTCGAGTACGCGTTCGAACTCGCGGCCGGTGAACAGAGGCGTCGCATGCGCCTGGATGCGCAGGAATACGTCGACGGCCGTATCGACTGGCACGACTTCGACATCCGCAGCGGGCATCGCAATATCCTGCGCGATCTCGACGCCAAGCCGCTCGACGACCCGGCCGACCGCGAGTCGATCCCGACCCGGGTGCAGTATGCCGGCATGCCGGCGACGCGCTTCTGGGAATTCGAGGACGGCCAGGTCAACTTTGCGCGCCTGCAGGCCGGACCGCTCGACCTGGTACGCATGATGGTCGCCGAGTATGCGCTGGTGCACGGCAACGACTGGTTCCTGGTGCCCGCACGCGTGCGTGCCGGCGGGCTATACCGGGTACAGAAGATGCAGGTGCGCGATACCTTCGGCCGCGTGACGACGGTCCAACCGGTCAGCAACGCAGCCGGCAGCGACTGGCGACTGCACGGCCTGGTCAATGCCGGCAACGGCAGTGTCGACGGCGCGACGTTGTTCATCCCGCCACCGCTGTCCGACACGCTGGAAGGCGACCCGCTCGAAGAGGTCGCGCTGGTGCGCGACGAGATGGCCAACCTCGCGTGGGCGATCGAGAAGCGCGTCCAGGGCACCAGCGGCGAGCCGCTCGACCGCGCACTCGAAGACCAGCGCTACAGCCTCGGCCAGCAGCCGACCGTACCGAGCACCGACGCCAGCCTGGTCTACCGGCTGATGACACCGGTACCGAGCCATTGGCTGCCGTTGATCCCGGTGCGCGACCCCGGCAGCCTGTCGCTCGACATCCGCCTGCAGCGCGCCGGTATGAAGCGCTTCTACCGCATCGATGCCGCGGCGCTGGCCGCGATCGACGGTTACGCCGACTTCATCGACCGGCTGCGCAACTCTCCCGAGTTCGTCACCGCGGTGCCGGTCGCGTCCAATAATCCGGCCAACCCGGACGTGCAGGTGTTCGTGTTCCATCCACGCGGCCTGCTGCTGCGCGCCGACCCGGGCCAACCGATCGGCAAGGACTCGCTGCTGATCGAGGAAGAAGAGGTGCCGCGCGCCGGCATCCATGTCGAGCGGCGATTCAACTATGCACGTACCGCCGATGGCCGGGCCTGGCTGTGGTGTGGCCGCCGCAAACGTGTCGGCCGCGGCGAGGCGTCGAGCGGGCTGCGTTTCGACATCGGCGTCAAGCCCGGCCGGCGTTGAACTGGATACCGCAGCAGTCGCGCGGGCACTGGCTCGCAACACGCCGAATCAGGCGCGGTTTCGCTCGGACCCGTGGCAATGCTGCCGAGTACGGTTGGTGCCCGGCGTCGTCGTGTTCGCGCCGCTGCAGCTAACCGCTCGCCGAAGCGGGGGGCCTTCTCTCACGCGTTAGCGACGGCGACCACGCTCGCGCCGAGCCACCGGGTCAGTGGCTGCGTACAGCGTCGGCATCGCGGACACTGGCGCCACATCCCGGTCGGCCCGTGGCCCGCCGGGCCATGCCGCGACGGCTCGCACGGACCGACGGATCACGTCGTCATGCCGGATACCGCTACCAGCGTGGTCCGCGATAGAACGCGTGGCACGAGTGGCAGGTCGCGTTGAGGCGCGAGTACTCGCGGATCGCGTCCATGGACACCAGATCGTCGCGCAGGTGCCCCCAGCGGCCACGGCCCATGCGCCGCGACGTCATCCACACGCCTTCCTGCTCGACCTCGCTACTGCTCGGCGCGCTCTCCAGCGCGTCGGCCAGCTGTGCGGCCGACTGCTGGGCCGCCGCGGCATAGCCGCGGACGACGCCCGGCTGCCGCCACGTCGCCGGCGACATCCGCGAACCGGCGACCACGGCACCCGGCGCGAAGTTGCGCAGCATGCCGTCACCGAGGCCTTGCTCGAGCTCGCGCGCGAGGCGTACGGCCTCATCGCGATCGAACGCACGCCGCCCCTCGAACATCCGCGCCAGGTCCTGCATCGCGTGACCGTGATCGCGCATCAGGTTCTGGCGCTGGTAGGTCATTGCGCCCGACCCGAACGGCTGGTACCAGGCCGCCGCGCTGCTCAGTAACAGCAGACCGATGCCGGCCACCAGCGCGCCAATCACCCTGCGGCTGTGTGTCGTATTCATGTCGATCCCTCCGCATTGCCCCTCGGAACTGCGCCACCCCCGACGGGGAGACCGCCGCGGCGCCACAATCCAAATATTAATCTTCTCTAATACCGTCGTGATTGAGCGACGACAAGCGAGCTCGACATCGACCGCCGGCGCCTGGGCCATCCCGATCGCGGTGCCTTCGAACGTGGTCGGCCCAACGCGGCAGCAGCACGAGAACGCCGGCCGGACGATCCAGCTTCAAGGCGCAGCACCAGGAGCCGATAGCTGTCCTGAACAAGGCGCCTCGGCGCTGTCCAGACCCGTCCAAACAAGGATCCGGAACCATGCGCAAGCTATTGATTACTGGTCTGATACTCATCACGTCATCGGCAATCGCCAACAGCGAGACACCCTTTCCATCGGACTGGCAGTCCTGGAAGTCTGTCGCTACGCCGCTGACCGAGATCGGTGCGTTGCCAGGCTGTGACGCGGATGTCAGCGGCCTCCCACCGATCTACCAGGAGACCGTCGAGACCTACTGCGGCGTACGCGCCGGAGGACCGGGTGCCGTGGCGGTACTGGTCAAGCCAGCCGTGCTCGACAACTTCAACGCCCGCCGCGGCGGTTACGGCGACGGCAGCAACCTGATCCTGCATCTCAAGGATATGGGGGTACTGTTCGTGACCGGTCACCAGGGCGGCCAGGCGACCTACGGCGTGTTCAAGGAAGACGGTACCGACGTGACAGACGCCAATCCCGAAGGCGCACTGGGCGCCAATACCTGCCGCGTCTGCCACAGCGGCTATGCGGCGTTCTGTGCCGCCGGTCAGTGCGCCGCCGCGAAATAGCAAGCCGCCCGCCGATCCGAGTCCAATTGTCTGCCCGGTGATCGTCCGATGAAGAAACTCAGCACGATACTGCTGCTCGGCATGTCGCTGATCGGCCTTCTGGCTGCAGTAACCTATACGCTGCTGTACTACAACATGCAGACCCAGGCCGAGCACCGCCTGCTCAGGGAGACGAGCGAGGCATCGCTGAACGCCGTCATCGGCGTCGCTGCGCAGTCGGTCGAGGGCGGCAACATCATGAAGCTGCGCAAGAAGGATACGCAGCTGTTGTTCGAGGGCGCCGGTCTGACCTACCTGGCAATCCAGGGTACATCGGCTGGATCACCGAAGACTGCGTTCTCGGATGCGATTCCACCACAACAGCTCAGCTACGAGTTCGTCGCCGACGGTAGCGACGCCGCAGAACTGCGGACGCTCAGTGCCGGCGTCGAAACGGAACGACTGGTCGAGGGCCCGTGGCTGTTCGTCGTCAGGCGTGAACTCGAGAGCGTGACCAACGGTGGAACGGTGATCGCCGCATTCCCGGCCGACCGCATGCAGGGGATCGGCCAGCGCACGCTGGTCTCAGGCGGCATCGTGTTTGTCACCATGATCGGCCTGTCGATGCTCGGCGGCCTGCTGATCGGTCGCTGGATTTCGCGTCCGATCGTGCGTGCGGCCCGCCAGGTCACCGAAATTGCCGATACGCTTGACCTGACCGAACCGGTCGAGACCCGTGCGCAGCACGAGGTCGGTATGATGGTCGACGCGTTCAACCGCCTGCTCGAACGCATCCGGCAAACCCTGACCGAGGTCAACTCGGCAACCAACGAGCTGACCTCGGCCTCGGGCAAGATCGCCGCGGCGACCGAGGCGGCAAGTACCCGCATCCAGAACCAGGACAGCCACGTCAGCCAGGCGGCCACGGCGATGAACCAGATGGCCGTCACCGTGGAAGGTGTCGCGAAAGGCGCCATCACCGCGGCCAGCCAGGCCGAGCAGGCAGACAACGAGGCCGAGCAAGGTGGCAAGATCATCCGCGGCGCCATCGACGTCATTGGCGTGCTCGCTTCCGACGTCGAGAACGCCGCCGCGGTGATCCAGCGCGTCGGTACCGACAGCGACAACATCGGTGCCGTCATCGACGTGATCCGGGGTATCGCCGAGCAGACGAACCTGCTGGCGCTAAATGCGGCAATCGAGGCAGCACGAGCCGGCGAGCAGGGGCGTGGCTTCGCCGTGGTCGCCGACGAGGTACGCACACTGGCGAGCCGTACGCAGCAGTCGACCGAAGAGATCAACGACATGATCGAACGCCTGCGCGGCGGTGTCGGAGAGGCGGTCAGCGCGATCGAACAGGGACGTGCGCGCGCGCAAGAGAGCGTCAAACACTCGGAATCGGCACAGGCCTCGCTGGCGTCGATCACGTCGGCGGTGCAGCACATAGCCGGCACCAATCAGCAGATCGCGGCCAATGCGAAGGAACAGACTACCGTGGCCGAGGAAATCAATCGCGGCCTGCATGTGATTAACGGTCTCACCGAGGAGGCCGTTGAACGCGCGGAGGCCGACGCAGCGACCGGCGAACAGGTAGCCGCGCTGGCGGAGGACCTGCGCAACATGGTCAAGAGCTTCAGGGTCTGACCGGCTTCATCGCGACACGACGACAACTGCTATCGCACCCCGACAAGCTGGCGCCGGTCCGTGGGACTTGCCCGCGGGCCGTGGCGTGACTCAGTCGAACGGGTGCCGCATCACGATCGTCTCGTCGCGGTCCGGGCCGGTCGAGATGATATCGATCGGGGTCTCGCACAGCTCCTCGACGCGCCGCAGGTAGCTGCGCGCGGCCGCCGGCAGGTCGTCGCGTGACTGGGCGCCGACCGTGGATTCCTGCCAGCCCGGCATCTCTATCAGCACCGGTTCGCACTGCGCGAAGCGGTCGGCGCCGACCGGCGGCGTGTCGACCTCGTGGCCGTCGATGCGGTAGGCGACACAGATCTTCACGGTGTCGAGACCGTCGAGCACATCGAGCTTGGTCACACACATGCCGGTGACGCTGTTGATCTGCAGCGAGCGGCGCAGCGCGACCGTGTCCAGCCAGCCGCAGCGGCGCTTGCGCCCGGTCGTCGCGCCGAACTCGTGGCCCTTGGTGCCGAGGTGCTCGCCGTCGGCGTCGAACAGCTCGGTCGGGAAGGGCCCCGCGCCGACGCGCGTCGTGTACGCCTTGACGATGCCGAGGACGTAGTCGATGTCGCGCGGGCCGACGCCGCTGCCGCTGGCCGCGCCGCCGGCGGTCGTGTTCGACGACGTCACGTACGGGTAGGTCCCGTGGTCGATGTCGAGCAGTGCGCCCTGTGCACCCTCGAACATCACGCCGCGACCCTGGCGCCGCAGCGCGTGCAGGGTGCCGGGCACGTCATCGATCAGCGGCCGGATCTGCTCGGCCTGCTGCAGCGCCTCGTCGAGCACCGCCCGGTAGTCGACCGTGTCGAACTTGAAATAGTGCTCGAGCGCGAAGTTGTGGTACTCCATGACCTCGCGCAGGCGCTCGGTGAAGTGCACTTCGTCGAGCATCTCGCCGAGACGGATGCCGCGACGCGAGACCTTGTCTTCGTAACACGGGCCGATGCCGCGACCGGTGGTACCGATCGCCTTGTTGCCACGAGCCGCCTCGCGCGCCTGGTCGAGCGCGATGTGATACGGCAGGATCACCGGACACGACTCGCTGATGCCGATGCGGCTGCGCGCATCGACACCACCGGCCTCGAGCATGCCGATCTCTTCGAGCAGCGCATGCGGTGACAGCACGACACCGTTGCCGATCAGGCAATCGACGTCGTCACGCAGGATCCCCGACGGTATCAGGTGCAGCACGGTCTTGCGCCCGTCGATCACTAGCGTATGCCCGGCGTTGTGGCCGCCCTGGAAACGCACCACGGCATCGGCCTTGTCGGTCAGCAGGTCGACGACCTTGCCCTTGCCTTCGTCACCCCACTGGGTGCCAATGACAACTACGTTCTTGCCCATCGGAAATTCTCTTCGTCGGTTGTCGCTCAGAGTGGGACCAGGTCCCAGTCCTCGCCTCGTTTGTGTAAGCGGTACGCGCAGCCCATCTGCGCCGGTTCGCCGGACTGGCCGGGCAGCTCGCGAATGACCACGCTGCCCGCCGCACGCAGCGCCTCGATGCGCGACTGCAGCGCGGAATCGTCGTCGGCCGGTGCGAGGATCGCGCCGTCGAGCGTCTGCGGTTCGTGGCTGCCGAGGCGCATCAGGGTCTTGAGGTCGGCACTGAACCCGGTGGCCGGGCGCGCCCGACCAAACACCTCGCCGATCTGATCGTAGCGCCCGCCGCGCGCGACCTCCTGCCCCTCGCCGGGTACGAATGCGGCAAACACGATGCCGGTCTGGTAGTGATAGGCGCGCAGCTCCGCGAGATCGACATGCACCGGCACGTCCGGCAGGTAGCGCCGCAGCTGCGCGGCCACGGCCTCGACATAGTCGATCGCCGCGGCGACATCGACCGGCGCCGCCGCCAGTACCTCGCGGGCACGCGCGAGCACGTCCTCGTCGCCGTTCAGTGTCGCCAGCGCGCGCAACATGCGCTGCATGTCGTCGGCGACGCCGAAACCCTCGACCAACGCGTCGATCTCGGCAGTCGCCTTGCGCTGCAGGGCGTCGAACAGCTCCGCTTCCTGGTCAGCGCTGAGCCCGGCGGCGCTGGCCAGCGAGCGATACACACCGACGTGGCCGAGGTCGAGGTAGACGTCGTCGAGGCCGGCGACGCGCAGCGTCTCGAGCATCAGGCACAACACCTCGACGTCGCTGGCGACGCCGGCGTGGCCGTAAAGCTCGGCGCCGATCTGCAGCGGGCTGCGCGATCCCGACAGGCCCTCCGCGCGGGTACGCACGACGCTGCCGATGTAGCACAGACGGGTAGGCGCGTCGTGGCGCAGGCGGTGGGCATCGATGCGCGCGGCCTGCGGCGTGATATCGGCGCGCACACCGAGTTGGCGACCGCTGACCTGGTCGGTCAGTTTGAAGGTCTGGAGTTCGAGGTCACGACCGGTGCCGGTCAGCAGCGACTCGAGGAACTCGATGAACGGTGTCATGACGAGCTGGTAACCCCAGCCGGTGTAGACGTCCAGCAGGGTGCGACGCAGCGCCTCGAGCGAACGCGCGCGCGCCGGCAGCAGCTCGTCGATGCCCTCGGGCAGCAGCCAGGTCTTGTCTCGATTCACCGGCCCCCAGGCCCCCTAACGCACGAAGTACAGCAGCACCAGGCCGGCGAGCATCGTCGACAGCCCGCTGTAACGCAGCGCCTTGTCATCCATCTCGCCAACCATCCGCAGCATGTCGCGAAATCCGCGCGGACTGACGAAAGGCAATATGCCCTCCAGAACCAGCATCAACGCCAGCGCCGTAAACAGGTCCTGCCACATCGTTCCGTCCACAAAAAAGCCGGGGTGGTCACCCGGCCAGGCACGCCCACCGGGCATGCGTACTTGGCAGGACGGCCAGGCCGGTTGGCCAGGTCGCCCGAAGCGTGCAATTTTCCCAGATCGTCGCAGGGTTGTCCACGAACGGGACAGGTCGGCGCCGGCAGGCATGCCGGCGCCGGGGGGTCAGGTCAGCGTTGGCGCTCGCTGCCGAAGAAGCGGAAGAACTCCGAATCCGGGTCGAGCACCATCATGCTGCCGCCGCCTTCGAAAACGTCGCGGTACGCCGTCAGGCTGCGCCAGAAGGCGTAGAAATCGGCGTTTTGCTCGAACGCCTGGGCATAGATCTCGGCGGCCTTGGCGTCACCTTCACCGCGCAACAGCTCGGCGTCGCGATAGGCCTTCGAGACGATCTCGATACGCTGTCGATCGGCGTCCGCCTGGATCTTCTCTGCCTCCTCAGCGCCCTGCGCGCGCAGCTCCGCGGCGACCCGCTGACGCTCTGTGCGCATACGCTCGTAGATGTTCTCGCTGATGTTCTCGTTGAAATCGATCTGCTTGATGCGGACATCGACCACCTCGACGCCCAGATCGGCGGCGTTTTCGTTGGCCTCCTTGGCCAGCGTCGCCATGATCTCGGCACGCTCGCCGGAGACGACCTCCTGCACCGTGCGTTTGCCGAACTCGTCACGCAGCGCGGCATTGATTCGCGCTGACAACAGGCGAGACGTCGTGTCCATGTTGCCGCGTGTCGAGCGGAAGTACTGGGCGACGTCGGAGATCCGCCACTTGGCGTAGGAGTTCACGACGACGAATTTCTTCTCGACGGTCAGGAACTGCTCCGGCGGCGCATCCAGGGTCTGGATACGCTTGTCGAATTTCTGCACGTCCTGGATTACCGGTATCTTGAAGTGCAGACCGGGTTTGAAGTCGGCATCGACGATCTCACCGAGTCGCAGCAGCAGCGCCAGCTGCTGTTCCTGGACGATGAACAGTGACGAGCTGCCGATCAGGCCGGCAACGGCGAGAATGACAATGGCCAGCATGCCTTTGGCGGAATTCATCAACGCTCCCTCCGCGACCGATCAAACCGACGGCTGTCACCGAACGAGCTGGAACCGCGCTGCGAATCGGTCGGCGGCAGCGCGATGCGCGGCGACTCCGGTGCCTGGAACTCCGGCGGCCGGGTGCTCGGCTGGACCATGCGATCGAGCGGCAGGTAGGTCAGGTTGCTGCCCTCCTTGACGTCGAGCAGGACCTTGCCGGTATTGCGCAACACGTCCTGCATGGTCTCCAGGTACAGGCGCTCGCGGGTCACCTTCGGCGCCTTCTCGTACTCGGCGAGCAGGGCCAGGAAACGCTGCGACTCACCCTCGGCCTCGGCGATCACGCGAGCCCGGTAACCCTTCGCGTCCTCGACCAGGCGGGCGCCCTCACCGCGGGCACGCGGCACGACGTCGTTGGCGTAGGTCTGTGCCTGGTTGCGCAGGCGTTCCTTGTCCTCGCGGGCGCGGATGGCGTCGGCGAAGGCCTCGGAGACCGCCTCCGGCACGTCGGCGCGCTGGATGTTGATGTTGGTGACGATCAGCCCGGTGCGGTAGAGGTCGAGCAGCTGCTGTGTGCCCTGCTGCACCGACGCGGCGATCGCGCTCCTGTTCTCTGTGATGATGTCGTCGAGGCGGCTCTTGCCGATGACCTCGCGCAGGCTCGACTCCATCGCGCCATGGATGGTGTTGCCGGGGTCGGCGTCCTGGAACAGGAAATCGGCGGCGTCCTGGATGCGGAACTGCACCTCGAGCGTGACGTCGGCGAGATTTTCATCCCGGGTCAGCATCTGCGCGCGGTGCTGGAACTTGTTGACCTGGTCGACGTTGACGACGTCGACGGTGTCGATGAACGGCAGCTTCAGGTGCGGCCCCGGCGATGTCACCGTGTGGTAGGCGCCGAAGCGTTTGACCACGCCGCGCTCAGCGGGTTGGATGATGTAGAAGGCCTCGAAGCCGAGCACCGCGACCAAGACGACCGCGACGATGATGCCGATCCCTTTCTTACCGGCGGCACCGCCAGGCATGCCCGGGCCTCGGCCTTCGCCGCTGCCACCGCCACCGCGCTTGCCGCCGAACAGCCCGCCCATCTTGTCCTGCAGCTTGCGGACGACTTCGTCTAGATCTGGGGGGCCCTGGTCTCCGCCCTTGTTATTCCAAGGATCGCGGTTTCCACCACCCGGCTCGTTCCAGGCCATGCATTACTCCCGTGCATTGCTGATTGATGCGGTCCCGAAGGCACCGCCTGCGCGATTCTAGCAACTGGCCCCGGGGATGGATATCACCCGGCCCGGCGTCTGACCTCCGGGCTCTCCTGCCACTGTTCGGCAAACCGCGGTTCGTGCTTCTTCAAACGCTCATACTCTCGACGCCGGAGCACGACGTCCAGTTCCCAACCCCCGTCGTTCCCGTGGTTTTCGCTGACGATAGCGCCCTGTTCGAACAACATCGCGCGCAGCCGGCCATCGTCAGGCCGCAGTGACAGGCGGCCGCTGACGACATCACCGCGGAACCACTGCGTCAGCGCCTGCCGCAGCCGGTCGATGCCGACGCCGTCGGCGGCCGACAGCCAGACACGCCGCGGCATGCCATTACTGTCGTACTCGACGCGCGGCACCGTGTCCGGCAGCAGATCGATCTTGTTGTACACCTCGATGCGTGGCAGTTCGTGCGCGCCGATCTGTGCCAGCACGTCTTCGACCTCGGCGACCTGCTCGGCACGCTGATGGCTGTGTGCATCGATGACATGCAGCAGCAGGTCGGCCTCTACGGTCTCCTGCAATGTCGACTTGAACGCCGCCACCAGTTCGTGCGGCAGGCGCGACACGAAACCGACCGTATCGGCGAGAACCAGCGTCGAGTCGTCGTCGAGCTCGACACGACGCAGCGTCGGGTCGAGCGTCGCGAACAGCTGATCGCGGACGTAGACGCCGGCCGCGGTCAGACGGTTGAACAGCGTCGACTTACCGGCGTTCGTATAGCCGACCAGCGACACCGTCGGCACCTCGTTGCGCCGACGCGAGCGCCGACCCTGTTCGCGCCGGCTGTCGACGCGCGCCAGGCGGCGACCGATCTGGTCGATGCGCTGATTGAGCAGGCGGCGGTCGGTCTCGAGCTGGGTCTCGCCGGGGCCGCGCAGTCCGATGCCGCCCTTCTGTCGTTCGAGGTGGGTCCAGCCGCGCACCAGGCGCGTCGACAGGTGTTGCAGCTGTGCCAGCTCGACCTGCAGCTTGCCCTCGTGCGACCGCGCCCGCTGCGCGAATATGTCGAGGATCAGCCCGCTGCGATCGAGCACGCGGCACTGAAAGATCTTTTCCAGGTTGCGTTCCTGGCTCGGCGACAGTGCGTTGTCGAAGATCACCAGCTCGGCGCCGAGCGCCGCGATTCGGTCGTGGATCTCGTTGGCCTTGCCGCTGCCGATGTACAGCCGCGGATCGGGCTGCCTGCGCTGCAGCGTGATGACGTCGAGCGCTTCGGCACCCGCCGAGCGCGCCAGTTCGGCGAACTCTTGCAGCTCGTCGGCATCCGCGGCGCCGTGTAGCGCGACATGTACGAGGATCGCCTTCTCGCCGGATTGCGGGCGTTCAAACATGCCGGGCATCGCAGTCGCAAACGCGCGACCCCACGGGCAGGCCGCGGGGTCGCAACGGGTCTGGCAGGAAGATCGGTGTCGGGTCAGGCGTTGCCGGGATCCGCGTCACCATCACTCTCACCGTGCGCGTGCTGGATGCGCACGTTGCGGGCCGGCACGACGGTCGAGATCGCATGTTTGTAGACCATCTGGCTGACACTGTTCTTGAGCAGCACCACGAACTGATCGAACGACTCGATGGTGCCCTGGAGCTTGATTCCGTTCACCAGGAAGATCGAAACCGGTACCCGTTCTTTGCGTAGTGCGTTGAGGAAAGGATCTTGGAGGCTTTGTCCCTTAGACATTTGCAGGGCTCCCTGTTTTGTTTTGTTCCGGGTCGTTGTTGTCTGCGCGAACCATACGGCAGCGCCAACGGATCGGCCAGCAGGACCAAACTGGCCCCCGACACCGCTCCAAACCTGTCGTCCCCCATCGGGACGCCGCTCAACTATAGCACAGCGGGCCGCTAAGCTATTTGATTTGTATAGTTTTTGCAGGAGTTTGGATCGAATTCACGAGATCCCACTTCAGGTTCGTACGGGTCGCTGTCGGGTGTGCCCGCCGGCGACCATCTGCAGCGCCTGCGGTAATGGATCCGCGTCAGGGTCGAGCCAATGCGCCGCAGGCTCGCTGCGCAGCCAGGTGTACTGCCGCTTGGCTAGCTGACGGGTGGCCGCCTGGGCGCGCGCGACCATGTCGTCACGACTGCACTCGCCGCGCAGCCACTCCCAGACCTGGCGGTAGCCAACGGACCGCATCGACGGCAGTTCCGGCGTCAGGTCGCCGCGCGCGACCAAGTCTGCGACCTCGTCGACGAGGCCGTGCTCGAGCATCGCGACGAAGCGGCGGTCGATGCGTTCGTGCAGCGCGGCCCGCGATGCCGGCGCACGCACCAGCTTGACCGCACGGTAGGGCATCGGTTCGCTGCCGGCCGCCTGCAGTTCGCTGAGCGGTCGCCCACTGGCCTCCCAGACCTCGAGCGCGCGCAGCGTGCGCTGCGGGTCGTTGGCATGGATGCGCTCGGCCGCACGCGGGTCGACGTCGCGCAGGCGGCGGTGCAGCGCGGCCAGTCCGTGGGAAGCCAGTTCCGCGTCGAGACGCGCGCGGATCGCCGGATCGGCCGCCGGCAGCGCCGCCAGGCCGTGCTGCAATGCGCGGAAGTACAGCATCGTACCGCCGACCAGCAGCGGGATCCGACCGGCCTCGATGATCGCGCGCATCTCGCGCAGCGCGTCGTCGCGAAAGCGCGCCGCCGAGTAGCTGTCGGCCGGGTCGCAGATATCGATAAGGCGGTGCGGCGCGCGCGCCAGCTCGTCGGCGCTCGGCTTTGCGGTACCGATGTCCATGCCGCGGTAGACCATCGCCGAATCGACGCTGATCAGCTCGACCGGCAGGTGCTCGCGCAGCGCGATCGCGAGATCGGTCTTACCGGATGCCGTCGGCCCCATCAGAAAGATCGCTGGTGGCTTGGTGGCGGTTTCTGTCACCGCAGCGGCTTCCTGCGCCGGGCACCGATTCGGGGCCGCAGGGCCGAGGGCCGAGGGCCGAGGGCCGAGGAATGTCGAGCAATGCTTGACCGATGTCGATCGTCGGCCGGAAAACAGGAGTTGAGCGGCGCCGGTGCCGGATACCCTCGCAGACCCTCCGTGCACACTCTGGTCTGCCAGGCACCGCCACATCGGCGGGCATGACGTTTGCGCAGGCTGCCGGCGATCGCGCCCGCCATCGGATGGCCACCGCGCCCAACCCCTCGGCCCTCGGCCCTCGGCCCTCGGCCCTGCCGGCCGCACGCAAAAACCCGACGATTCCGCACCAACGCCTGCGCCGCCACTAGCGTCCGCGCAGAAACAAGCGGTCCAGCGCCGCCATGTCCAACTGCGTCCACGTCGGTCGACCGTGATTGCACTGGCCGCTGCGCTCGGTGCGCTCGATGTCGCGCAGCAGGGCGTTCATCTCTTCGATCCCGAGCCGCCGGTTGGCGCGCACCGACGCATGGCATGCCATCGTGCCGAGCACCGCGTTGCTACGCTCGAGGATGCGCCGGCTGTCGCCGTGGACGACGAGATCGGCGAGCACGTCACGCAGCAGCCCCTCGGCATCGGCATCGCGCAGCAGCGCCGGCAGTGCGCGCACGACCAGGCTCTGCTCACCGAGTCGATCGACCTGCATGCCGAGTTCGCCGAACACCGCGTGATGCTGTTCGACGAGGTCGGCCTCGCGCCGGCTGACCGCGACGCTGACCGGCACCAGCAGCGGCTGGCTCTTGATGCCGTCGCCGTCGCGGGCGCGCTTGAAGGCCTCGTAGGTGATGCGCTCGTGGGCCGCATGCATGTCGACGACGACCAGGCCGGCGGCGTTTTGCGCGAGCACGTAGACACCGTGCAGCTGCGCGATCGCGAATCCCAGCGGCTGGGCATCGGCATCACTGTCGTGTGCGGTCGCGAGCGCGGCGGTCGCGGCGCTGTCAGCGCCCACGGTCGACGTCCCGGGCAGCGAACTCGGCGCCTGCCAGGCCTCCGCGGCGCGGTACGCCGCGCGCCGCTCGGCGACCCGCAGCGGCATGCCGTGCTGCAACGGCGCCGGATCGGCGGCCGCCGGCGCACGCCCGGCACCGGGGTCCTCGCCGGCCACCGCGGTCACGGGCTCGGCGAGCACATCGTGCAGGGTGCGGAACAGGAAGTCGTGCACCAGGCGGCCCTCGCGAAATCGCACCTCGTGTTTGGTCGGGTGGACATTGACGTCGACCAACACCGGGTCGAGTTCGAGAAACAGCACGTAGGCCGGATGCCGCCCATGGTAGAGCACGTCTTGGTAGGCCTGGCGCACCGCGTGGGTCACGAGCTTGTCGCGCACCATGCGGCGATTGACATAGAAGTGCTGCATATCGGCCTGGCTGCGTGAGAACGCCGGTCGCGCGACCCAGCCGCTCAGGCGCAGGCCGGCCGCGGCGTGATCGAAGAACAGCGCATCGTCGAGGAACGCCGGGCCGAGCAGGTCGCCGAGCCGCCGCTCGTGCGCCGCGCGGTCGGCGGCCCCGGCGGCGGCGAACACCTCGCGGCCGTTGTGGTTGAGGGCGAACGCGACGTCATGGCGCACCAGGGCCAGGCGTTTGACGACCTGCTCGACGTGCCCGAACTCGGTCTTGTCGGTGCGCAGGAACTTGCGCCGCGCCGGCGTGTTGTAGAACAGGTCGTGGACGCTGACCCGGGTGCCGGCGGGCAGCGCCGCCGGCGCCGGCTCGGCGCCGGCACCGTCGATCTGCCAGGCGGCCGTCGCGCCATCGCGGCGCGACGCCAGCGACAGCCGCGACACCGACGCGATCGCCGGCAGCGCCTCGCCGCGGAAACCCATGCTGGCGATGCGTTCGAGGTCGTCGAGCGCCTGCAGCTTGCTGGTCGCATGGCGCGACAGCGCGAGTGCCAGGTCGTCTTTGTCGATGCCGCTGCCGTTGTCGGTGACCCGGATCAGCTTCGAACCGCCGCGTTCGGCGTCGACCTGGATCCGCGTCGCGCCGGCGTCGAGGCTGTTCTCGACCAACTCCTTGACCACTGACGCCGGACGCTCGACGACCTCGCCGGCGGCAATCTGGTTGACGAGCTGCGTCGGCAGGGCCTGGATGCGGTGCGTCATGCGCGCATTCTGCCACCGCTGTCGGAATGGCCGCCAGCCTACCCCGCGGCAAAAGAACCTGCGCAAGCGCAGGCACAAACATTCCGTTTGGAGAACGGAACCAACAGGTCAGGGTCGGACGTACGACCAACCCTCTTCCTGGCGCTGGATCAGGTGGACAACGCCCGAGGGCACCATCGCTGCCTGCGGCATCAGGGAGATAGCTTTACCGGCCTTCTTCGACATCTTGCGGTGGGTGTTCGCGCAGGCGCGGAACGCCACGTTGTCGAAGTTCTGCGAGATGCTTTTCACCCGGTCGGCAACAGGCGACTTGCCGGGAATCAGCATCGTCAGACCGGGACCGTAGGTAACGATCTCGATCTCGACCTCTTCACCCTTGTCCTGGTAGTACTTGTTGATGTTCGAGGCGTTGTTCAACACCAGGTTCTGGCGCGCCGGGTCGGCCTCATCGAGGTGCAACACGACACGGTGCACATCGTCGGCACTCGCCGACGCGGCAAACAGCAGTGCAATGGAAAAAATGACAGACCGCATATAGCTCTCCCCTGGGTTGGGCGTCGGAATTTATCGTCATCCCGTACGCACTTGCCCTAGAGACGCGCGCTTGCGGTTGTTATTCCCGGCCGGTCACCCGGGGTGATGGAAGTCAGCTCTCGGGAATCACCAGCACCTGACCGACCCGGATCAGGTTGTCGCTGCGGATCGCGTTGGTCCGACGCAGCATCGCGACGCTGACCTGGTAGCGGTCGGCGATCTCGGACAGCGTGTCGCCCTTGGCGATGACATGGCGCAGCGGCTTCTTGCGCTTCTCGGCCAACAGCGTGCCGGGTGGCGGTGACTCGACGAAGAAGCGTTTCACGCCCTGCATGATCGCTTTGGCCAGGCGTTCCTGGTGCGCCGGGTCGCGCAGATTGCGCTCCTCGGTCGGGTTCGAGATGAAACCGGTCTCGACCAGCAGCGACGGGATGTCGGGCGACTTCAGGACGACGAAACGGGCCTGCTGCACGCGCCGGCCGTGGGTCTTGCCGACCCGGCCGAGCTCCTTGTAGACCTGGGTCGCGGCGCTGTGGCTGGAGTGCTGGGTCGCGGCCTGCGACAGCGACAGCAGCACCGATGCGAGCATCGGGTCCTTGTCCTCGAGCGTGACGCCGCCGACCAGGTCGGAGGCGTTCTCTTTCTCGGCCAGCCAGCGCGCCGCCTCGCTCGACGCACCGCGCCGCGACAGCACGTAGACCGACGAGCCGCGTACGCGCTTGTCGCGGAACGCGTCGGCATGGATCGAGATAAACAGGTCGGCGCGGTGCTTGCGCGCCAGCGCCATGCGCTTTCGCAGGCCGATGTAGTAGTCGCCGGTGCGCGTCAGCACGCCGCGCAGGCCCGGCTGGGCGTCGATGTGGCGCTTCAGGCGCTTGGCGATGTCCAGCGTGACATGCTTTTCCTTGGTGCGGAAGCGCGAGCCGCTGGCGCCCGGGTCGTCGCCGCCGTGGCCGGCATCGATCGCGATGACGACGTCACGCGCGCGCTTGATGTCTTCGGTCGACTTGGCCACCCGCGGCTTGCGGGTGGCCTCGACCGGGTATAGATCCACCACCAATCTATGCCCATAGCTCGCGTTCGGCTTCAGGACGAAGGTCTTGGGCCTGACCGGCCGTTTGAGATCGAGCACGACACGCAGGCTGCCGTCAGGTTTACCGGCATGGCGCAGCCCCTTGAGGTGTTTGTCGCTGAGCGACTTGTCGATCGCGAAGCCGTCGGCGAGATCGGTCGCCGCCAGATCGATGACGAGCCGGTCGGGCCCCTTCAGCGCGAACACCTTGTGTTCGGCCGGCGCCGTCGTATCGAACACCAGCCGGGTGTGATCCGGCGCCGTCCACAGGCGCACGCCGGCCACCTGCGCGGCGAGAGCCGGTGTCGCCATTAGCAGGGCGATCAGGGGCAGGAGGAGCTTTTTCATGGGTTCAGAGTTTCCGGTGGCCCTGAGCCAATGACCTCAAAGGTAGCACAGGAAATTTGGATTTCCCAGATAAAACGGCGAGATATGCAATCTTTCTAGTTGGTTACTAGAGGTCTGACAGCGCCTGTTCGCCACGCGTGGTGCCCGCCGTGACCCGCAGCCGCCGGCGGTCGCCGCTGCCGTCGATGTGCACGACCAGGTCGGCAGGTGGCAGCCAGCCGGCGCCGCGCCGCGGCCATTCGACGAGGATCAGCGCCCGTTCGGCCAGCAGGTCGCGCAGGCCGAGGTATTCGAGTTCGCCGGGGTCGGCCAGCCGGTACAGGTCTAGGTGGTAGACGCTGCGACCGTCGATGTCGTACGGCTCGATCAGCGTGTAGGTAGGGCTCTTGACGGCACCGGCGTGGCCCAGCGCCCGCAGTAGGCCGCGCACCAGCGTGGTCTTGCCGGCACCGAGGTCACCGTCGAGGAACACCAGCAGCGGCGGCCGGCAGGCGGCCGCGAGCATGGCGCCGAACGCCTCCTGCGCCGCCTCGCCGCGCAACTCGCGCTCGATCGCCGCGTCGGTCACGGGTTGCCGAGCCGGCGCAGCTGCGCGATCAGGTCGCCGGCCAGCAGGCCACGCTCGCCGTCGGCCGCGGCGGCGTCGCCGGCGGCGGCGTGCAGGCACACGCCGCACTCGGCGGCGTCACGCAGGTCCAGGCCCTGCGCCAGCAGGCCGGCGATCACGCCGTTCAGTACGTCGCCCATACCGCCGCTGGCCATGCCGGGATTGCCGTCGCTGCAGATCGCCGATGGCGCCTGGCCGGCGCAGGCGACGACGCTGCCGGCCCCCTTGAGCACGCTGCAGCCGCCGTAGCGGCGTTGCAGCCGTTCGGCCGCGCCGACGCGCTGCGCCGCGATCTCGGCGTTGCCGACGCCGAGCAGCGCCGCCGCCTCGCCGGGATGCGGTGTCAGTACCCAGTCGTCGCGCTGCAGCGGATCGACGGCGAGCAGTCTGAGCGCGTCGGCGTCGACGACCAACGGGCGTCCGGCGGCCAGCGCGGCGCGCCACAGGCCGTGCGCCCAGTCGTCGGCACCGAGACCCGGGCCGATCGCGATCACGCTTGCACGGCGCAGCAGCGGGTCGGCCGCGGCGGCGTCGCCGACCGCATGCGCCATGATCTCGGGGCGTGCCGCGATCACCGCGGGCACGTGCTCGGCGCGCGTCGCGAGGCTGACCAGGCCGCTGCCGACGCGCAGCGCCGCCTCGGCGGCCAGGCGTGCCGCGCCGCCCATGCCGTGGTTGCCACCGATCACCAGCACGTGGCCGTAGTGCCCCTTGTGACCGTCACGGCGACGCGGCGCGAGCAGCGCCGCCTGCCTGCGCCAGTCGACCCGTCGCGCCGCCGGCACGCTGCTGGCGTACACCTGGGCGGGCACGCCGAGGCCGTCGAACACGACGTCGCCGGCGCAGTCCGGGCCGGCGGCCGTGAACAGGCCCTGCTTCAGGCCGATGAAACTGACCGTCGCCGCGGCGCGCACCGCGCTGCCCATGATCGCCCCGCTGTCGGCATGCAGGCCCGACGGGACATCGATCGCCAGGCACGGTCGGCCGCTGCCGTTGATTGCCGTGATGGCGTCCGCCCACGCGCCGCCGACGTCGCGCTCGAGCCCGGTGCCGAGCATCGCATCGACCAGCACCGCGGCGTCCGCGGGCACGCCATCGAATGCGCGCCAGGCGCCGCCGGCGCGGGCCCAGCGCTCGGCGTTTTCGCGCGCGTCGCCGGCCAGCCGCTCGCGATCGCCGAGCTGCAGCACGTCGACATCGAGCCCGGCGTCACGCGCCAGGCGGGCGACGACGAAACCGTCGCCGCCGTTGTTGCCGGTACCCACGAGCAGCGCGATCCGGCGGGCGTCCGGCCAGCGTCGACGCAGTTCGTCGAACGCCGCCTGCCCGGCGCGCTCCATCAGCTCGATTCCCGGGATCCCGAACCGCTCGATCGCGACGCGGTCGAACTCGCGCACCTGCGCGGCCGTGTACAGGGCGTGCGGCAGGTCGTCGCTGTCGGGGAGCGCGCGGTACGGCGGATTCATTTCACGTCGGTCCGGGTTTAAGGTTGTCGGTGATGGCGCACCGATCGACTCCCGATTACACCACGCTCGCGCGACGTATCAAACGTTGGGGCAAGGCGCTGGGGTTCCAGCGCGTCGGCATCGCCGACACCGACCTCAGCGACGCGGAACAGCACCTCGCGGCGTGGCTGGCGCGCGGCTTCCACGGTGACATGGACTACATGCACGCGCACGGCAGCAAGCGCACGCGCCCTGACGAACTGGTACCGGGCACGCTGCGCGTGATCTCGGTGCGCATGGACTACCTGCCCGACGAGCCCGACGCCGCGGCGATCCTCGACGACCCGGCGCGCGCATTCGTGTCGCGCTACGCGCTCGGCCGCGACTACCACAAGGTGCTGCGGCGCCGGCTGCAGCGACTCGCCGAGCGCATCACCGCCGCGGTCGGGCCATTCGGCTACCGCGCGTTCGTCGATTCGGCACCGGTCATGGAGAAGGCGCTGGCCGCGAGGGCCGGGCTGGGTTGGATCGGCAAGCACTCGAACCTGCTCGACCGCGATGCCGGGTCGTGGTTTTTCCTCGGCGAGCTGTACACCGACCTGCCGCTGCCGGTCGACGCGCCGGTCAGCGACCACTGCGGCGATTGCCAGGCCTGCATCGACTGCTGCCCGACGCAAGCGATCGTCGCGCCCTACCAGGTCGACGCCCGGCGCTGCATCTCGTACCTGACCATCGAACTCAAGGACAGCATCCCGGAGCCCCTGCGTGCGTCGATCGGCAACCGCATCTTCGGCTGCGACGACTGCCAGCAGGTCTGTCCGTGGAACCGCTTCGCGACCCCCAGCGCCGAGACCGACTTCGCGCCGCGCCACGGTCTCGACAGCGCGACGCTGCTCGATCTGTTTGCGTGGTCCGAGGCCGATTTCCTGAGCCGTACCGAGGGCTCGGCGATTCGCCGCATCGGTTACCGGCGCTGGCTGCGCAACCTCGCCGTCGCGCTCGGCAACTGTCCGCGCGACGCCGCCATCGTCGCTGCACTCGGGGCGCGTCGCGGCGACGCCGACGCGCTGCTGCGCGAACACATCGACTGGGCGCTGGCGCGCCAGCGCGACGCCTAGCAGCGGCGTGTCGCGAGCGCGTCGGCGCCGATGCCGGCGATCAGTGCTGCGCCGCCGCGACCGCGAATTGCGATCCCTCGGCCAGCGCGACCAGCGCCGCCTTGTCGCGCAGGTAGATGACGCGGCGGTTGATTTCGATGACGCCGTGATCCTTGAGCCGATGGAGTTCGCGCGAGAAGGTCTCGGCGGACAGGTTGAGGGTGCTCGCGATCACAGCCTTGGGTGCCGGCAGGGTCAGCGCGACGTGCGGCGGCGGGCTGTTGCGCGCCTCGCGCAGCAGGTAGTTCGCCGTGCGCTGCAGCGCGTTCTGCAGGCAGCAGGTCTCTAGATCCTGGATCAGGTTGCGCATCAACACGCTCATGCTGCGCAGCATCGACGTCGTGAACTCCGGGTTCTTCATCAGTGCGTCGGTGATCACGTCGCGCGGAAAGAACGCCAGCCGTGCCGCGCTCAGCGTGTCGACGAACACCGGGCTGGGCAGCTCGTTGAACATGATCGCCTCGCCGAAACTGTCGCCGCTGGACATGACCCGCAACACGCGCTCGTCACCGTTGCATGACAGCATGTACAGCTTTAGCCGCCCGTCGAGCAGCACGTAGAGCCCACCGAGCTGTTCGCCGCGGCCGAGCACGCGCGCGCCGCGCTCGAACTCGACGACCCAGCCACCCTGTGCAATCTTGCCTATGCTCGCCGCGTCGAGGCGGTCGAACAGCGGCTGGTCCAGCATGGCTTCGGCATCGACCGGGATCCCCGTCGGGTGCATGGATGACCTCTTGTCGTAACGGTTGCGAAGCGGCGATCCGGCACAGCGGATCGGCCGCGTCCAGGGTCGCATTCCATTGTCGAATGCGACAAAAAGCATGACATTGATATAAATCCACCCGCCCCACTCAAGTATTTGATCTGCGTCAACTCATCGGGACAAATGGGGGATGCCGACCGAACCGAATTCGATTCTTGAGTTGCCTCAAGGTTTGACCCTGCTCGCGCTGGGTAATTTTCGTCCCGATCCTGCAGCGGCACGTGCGCGTTGCGGGCGTGTTCACAGCAATAACAACGGCCGGTCTGTCACTGCCGGCCGCACCTTCGGGAGGAATCAGCGATGAGCCAAATTGTATTCACGGCCAACCGCCGCCTGATCCGTTACCTCTTGGCGTTCGGGTTGATGCTCGCGGTGAGCAGCGTCTTCGCCGCGCGCCCGGCCGGTGAGATCGGCAAGGACTGGGGCGACCCGGCCGGTGAAGAATGCGTGGAATGCCACATGACAGAAAACCCGGGCATGACGCTCGAGTGGAACCACAGTGCGCACGGCCAGGCCGGCGTCAACTGTCTCGACTGCCACAAGGCCGAGAAGGGCGACAAAGACGGCTGGATGCACAAGAAGCAGCTGATCTCGGTGATCGTGACGCCGAAGGACTGCTCGCGCTGTCACCAGACCGAGTACGAGGAGATGGACGGGTCGCACCACTCGAAGGGTGGCCAGATCCTGGCCTCGCTCGACAACCTGCTCGGCGAAGTGGTCGGTGGCCCGGCGGCCGTCAACGCCGGTTGTAAACAGTGCCACGGTTCGGTCGTCGAGATCGGCAAGGATGGCAAGCCGACCCCCGGCACCTGGCCGAATACGGGTATCGGCCGCATCAATCCGGACGGCTCGGCCGGTTCATGTACCGCATGCCATGGTCGTCACCGCTTCTCGAAGGCCCAGGCCCGTACGCCGGACACCTGCGGCAAGTGCCACGTCGGTCCCGACCACCCGCAGATCGAGGTCTACAACGAGTCGAAGCACGGCATCATCTACCGCGCCAAGGTCGACGAGATGAACCTCGAGTCGGACAAGTGGGTCGCCGGTGTCGACTACACCGCGGCACCGACCTGCGCGACCTGCCACATGAGCCGCGGCGGCGACCAGCCGAAGACGCACAACGTCGGCGAGCGCATCTCGTGGACATTGCGGCCGCCGATCTCGCAGAAGATCAACCTGGTCAAGCTCGAGAATGGCGACGAGTTCGACGTCAAGGAAGGCTCGCCGATCCCGAAGGTCGGCGACAAGGCCAAGGGCTCGAAGGTCGTCGAGGTGCTGACCTGGAAGGACCGCCGCGAGAAGATGGCCGAGGTGTGCGCCGCGTGCCATAGCGAAGGCGTCATCGACGGCCACTACAAGCAGTTCGACGGCGTCGTCGAGCTCTACAACGACAAGTTCGCGAAGCCGATCGCCGCTGTCATGGGTGAGCTGAAGAAGGCCGGCTACATCACGCCGGCGCCGTTCGACGACAAGATCGAGTGGACCTGGTGGGAGATCTGGCACCACGAGGGTCGTCGTGCACGTCACGGTGCATCGATGAACGGCCCGGACTACACGTGGTGGCACGGCATCTACGATGTCGCCAAGCACACCTACCAGAAGTGGATCCCGGAGCTGAAGGAGGCCGCGATCAAGAAGGACGGCAACGACAAGTTCGCCCAGGCCATGCTCGACAAGTACTTTAAGCCGATCGAGGGTCATGCCTGGTACTTCGAAGGCATGAGCAAGGATCAGATCGACAAGGTCCGCAAGGGCTTCGAAGAGCGCTACGGCAAGGGCGCATTGAAGTAATCTGACTTCACTGGCGATGGGGCGTACCCGGGCGACCGGGTACGCCATTTTTTTTCGAGGTGAGCTTATGCAACGTTTGATCGTTCTGCTGGGTGTGGCGCTGGCGGTCGCACTGATCGCGGCCAATGTCGCGATCGCGCATGCCGCGGGCACGCTGGCCGAGGGCCAGCAGAAGGCCGCCGCCGGCGACATCAAAGGGGCGATGGAGATCTACCAGGACCTGACCGAGGCGCAGCCCGATTCCTACGAGGCGTTTGCCCATCTCGGCGGCATGCAGCTGCTCGACCAGCGCTACTCGGATGCGGTCAAGAGCTTCCAGACCGCGATCTCGCTCGGCGATTCCGGAACGCGTTCGTTCGTCGGCATGGGCATGGCCTACCTGCACATGGGCCAGCTCGGCCCGGCCCGCGCGGCCTTCGTCGAGGCCAAGTCACGCGGCGGCGACGCCGATGTCGACGACATCATCGACTGGATCGACAGCCGCGCTCCCGCCCAGGGGGCCGCGCATCCCTGACCGATCGCGCGGGCCGTCAGCGCGGCGGCCAGCGGCCGCCGTCTTCATTGCGGCATGCGCGTGAGCACGACCGACTGCACGGCATCGCGGTCCGAGCGGCGTACCTCGCCGATCAGCGACTGGCGGTCAGCGGACAGGCGCAGGCGGTGCAGGTAACGGAACGGCCGCTGCTCGAACACCAGCGCCAGCGCCACCTGCAGCTCGACGCCATCGACGGCGGCTTCACCGCGCTTCCAGACCTGGCGTGAGTCGTAGTGGGTCTCCTCGATCCACAGGCCACTGCCCTGCTCGCGCACACTCCAGTAGCTGCCGTTCGGCAGGTACCACAGGCCGGCAAAGTCATCGGCCGTCGGCGCGGTCCGCCAGCAGCAGATCGCGACGACCGCGACCAGTGCCGCGAGCAACGTCGCCAGCAGCGGCCACAGCCAGCGCGGCCGTCGCGTCGTCGCCGGCATCGCGACACCGGCAGCGCGCAACACGTCGGCGAGCCGGCGTAGGTCGAAGTCCCAACGACTCTCCGACAGCTCGACCGCGTGCAGGCGCGCCAGCCGCTGCAACGGCGCCGGCAGGTCGGCGGCGGCCGGCATGCGCGCACCCTCGACCAGGACCGGCACGACGCGCAGTGCCTCGTCGCTCAACGCCAGCTCGATCTCGCGCCGTACGTGGTCGTCGGCATCGGCCAGGCGTGGCGTGCCGTCGGCCTGCGTCTCGGTCAGCCAGGTGTCGCCGATCAACACGATGCAGACGCGCGCGGCGGCGATCGCACCTTCCAAGGCGTCGACGAAATCGCTCCCGGCAGCGATCGAGTCGACGTCGCGAAAGGCGACCGGTCGGCCGAACAGACGGTCCAGATCGTCGCCTATGCGCCCGGCGTGGCCGGACGTGTCCGCGCGTCGGTAGCTGATGAACACCTCATGCGCCATGGGCTCCCCCAAGCTCTCAAGACCGGCGCCAAGCGAGCAGCGCGATACCGCCGGCCACCAGGGCCGCACCGATGGCGTGGTGCGGGCCGAAGTCCTCACCGAGAAACGCGACCGCCATCAGCGACCCGAACACCGGCATCAGGTGGGCGAAATGCCCGGCGGTATTGGCACCGAGCATGGCCACACCGCGATTCCAGAAAAGATAGGCTAGTGTCCTGTTCCACAAATAACGTGTCACTCAGCGCTGCCTCAATGACTGACGGCACGGCACGCGATCGAGTGCTAGCCGACGCTAACGCGAGTAAGCGTAACACCGCCGTAAGTCATTGAGGCAGCGCCCGAAGGGAACGCCACCCACGCGCTGCTGCGGCGTTGCATCCGCTCCGAATAGGTCGACTATTCGCACGCGAACGCGCCTTGCAGCAGCGCGTGGGTG
>JASJCU010000148.1 GCA_030065815.1 Gammaproteobacteria bacterium | reverse complement strand
GGCTCGTCGACTGCCGCATCACCAACGCGGTCAAGTGCCTGCCGCCGCAGAACAAGCCGACAGCCGCCGAGATCAACCGCTGTCGTGACTACCTCGCGGCAGAGTTCGACGGCCTGGCCGATCGATCCGTCGTCGTCGCGTTGGGCTCGATCGCGCACCGTTCCACGGTCGCCGCGTTCGGCATGCGCCAGGCCGGATTCCGCTTCGCTCACGCCGCCGAGCATGCGATGCCGCGCGGCATCCGCCTGATCGATTCGTACCACTGCAGCCGCTACAACACGCAGACCCGCCGCCTGACCGCCGAGATGTTCGAACAGGTATTTGCCGCGGCGCGCCGTCATATCGACGCGCCGTAGACGCCGCGTCGGTGCGACGGCGGTAGAATATCGCGCGTGACCGACGCGAATCCGCAATTCGACCACAAGGCGTTTCTGCAGACCCTGACCCAGGGCCCGGGTGTCTACCGCATGCTCAACGCCGCCGGCGACGTGATGTACGTCGGCAAGGCCAAGAACCTGCGTCGCCGCGTCGCCAGTTACTTCACGCGCGCGAGCAACCGGCGCATCGCGAGCATGGTCGGGCAGATCCACGCGATCGAGATCACCGCCACGCACACCGAGGCCGAGGCGCTGCTGCTCGAGAACAACCTGATCAAGGAGCACAGGCCGCGCTACAACGTGCTGTTGCGCGACGACAAGAGCTACCCATTTCTGTTCCTGTCCGACGAGGCCTTTCCGCGACTGGCGTTCCATCGCGGGGCGCGGCGCGCCAAAGGGCGGTACTTCGGACCCTACCCGAGCGCCGGGGCGGTGCGCGAGACCCTGCAGTTGCTGCAGAAGCTGTTCCCGGTACGGCAGTGCGAGGACAGCTACTACCGCAACCGGTCGCGTCCGTGCCTGCAGTACCAGATCGAACGCTGCACCGCACCGTGCGTCGGCTTCGTGACACCGCAGGCGTATGCGCAGGACGTCAACGACACCACGCTGTTCCTCGAGGGCAAGGCGTCAGACGTCATCGAACGCTGGGTGGCGAAGATGGAGCACGCTTCCGAGCGCCTCGAGTTCGAGGAGGCGGCGCACCTGCGCGACCAGATCAGCGCCTTGCGCAAGGTGCAGGAAAAGCAGTACGTCAGCGGCGAACGCGGCGACCTGGATATCGTCGCGGTCGCGACCGAGGCGGGTGTCGCGTGCATCCAGCTGTTCTGCGTGCGCCAGGGGCGTAATCTTGGCAACAAGTGCCTGTTTCCGCGCTCCGGCGATGGCGCCGAACCGCGCGAGGTGATCTCGGCGTTCATCGCCCAGCACTATCTTGGTCGCGCCGTCCCTCAGCAGATCCTGGTCAGCGACGCGCCAGAAGACCTCGACGTGCTCGCGGAATCGCTGAGTCTGCAGGCGGATCGCCGGGTCACGATCCAGGCCAATCCGCGTGGCGAACGCGCGCGCTGGCTGAAGATGGCGATCGACAATGCGAAGCTGGCGCTGGCCGCCCGGCTCGCGACCAAGGGCAGCGCGCGGTCGCGGGTCGACGCATTGCAGCAGGCACTGTCCCTGGATGACGCGCCACGGCGCATGGAATGCTTCGACATCAGCCACACCCAGGGTGCCCAGACGGTCGCGTCGTGTGTCGTCTTTGTCGACGGCGCACCGAGCAAATCCGACTACCGCCGGTTCAATATCGCCGGCATCACACCCGGGGACGATTACGCGGCAATGCGCCAGACCCTGGAGCGGCGCTACAAGCGGATCCTGGCCGGCGAGGGCAAGCTGCCCGACATGCTGCTGGTCGACGGCGGTCCGGGCCAACTCGCTGCGGCAGCACAGATCCTTGCGGATCTCGGTGTCGCGGGCCTGCCGCTGCTCGGCGTCGCCAAAGGGGCGGACCGTCGTCCCGGCATGGAGCAGCTGTTCTTGTTGGGGCGAGACACGCCTCTTATACTGCCGGCAGATTCGCCGGCGCTGCATCTCGTGCAGCAGATCCGTGACGAGGCACACCGGTTCGCGATCACCGGTCATCGCCAGCGGCGTGCCAAGACCAAGACGCGGTCCGTGCTCGAGGACATCAGCGGTATCGGGCCGAAGCGCCGGGCCAGGCTCCTGAAGCAGTTCGGCGGCCTGCAGGGTCTGTCGCGGGCGGGTATCGAAGACATCCGTACCGTCGACGGAATCAGCGAGAAACTGGCACGCGAGATCTACGCCGCCTTTCACGGTAATCAATGAACCCGATCTACAATCTGCCGAACCTGCTAACGCTGTTGCGGATCGTGTTGATCCCGGTCTTCATCGTCGTCTTCTACCTGCCGGTGTCGTGGGCCCGTGAGGCGGCCACCGCGGTCTTCGTGCTGGCCGCCGTGACCGACTGGCTCGACGGCTACCTCGCCCGACGTATGCAGCTGGTATCGGAGTTCGGCGCGTTTCTCGATCCGGTCGCCGACAAGCTGATGGTCGCCACGGCGCTGGTCCTGCTGCTGCAGGCCGACCCGCGCATGCTGATTGCGCTTGCCGTGGCCGTGATCATTGGCCGCGAGATCGCGATCTCGGCGTTGCGTGAATGGATGGCCGAAGTCGGAAGCCGGACCCGTGTCGCCGTATCCGAGATCGGTAAGTTCAAGACCGCCGCGCAGATGGCCGCGATCTCTCTGCTGATCTATCGCGACGACCTTTGGGGGATGCCCGTATACACGGTCGGCCTGGTTCTGCTTTTTGTCGCCGTGGCGTTGACCCTGTGGTCGATGACGCTGTACCTCAAGGCGGCGTGGCCGACACTGCGCGGCGGCGACGACGCCGCGCGCCTGCCGCAGGACCTCTAGCCTGCATGCGGCATGAACCGACGCTATGGGTTTCTGCGACGAAGTCGAGTGCCATCGGTCGTTGCCAGGATCCCGAACCAGCGGCTGATGGCCGGCACTGTGTCGTTCGGATACCTGTGTCTGCTCGCGCGCCGCGGCTTTCGTTGGAGCCACAGCCGTGGCCATGACTCTCGTTGCCAACCGGCGCCGCTACGGCGGCGAGCGCCGCCGGCGCTGCGTACGCCCACGCAGCATCCAGGTGCGGTAACAGGCTTGACAGAAATGTGCAAATGCCTAGAATACTGCGCTCGTTCGGCGGGAATAGCTCAGTTGGTAGAGCACAACCTTGCCAAGGTTGGGGTCGCGAGTTCGAGTCTCGTTTCCCGCTCCAGGTATCCAGGAAACCCCGCGCGTCAGCGGGGTTTCGCGTTTTTGCCGGGGCCCGCCGCCGGCAGCGAAGATCAACACTTGGCCGAGTGGCAGAGTGGTTATGCAGCGGATTGCAAATCCGTGGACATCGGTTCGATTCCGGTCTCGGCCTCCACTCCTTCCGTAACGAGTCGTTACCCGGCATGGGTACGGCGCAGCCGTCGTATGGCATGCACGCCGCAACGGCACTGCGCAACCGTCGGCGACACGCGACGACTCCGGCCATCGACGCCGCCCGGATGGCGAAATTGGTAGACGCAGCGGACTTAAAATCCGCCGGCCATTGCGGCCGTGGGGGTTCAAGTCCCCCTCCGGGCACCATCGATCCGCGTCCAGCGACCCAACCGTTCACCCTTCGGGCCACTTGATCCAGCGCGGCCTGTCGGCCGCCTTGGCGATAACGGCGTCGAGGTGTTCCTGACGGACCAGTGCGGTCACCTCGTAGTGGTCGCGCTCGTGCCCGAGGTCGTCCACCTGGAACAGGCGCGCGATGCGCCGTTCGCACATCAGCGTCTCGAGGTTGGCGTGGCTGACCATGAAGCGCAGTGTTTTCATCGATGACTCCGATCGACGTCGTTGGTCGGCGATACGACGGTGGCAATTCGCATGCACATGCCGGGGGTCTCGCCGCCGCCGTCAGCGACCTGCATCGAGCGTAGCGGCGAATATGCCGGTCCGTCGGCGACCGGGTGGCGCGCGCGACCGCCGCCTTCGTCGCAAGCGCCTTGCGTGGCGGGCCGCGACAGGCCCGGACTGCTGGCGGTCATCGCCGATGGCGTGAGTTGCCCGGGCAACCGACCACGCGTACGTGGCAATAGCACCGGGGTGGCGTGTGACCGCCCCGGACCCGAGCTCGCACTACCGCCAGCGACCGGCCGGTCGTGCGCCGTGACGTCGAGATCGGTCCCGGTCGCGGTCGTCGTGCCAATGCCAGTCCGGTCGCGCTGCGCTGCCGGCAAGCGATCGCTCGACGCCACCGTGACTGCAGGCCGCGCGTTCACTTGCCCGGAAAGATGCGTAACGCGGTGTCCGCGTCTTGGTCGGGGCGGTTGCGCATGTGGTCGGCGGTCGCCCGAAACGCCTGTGCCAGCTTCTGTCGCAGGGACTCATCGATCGGCATGTCTGCCAGGGCCTTGTTCATGCAGCGCATCCACTGGTCGCGCATCGCCGTGTCGATGGCAAACGGCAGATGACGCCGGCGCAGCATCGGGTGGCCGTATCGCTGCAGGTACAGGTCGGGACCACCCAGCCAGCCCGACAGGAACAGGAACAGCTTCTCGCGCGACGCACGCAGGCTCTTGGCGTGCAGGGCACGCACGCCGGCCGCGTCGCTTTCGCTGTCCATGTAGTCGTAGAAGCGCGTGACCAGTTCGCGGACCCCGCGTTCGCCGCCAAGCCGTTCGTAGGGTGTCAGCTCAGTCATCGAATGCTCGTCGGTCTTTCGGGACGCGTTCAATATGCCATCTCGGCACCGCCCACCGCCAGAACGCGTCGACGTCCCTAGGCAGCGTGTCGGGCAGACACTGGCCGAGGTGTTGCCAGGCGGCCAGCAGTGCCTGCACCGGGCTGGTGGCATTGACGGGGTCGGCCTGCTCGCGCTTGCTCAGTTTCCTGCCGTCGGCGCCGTAGATCACCGGCACGTGGGCATAGCGCGGCCGCGGCAGGTCGAGCAGGGTCTGCAGCCACGCCTGGCGCGGTGTCGACCACAACAGATCGGCACCGCGCACGACATCGCTGATCTGCTGTTCGGCGTCGTCGACGACCACCGCGAGCTGGTAGGCATTGAAGCCATCGGCGCGGCGCACGACGAAGTCGCCGACAGCGCGGGCCAGGTCCTGGGTAATCGTGCCGAACACCCGGTCGTCGCACGATAGCGGCGTACCCTGTACGCGCACCCGCCATGCGGCCGGGGCGTCGGCGGGCGGCGGGCTGGTGCGGCAGGTGCCGGGGTAGATGTAGCCGTCGATGCCGGGATCGGCGATGGCGGCAATGGCTTTGCGGCTGCAATTGCAGCGATAGGCGACGGCGTTGTCGATCAGGTGGATCAGCGCGCGCTCATAGTAGCCCTTGCGTGCGCTCTGGCGCACCGGCTCGGCGTCCCATGACATGCCGAAGCGCTGCAATGTCTGCAGGATCTGGCGCTCGGCGTCGTCCTTGCTGCGCGTCTCGTCGACATCCTCGATGCGGACCAGCCACTCGCCGCGATGACTGCGCGCATCGGCATAACTGGCGACGGCGGCGACCAGCGAACCCAGGTGCAGCGGTCCGGTCGGCGACGGTGCGAAGCGGCCGCGGTAGGTCTGCTCGTCTTTCACGACAGCCCGACGCGGCCGTTGTGCATGGGGTTCAGGCGTACAGGTGTTCGGCGGCTTCCTGCTTGGTCTTGCAGTTGATGCAGAGTTCCGCCGTCGGTCGGGCCTCGAGGCGGCGGATGCCGATTTCGTCGCCGCAGACCTCGCAGTAGCCGTAGTCGTGCTCGTCGAGCTTCTTCAGCGTATGTTCGATCTTGACCAGCAGCTTGCGCTCGCGCTCGCGGGTCCGCAGCTCGAGATCCATGTCGGATTCCTGGGTCGCCCGGTCGTTGGGGTCCGGGCAGTGCACCGAGTCGACCTTCATGTGGTCGACGGTACGGTCGACCTCTTCCATGAGCTCCTGACGCCAAGCATTGAGAATCCGGCGGAAATGCGCCTGCTGTTCCGCGTTCATGTATTGCTCGCCCTCTGTCATCTGGTAGGGCGATACGCCATGCTGAGGGCTTCCCGCATGTGACTGACGTTCCGACATTTCGATACCTCGATGTACGTTCCCGCAGGTCGCTGAAGCATCATGACGCTATCATCGGCGTCGGATAAGGGCAATTTCCCCTAGTTGCCCCTCAAGCTCACTTGTTTGCTGACGGGAGTCAAAAATGCCACAGCTCGAGGCACTGGTTTTCGATGTCGACGGCACGCTGGCCGATACCGAGCGCGACGGACATCGGCCGGCCTTCAACCGGGCGTTCGCCGATGCCGGCCTGGACTGGCACTGGACGGTCGAACTCTACGGAGAGCTGTTGCGCGTGACCGGCGGCAAGGAGCGTATCCGCTACTACCTCAACCATTTCAACACCGCGTTCGCGCCCCCCGCCGATCTCGATGCCTTCGTCGCCGATCTGCATCGCGCCAAGACAGGGCACTACACGGCGATGCTGGTCGACGGCGCGATACCGCTGCGACCGGGCGTCCGCCGCCTGCTCGACGAGGCACGCGCCGCTGGCATCCGTCTCGCGATTGCCACGACGACGACGCCGGAGAACGTCACGGCGTTGATCGGCAGCGCACTCCCCGACGGCGCGATCGACTGGTTCGACGTGATCGGAGCCGGTGACATCGTGCCGGACAAGAAACCGGCCCCGGACATCTACGTCTGGGTGCTCGAACACCTCGCTATCAGCGCCGCCGCGGCCGTGGCCTTCGAGGACTCGGCAAACGGCGTGGCGTCGGCGGCGGCGGCCGGTTTCGCGAACATCGTCGTGACCACCAACGACTACACGCGGGGTCAGGACTTCACGGCGGCTTCCGTCGTGCTCGACGCGCTCGGCGAACCGGGCGCGCCGGCCGACGTCGTGGCCGGTGAGCCGCCGGCATCGGGATTCGTGGATCTGGACTACCTGCGCCGCCTGCTCGCCGCCGGTGTGCCGGCGTGATGCGGGTCGCCGAGCGCACGCAGCAGATCGCGCCGTTTCGCGTGATGGCGATCCTCGCGCGGGCGCGCGAGCTCGAGGCCGGCGGGCGTCGCGTCGTGCACATGGAGATCGGCGAGCCCGACTTCGTGTCGCCGTCGCCAGTCGTCGACGCCGGCCGGCGTGCACTGGCCGCGGGCGCGACGCACTACACACCGGCGGCCGGGTTGACGTCGCTGCGCGAGGCGATCGCCGACTACTATCGTCGACGTCTCGGCGTGGCCGTCGACCCGTCGCGTATCCTGGTGACGCCCGGCGCGTCCGGTGCCCTGCAGTTGGTCCTCGGCGCGCTGATCGACCCAGGCGACAGGATCGCGGTCACCGATCCGGGCTATCCATGCAATCGCCACATGATCGGCCTGTTCGGCGGCACGGCCGTGGCCATCGAGGTCGACAGCGAGGCCGACTTCGCCGTGACCCCGGAGCGCCTCGCCGCCGTCGCGCAACCGGGGCTGCGCGCGCTGATGGTGGCTTCGCCGGCGAACCCGACCGGCAATATCCTCGCACTCGACAACCTGCGCACGCTCGCCGACGCGCTGCGGCGCCACGGGGACGGTGTGCTGGTCTGCGACGAGATCTACCAGGGCCTGCAGTACGACGGCACACCATCCACCGCGCTCGCCCTCGACCGCGACGACGTCGTCGTCATCAACAGCTTCTCGAAGTTCTTCGGCATGACCGGTTGGCGCGTCGGTTGGGTCGTGGCCCCGACATGGATGACCGAGGCGATGGAACGGATTGCGCAAAACCTGTTCCTCGCGGCACCGACGCTGGCGCAACACGCCGCGCTGGCCGCGTTCGACGCCGCGACGCTGGAGATCCTCGAGCAGCGCCGACAGACGTTCGCGGCACGCCGCGATTTTCTCTTCGACGCGATCCGTGACCTCGGTTTCGTCGTGGCCACGAAACCGTCCGGCGCGTTCTACCTGTACGCCGACGCCGCAGCATTCACCGACGACAGCAGCACGTTCTGTCGCGACGTGCTCGAAGCGAGCGCGGTGGCGATCACGCCGGGCGCGGATTTTGGCGGCTACCGCGCTGATCGGTATGTGCGTTTCGCGTACACCACCGAGATCGCCGCGCTCGAGGAGGGCGTCGAACGCCTGCGTCGGTATCTGTCGGCCGGCGGTTAGCGCCGGGTCAGGCGAGATCGCTGAGATCGTCGACCCAGAGCCGCGTCGCACCGGCGACCGCGGCCGGCATCGCCACGAACTGCAGCACCGGGATCAGCATCAGGGCCGTGACGCCGGCGCCGAACATCAGCGATTTGAAGCGTTTGCGGCGCAGGTGGGCGCGCTGCTCCGACGCGCGCACGCCGTGGTTGCCCATCGGGTAGTCGGCATACTCGATGGCCAGGAACCAGAAACCGAACAGCAGCCAAGCCGCACTGGCCAGGACGTTCAGGCCGGGCACGAACAGCAACAGCAATAGCGGTACGGCGCGGGTGGCGAAGTAGACGATCTTTCCGATCTCACCCGACACGGCCGGCGCAATGGCCTTGAGCAGCGATTCGTCGGCGTCGTGCGGCCGCGTGCCGGTTAACGTTTCCTCGACCCGGGCCGCTAGCAGGGCATTGAACGGCGCCGCGATCAGATTCGCGATCAG
>JASJCU010000147.1 GCA_030065815.1 Gammaproteobacteria bacterium | reverse complement strand
CTTGTAGCCGCTCATCGTGAACGCGTCGTCGCCGGACAGCGAGCGCAGGAAGGCCTCAGCCGTCGTGTAGTAGCGTGACGTGTAGTGGAACAGCTCTTCGGCGAACCCGCCCCAGCCGGGATGCGGCGCCGGGTAGTAGTGCCCGCCGATATTCTTGACGTCGCTCATGCCGGCACGGCTGCGCGTCGCCGATCATCCGCCGGCCGGCGCCGCCGCACGGATATCCGCCGAGACGTCATCGGCAAAGGCGCGGAAGTTCTCATGGAACATGTCCGCCAACCTGGCCGCCTGGGCGTCGTACGCGGCCTTGTCCGCCCAGCTGTCGCGCGGTCGCAGCAGCGCATCGGGCACGCCGGGACAGGACTCGGGCACGGCGACGCCGAACACCGGGTCGCGCCAGGTCGGCACGTCGGCCAGTTTGCCGTCGAGCGCCGCGTTGACCATGGCCCGGGTATGCGGGATCGCGATCCGCGAGCCGACGCCGTAGGGCCCGCCGGTCCAACCGGTGTTGATCAACCAGACGTCGACCTTGTGGCGATTGATCCGTTCACCGAGCAGCTCGGCATAGCGGCGCGGGTGCAATGGCATGAACGGTGCGCCGTAGCAGGCGCTGAACACCGGCGACGGTTCGGTGACGCCCTTCTCGGTCCCGGCGACGCGTGCCGTGTAACCGGAGATGAAATGGTACATGGCCTGCTCGGGGGTCAGCTTCGACAGCGGCGGCAGCACGCCGAACGCGTCGCAGGTCAGGAAGATGATGCTGTCCGGCTGGCCACCGACGCCGTCGAGCGTGGCGTTCGGGATCGCGCTGATGTGGTAGGCGCCGCGCGTGTTCTCGGTCAGCGAGCCGTCGTCGAGATCGAGCTGGCGCGACTGCGCATCGAGCGTGACGTTCTCGAGTACGGTGCCGAAGCGCTCGGTCGTCGCGAAGATCTCGGGCTCGTTCTCGGCCGACAGCTTGATCATCTTGGCGTAGCAGCCGCCCTCGAAGTTGAAGATGCCGTTATCGCTCCAGCCGTGCTCGTCGTCGCCGATCAGCGTGCGCGACTGGTCCGCCGACAGCGTCGTCTTGCCGGTGCCGCTGAGCCCGAAGAACAGCGCGGTCTTGCCGTCCGGGCCGATGTTGGCCGAACAGTGCATCGGCAGCACGCCGCGGTCCGGCATCAGGAAGTTCATGACCGAGAAGATCGATTTCTTGATCTCGCCGGCGTAGCTGGTACCGCCGATCAGCACCAGGCGCTTCTGGAAGTTGACGAGGATGAAGGTCTCGCTGCGGGTGCGGTCCTGACCGGGGATCGCGTGGAAGCGCGGCGAGTCGATGACCGTGAAGTACGGCTCGTGATCGACCAGAGTCTCGGCCTGGGGCTGGATGAACAGGTTGCGCGCGAACAGGCTGTGCCAGGCGTATTCGGTGATGATCCGGATCGGCATCCGGTACTCGGGATCGGCACCGGCATAGCAGTCCTGGACGTAGACGTCCTTCATCTGCAGGTACGACGCCATGCGCTGGTGCAGGATCTCGAAATTCTGCTCCGGGATCGGCTTGTTGATCGTGCCCCACCAGATCAGGTCGTGGCTGTCGTCCTCGTCGACGATGAACTTGTCGTTAGCCGAGCGCCCGGTGTGATGCCCGGTGCGCACGACCAGCGGGCCGAGGTGTGCCATCGAACCCTCGCGGCGGCGCAGGGCGTGCTCGTAGAGCGCCGCCGACGGCAGGTTCCAGAATACTTCGTTGAGGTTGTAGAGGCCGTGCGCCTCCAGGCCGCCCATCGACCTATTCTGTACACCGTCGAACATCGCCGTCGTCTCCTGCAGCTCGCTGCATCGGTGCCGCTGGCCGGCAGTCGCGGCCGAGCGGCAAGTAGTTAATGAGATCTTCCGGGGCCATCGCGTCGTCACTGACGCACCATTATGGTGCATCGCCTGGCATGACGTCGCGAGACCCGCGCCCGGCAGTCGCCAGGGCGAAGTCCCTGCCGCCCGCGGTTTGTCGTCGCTGCCGGCTGCCTAGTATAGGCGCGACAGCGCTTCGGTCGCATCGCGTTGACCGGAATTGCGGATTGCGAAAACGATTCAGCGATCGCGGTCACCGAACCAGCGGCGGTAGATCTCGTCGTAGCGACCATTCTCGCGCAGTGCCAGTAGCGCGCGGTTGACGTCTTCGACCTGCGGACTGCCCTGAGCCAGCACGATGCCGTACTTCTCCGGCTTGAAGACGCCGCCGACGACGCGCGACACGCCCTTGCCGTCGGCGGTGGCGAAGTACCGCAGCACCGGCGCGTCGTGGACCACGGCATCCAGTCTGCCGGCCTCGAGCGCCGCGAACAGCGCGGCGATGTCGTCGAATTCCGCGTGATCGATGGATTTTGCGACCAGGAACGCCGACGCCGTCGAACCGCGCGTCGTACCGACCTGCTTGCCGTACAGGTCGGTGAAGTGCTCGATGTCGCTGCGCAGCTCGTTGACCGTCATCGTCGACGCGATCTTGGCGACGAATGCCGAGACCAGGAACAGGCTGCAGACGACCAGCGCGATGCCGAGCAGGCGCGCCGGCACGCTGCGCGGCACGTGCTCCTCGAAGCCGCCGCTGACCATGACGTGCAGCGCGTACCAGAACGACGGCCACAGCCCTTCGCGATAGCCGCGCTGGAAATACGGCGCGTCGCGACGCTCGAAGTACCACATCAGGTTGGCGACGACGAAGATCGCGAGCACCGCGGCCAGCACCCAGCCCAACATCTCCCACGTGAAGATGGCCGCCAGCACGCCGAGCGACGCGCCCGCCTCGGCCGGGATCAGGATCTGCAGGCCGGCGTCGAATACCGGCTGCGAGAAATCGAATGTCGCCTCGCGCTCGGACGTGATCGAGATATTGCCGACCGCCATGTCGGCGGCGCCGTCCTCGACGCGCTCCAGCATCGCGCTGAAGGTCTCTTCGAGCACCAGCGTGTAACGCCTGTCGAGACGCTCGGCGAGCGCGGCCAGCAGATCGACGCTGAAGCCGGTCAACTCGCCGTTGACGCGCATCGTGAACGGCTTGCGCTCGACACTGACGACGCGCCACGTCGCGCTCGCATCGGCCGCCTCCTGCGCGCCGACCGGCGGCGTCGCCAGTACGCCGACGACGACCAGCAGGCCAGCGAGCCAGGCCCGGCGACACAGCCGGCGGGTAACGGGCCACGCCTGGCGGCAGATCCGCGGCATGTCAATCCTCGCCCAGGTGCCTGACCAGCAGCGCCTCCCAGGCGTCGCCGCGGGTATGCGTCAGCAGCTTGCGGTTGACCGTCTCGCGCCACGGGCTGCCGGGCGGCAGGCCAATCGCGTAGTCCTGCGGCTCGAACGTCAGGTCGAGCACGCGCAGGCGATCGGCGAACGCGGTGCGCACCCGATAGCGCAGCAGCGGCCGATCGTAGACCACCGCGTCGAGCTCGCCGCGCGCCAGCGCCTGCAGTGCCGCGCCGACGTCGTCGAACGCGGTGTACGCGATGCCCTTGCGCTGCAGGCGCCGGGCGCTGGTCGAGTCGGCGACCGTCGCGGTGCGTACGCGCGCCAGATCGTCCTCATCGGACACCTTGTCGGACAGCGCATCGAGCGTCAGTGCCGTCGTCAGGCTCGCCGTGACCGTCGAGATCAGGATCACCGACGCGAACATCCACAGCCAGCCGACGACGCGCCCGGCCAACGTCGTCGGCGCCTTGTCACCGTAGCCGACCGTCGTCATCGTGACGCTCGACCACCACAGACCGGCACCGATGCCGCGCACCGGGTCGTCCGGAAACTGTGCGTTGCGCCGCCGTTCGAACCACCACACCAGCGCGCCGATCAGGGTCAGCAGCACGAGCAGCGCCGCGACGACGCCGAGGAAGCGTGGCGACACCAGGCCACGCAGGAACGCCCACCAGCCGCCGCTGTCGTCGAGCGGGACGGCGATCCCGAGCCCGGTGCGATAGAACGCGTGCGAGAAATCGAACGCCGCCTCGCGTTCCGGGGTCACCGACAGTGCGCCGACCGCGGCATCGAACTCGCCGCGCTCGGTACCGCGCAGCATCTCGTCGAGGCCTACGGCGGTATAGTCGCTGCGCAGGCCGTCGTCGGCGGTCACCCGCTCCCACAGCTCGATCGCGATACCGCGCCACGCGCCCTGCGCGTCGCGGTAGGCGAACGGCGGCACCTCGCGGGTCGCGACGCGTAGCGACCGATCGTCCGCCGGTGCCGTTGCCGTTGCCGTTGCCGTTGCCGTTGCCGTTGCCGTTGCGAACGGCAGCATGCCCGCCAGCGCGGCGAGCAGTGCGAGGCCGGGGCCGGGTCGGCGTCGGAAGAACAGAATCACGGATCGCATGGGCGAAATCGGCAGCACGGTGCGACGCCAAACGGATGCGCCCCCGACGGCACAGGCTCGCCGGGGGCGCAGCGTGGGAATCGATCCGTTACAGATCGCCGAGTTTGCCCATCTCCTTGGCAACCAGGTAATAGAAGGTGACGCGCTGCTTCTGCCGGTCGCCTTTCATGGTCTCGCAGACCTTGGCGATGACGCCGTCTGCGGCGCCCGCGTCGCTTTCGCCGAGTTTTTTCTTACACCATTTCTCGCGCACCCGATCGAGCTCGGACTTGTCCGAACACGAGACCAGCGAGGCATCCTTGCTCTGCAGCGCGATGCCGAGATGCTTGACGATCTTCTGCACGGTATCGGCATCGGCACCTGCGTCGTAGCGCTGTACGTCGGCGTAATAATCAGTCACGGTGGCTCCCCCTTTGTGTGGATCAGGACTGTGGATCAGACGAATCGGGTCTGCGGATTGTTGGTTGTTGGCCGGTCCATCCGGCGTCGCCCCACTCGGACACCCGGCCCATGTTGGCGGGCGCACGCAGCGTCGAAGCGGCCCGTAGGATAACCGATGTCGGGCGAAAATGGGTCGGCACGGCATGTGCGGTCGTTCGCAAGACCTGAACATCGCTGTGCTATACCGCGCTCACCGAAGGCAACATCACCACGCACATGCGCGACGAAGGGATCGGGCGGCTGAAGAAGCTGGGCATGATCGCCAGCGGTGCGCTGCTGGTACTGCTCGGCGTCGTGACCTTCTGGCTGCCGCTGCCGATCGGCGTGCCGCTGATCCTGCTCGGCTCGCCGCTGCTGTTGCGGCATTCGCCGCGCGCACGCCGCTGGTGGCGGCATGCCCGCAAACGCTTACCATGGAGGTGACCCGCGTTGACCAGGCAGACGGATCATGCACGACGCCCTGCTGCTGTTGCTGCTGCTGATCGCGAACGGCAGCCCGATCGCCGCGCGCGCGGTCCTGCGCGCGCACGGCGCGACACCGCTCGACGGCGGCATCGTGCTGCGCGACGGCCAACGCCTGCTCGGCCCGTCGAAAACGGTTCGCGGCGTGATCGTCGCCGTCGTCGCGAGCACGCTCACCGCACCACTGCTCGGATTCGACTGGTGGATCGGCACGACGGTCGGCGCGCTGGCGATGCTCGGCGATTCGCTGTCGAGCTTGGTCAAGCGCCGCCTGCACCTGGCCGCGGGTGCCAGCGCCCCCGGCCTCGACCATATCCCGGAGTCGTTGTTGCCACTCCTCGCCTGCAGTTGGCTGCTCGACCTGTCGCTCGCGCTGGCGGTCGGCCTGAGCGTCGCCTTCATGCTCGCCGACCTGGCGCTGTCGCGTTGGTTGTACCGCCTCGGCATTGGCGGTCACCCGCACTGACGGTGCACCGTCAGGCCACGTGCAGTCGGTGCAGCACGACCTCCGGCAGGCAGTTCAGGCGCACTGGTACGATGCAGCTGCCGGCACCGACCGACGTGTAGCCGCGCATCTCGCCGTAGCGCCACGCCCCGGCCCCCATGTAGCGCGGGCAGCGCGCATCCAGGGTCAACGGCACGCCGCCGGGCAGGCAGATCTGGCCACCGTGGGTGTGCCCGCAAAGCAGCAGATCGAAACCGGCGTGTGCCGCTTGGCGGTAGATCTCGGGCGTGTGCGACAGCAGTATCGCCACCGCGTCGTCCGGCAGGTCGCGCGCGGCCATCGCCAGGCTGTCGGCGCGGTAGTAGTGGGCGTCGTCGATGCCGACCAGGTGGATGCACGCATCGTCACGCTGCAGCGCGACGCTCTCGTTGAGCAGCATCTGCACACCGAGCGCCTCCATGCCCGGCAACATGCGCACCGTGTCGTGGTTGCCGAACACCGCGTACAGCGGTTGCGCGATCTGGGTAAGCAGGCCGGACATCGCGTCCAACGCCGGCTCGAATGCGCCGTAGGTCTGGGCGCGGTAGTCGCCGGTCATGACGCAGACGTCGTACTCCAGATCGGCGACACGCTCCGCGACGGCGGCCATCGCGGCCGGGTTGAGGTCGGCGTGCAGGTCACTGAGGTGCAGCAGCGTGAAACCGTCGAACGCCGCCGGCAGGCGACGGATCGGCACACGGTGTTCGCGCACCTGGATACGCCGTGTGTTGCGCTGGCCGCGCCGGTACAGCCCGGTGGCGCGCAGGACGTAGGCGATCAGCGCATGCGCCGAGTACCAGTTTTCCGGGTGGAAGAAGTTGATACCGCCGCCGAACACGCGCTGTTCGTGCTCGTCCTCGATACCGAGACGCTGCCGGGCATGGACGCGCCCGAGCCGCTGTTCGAGCTGTTGCTGGATGTCATCCCGCACGGCCGGCAACCCCCTTGCCACGCCTGCCTATCGGCCAGTCGAGCGGCATCGGACACCGAACGAATGGCCGGGTGAGGATGTCGCCGGCAGGCCCAGACAGGCGCGGCGTGTCTTGCGCCCGCGGCAAGGGCCCACCGGCCCGCACCTTCGCGTGCGCTTCGGGTTACGACCGGATCGGCACATGGATACACACTGGTTCATGAGACCTGTCCTCAGGATACGCCTCGAACACCGGCCCTGCCGGATCGAGATCGACGGACGCACCCGGCAGCCACACCGTGAAGATGTATCGGTAGCTGTCACCGATGTCCGCTACCGCGCACTCGAAGACTGCGAATCGACCAGCGGGTAGCGTACGGATCTCGAGTCGATCGGGGATCGGCGTATCGGCAGCGACCCGCATGCCGGCAAGATAGTCGGAGACATTCGCGTCGTCGGTCGCGAATCTGACTCCGAAGTAACGTTTCTCGGTCGCCAGGGTTTCGATCTCGCGGCGCCTGGATTCGAACTCTCGCCAGATGTCGGCAAACAGTTCGGGGGTTTCACGACCGCTTTCGATTCGCGTCACGATGCCCAGTACCGTGAAAGGCCCGTGCTCTACGATGCGCGGCTGCATCGCTCCGCCTCGTCTCCTGGCTCTGGGACTTCGACAGGCCGCATTCCGCGACCGTGACGAGGGCCGCACAACGCCGTGTCAATGCCGTGCCGAATCGCCATAGAGCCGCGCGTGCGCGTCCGGATCGAGTATCTCGCGGATATCGACGAAGCTGCCGCTGGGTCGCTCGCGCAGCTGCGGCAGCACCGCCACCAGGCGTTCGGCGGCCGCCAGCGGGCCCGGCATAGCCACGGTACCGCGCGCGGCACGCAGTCGCTGCAGTGCCGGGAAGGTTTCGGCGTCGGCCTCGTCGCAGAGGTGGTCCATCATCGCCGTGTCGATGATGCCCGGCGCGACGGCGGCGATGTGGCTGGCAGCGAACTCGTGCGCGTACAGGCGGGCGAGCATGTTCAACGCGGCTTTCGACAGCGCGTACCCGCCCCAGCCGCGGTTGCCGAGTACCGCGGCCCCAGACGACACCAACACGATCTGCCCGATCGGGCGCCCCCAGGCGTGCAGCCAGTCGAGGATCAGCTTGTTGGCCCAGACATTGACGGCCATGACCCGCTGCAGATCGGCGAGCGGCGTCGCGGTCATGTCGCGGATCTCGCCGAGCACGCCGGCGTTGAGCACGACCAGATCCAGGCCTGCGGCGCCGCCGAGCAGCTGTTGCAGTGCCGGTGCGACGGCTGGCGGGTCGCCGAGGTCGACGATGACATCGTGCACGCCCGGCAGATTGCAGCCACGCCGGCTGCAGCCGTACGCCGCCCATCCCTGCGCCACCAGGTGCCGCGCCAGGCCGAGCCCGAGGCCGGAACTGGTACCGGTGATGAACGCCGATTGGGTCGCCATGCGGACCTCCACGCCAGTGTCGCCTGCCCCATTATCGACGCCCTGACAGCGACCGACCAGAGGCCGTCGGCCAACCCTGCGGTGGTCAAGGTCTTGACCCGATAGTGTCGCCGCGGCTTTGCTACCATCGGCGGGCAACTCCGTTATGCCGAACAGGAGGCAGACACCGTGAAAACACTCCACAGCTGGCTTGCGGCCGGCACGCTGGCCGCGCTGACGACGACGGCCGTTGCCGAGCCGGAGAACTACATCAAGTACCGGCAGGCGGTCATGAAAGCGGTCGGCGGCCACATGGGGGCCAGCACGCAGATCGTCCGCGGCAAGGTCGCCGAGATGGACACTTTGGCGCTGCACGCGCGTGCCCTGGCCGATCTCAACGCCGACCTGCTGCGGCTGTTCCCGGACGGTTCCGACT
>JASJCU010000028.1 GCA_030065815.1 Gammaproteobacteria bacterium | reverse complement strand
GCGCTCGGCGGAGCGCGCCCGCCCTTCTTTCTTTTGCTTGCCCAAAAGAAAGAAGGCAAAGAAAAGGGCACCCCGAAGGCGTGGTCGGCGCTGCGCGCCGACTGCCCTGCGCTCCTCGGCCAAAATCGGCGCTGCGGAACTCGCGATCTCCGATCGCTCAGACAGTCCTCGCTTCTCCCGGTTTTGCCCTGCGGTGCTCGGCTGCACCAACGGGGACCCCGGCGGCTCCGTAGCCGGCCGTGGCGGTCTTCGGGATAGCCGCCAAACCTGCAGGACGCACCCCAGTCCCGTTGACGCCGCCGAGCATCGCAGGGGTTTTCGGAGGCAAGCGCGTGCATGTCTGACCGACCGAAGGGAGGGAGTTCACGCGCGCCGAAAACGCCGAGAAGCGCAGGGAACCCCTCGCCAACGGCGAGGGGCAAGTCGTCGGGGGCCATTTCTTTTGGGTACTTTTCTTTGGGCAAGCAAAGAAAAGTACCGCGGGCGCGCTCCGCCGAGCGCATTGAGAAAAGAACCGCGCGAAGCGCGAACAAAACCAATACTCCGAACCACCCAACAGCAACCGGCGATTCACGCCAAACCCGATCTGGCGACTGGGTTCGTCGGGTGCAGTTTCCGCGATCTACTTGAGCCGATTGATACCGAGCATCTTCAAAATATACTTCTCGTAGATCGGTTCCGACGTACCCTTTTTCATCTTGCGAATGAAGTACTTCTCGAACGCGATCTTCGCCATGTGCACCCACTTGCCTTTCTTGACCCACGCAACGCTGCGCGGCGGGTTCTGCGGCAGCGCGACGAATGCCGCACCGGTGTCCCCCATGTCGGCCAGGCAGATCGCGTTCCACGTCCCCTTGTGGTCGGGCTCCCTACCCTGCAACTCGGCGTGGATGTTGTGCACGATCGCGGTCACCATCGACTCGATCATGTAGCCGGTCTTCGGCACGCCGGTCGGAACGACCGTCGATTCGACCGGCGGGATAGCGATACACACCCCGGCCGAATAGATGTTGGGATAGGTGGAGTTGCGCTGGTGCTCATCGACGACGACGAACCCTTGCGGGTTGCACAGGCCGTCGACGTTGGCGACCGCATCCACCCCCTCGAATGCCGGCAACATCATCGAGAACTTGAATCCGGCCTCGTGGTTGCGAATGACGTGACCGGCATTGTCGTACTCGTCGACGTACATCCTGCCCGCCTCGACCTTCGTGACCTTGGCGTTGGTGATCCACTCGATGTCGCGGTTGCGCATCTCGCTCTCGAGCATGCCCTGCGAATCACCGACGCCGCCGAGCCCGAGGTGGCCGATGTAGGGCTCTGACGTGATATACGTGATCGGCACGCGGTCACGCAGTTTGCGCTTGCGCAGGTCGGCATCCACGATGAATGCGAACTCGTAGGCCGGACCAAAGCAGGATGCAAACGGCATCGCACCGACGACCACGTGACCCGGATCCTTGAGCAGCTGCTTGTACTGCTCGTAGGCGGCTTCGGCGTGATCGACAGTGCACACCGACGCGGTATGCCCGCCGTGCGGCCCTGCGCCTTCGACGTCGTCGAAAGCAAGGCGCGGACCGGTAGCGATCACCAGGTAGTCGTACTGCAGCGTTTCGCCGTCGTCGAAGCGCAGCATGCTGCCTGCGGCGTCAATCTCCGCGCAGCGTTTGGCGATGAAGTTGATGCCCCTGCGTTCGAGATGCGGGCGGATGTCGAACGTGATGCCGGCACGTTCGCGCCAGCCCACCGCGACCCAAGGATTCGAAGGCACGAACTGGAAATACTCCCGATCGTTGACGACCGTGACTTCGTGTTCGCTTCCCAGTTCTTGGCGCAGCTCGTACGCGGCTGGCATGCCCCCGGTACCGGCGCCCAGCACGACGATGTGTGCCATGGCTTCCTCCTTAATTACGTCGTCGTCGACGCGGACGCCGCTGACCAAGGCCCGCGCTGTGCGCCGACAGCGCGGATCACGCGATCACACGGCATCCGTCGCCTGCATGCCGCTGGGCCACCTGTCGGGGCACGCGGCACGGCCGGCTTTGTTCTGATTTATGTCGCCAGCGCGGACCGCGCGAGTATCGCACGGCAACCCCGGCGGCCGAGAGGGCTTTCCGAAGGGAGCTTAATCTGGATCAGTAATCGGACAGGGCGCGACCGGCCCGTTGCGGTCCGGCCGCGGGGAGCGGATTGCCGGCAGGCGTCAGAGGTCGCCGTTCACGCCGGCGTCGACGATGCTGTAGATCGTGTCACGCACCTGCTTGGCCAGCGGTTGCAGATCCGCCGGGAGGTCGACCGCATGCAGCATCATGTCCATGTTCATGGTCACGATCCAGCCCTTGCCATCGGCGTCCTCGAGCACGGCGATGCGGCACGGCAGGAAGCCGGCGAAGATGATGTTGTACTCGACCATGCGCTTGGCGATCAGCGCGTCGCAAAACGCCAGAATACGCATGTAGTTGGCGTCTTCGCCCATCGCCTTGACCTGTTCGGACAGCGGCAGATCGGCGACCAGTTTGAAGTTGAGCACGTTGGCGCGCAGCTGCATCGAGTCGATCGCGTCCTCGACCGATACGTCCTCGGCGAGCGGGAAGCGCTGGATGCTGTTGTCGATCATCTGCTGCGCCAGCGCCTTGTCGAAGGGCGGCGTTTCGATGTCCGTCTTGCTGCCGGCCTGGGCGACGCCGGACGCGAGCACGGCGAGAGCGAGCGATAGGATCAGGTTCTTCATGCGAGTCTTCCTCGGCGCGTGCCGGGGCACGGCCTGTCAGTGATGTTGGAATACGCCCGGTCGCCGGCGTTCGACGAGCGCTGCGACAGCGGTGAGGCAGTCGCGCTCGCGGCACCGGCGGGCCCGATAGACGGCGCTGGAATCAGCTTGTAGACGCGGGGTCGGGTCGTGGCTTCCATAGGGTTTGTTTATGCTGGATAAATAACACTTATTGTTGAGTCAGCTTCTTCCACAGCCAGCCCTGCGGGCGGTCTTCGCCGGTCTTGATGTAGTCCAGCGTGTGGCGATGCGACACGCTCCACTGCATGCGCGTGAACGCGGTCTGGTTGCCGCAGATCAGCAGGCAGTCACCGGATTTCAGCGGCAGCCCCGGCTCGGGTAGCAGCAGGCGGTCGTTGCGTCGCCGCACCAGCAGCACGATCGCCTTCAACGGCCGTTCGCGCTTCCACGGATTGCGCAGCAGGTCGCTGAGCAGAAACTGGCCGCCCTGTTCGAGATATTCGCACAACGCGCCGGCGCAATCGTCGTCGAGTGCCCACTCACGCACCTGCGGCACCTCCTCGCGCACCAGCGCGCTGACCCGGCTGGCCAGCTCGCAGGCCCAGTCCTCGTCCTCGTACAGCGCCAGCGACATGAACTCGTAGAGCATCGGTGTCGCCAGCAGCACGCGGATCTTGTCGGCGATGATCGCGCTCGGGTGCATGACCATGTCGGCATCGACCGCGGCGATGATGTCGCGGTTGTCGTGCTGGTTCTGGCGCACGACGACGAACAGGCCATTATTGAGTTCGCGCGCGGTCATGACGATCGACAGGTTGTTGGCGTCGTCGTCGGTACCGGCGACGAGCCCCGCGGCCTCTTCGATCCGCGCCTCGAGCAGTGTATCCGCCTCGGTGCCGCGGCCGACCACGAGGCCCTGCGGCGGCTGGCCGGTGCTCTCGGGGTGCGCCTCGACGACCACGACCTCTATGCCTTCGCCTTTCAGGCGGGCGCAGATCGCCTTGCCGAAACGGCCGTAGCCGCAGACGATCCAGTGCTTGTCGCGCGGTGGGTAGACCGGCTCGCACAGCGCACTGCCCTCGCGCCCGGTCAGCCAGCGCTGCAGCAGGTACAGGCACGGTGCCTGGAACGCGACCGCGAGGTGGGCGGCGAAGGTGTCGAAGGGGTCGACGATGTGATCGGTGCCGAACGACGCCATGTTGGCCTCGACATCGTGTGAATCCGCGCGGCAGATCACCTTGACCTTAGGGTTGAGCAGCTTCGACGTGATCGCGATCTTGAGGTTGACGAGGTTGTCGTCGGTCAGCGCGACCACACCGACGCACGACGGGTGCTGCAGACCCGCCTCCTGCAGGTGACGCGTGATCGCGGCGTCGCCATGCAGTGCCGGCACGAACTCGCGCAGATCCTGCAGCTGGATGATGCTGGTGCGTGCCTCGTTGATATCGATGACCACCGCGTGCTGACCGCGCCGCGTCAGCGTCTGCACCAGCGTGCTGCCGGTCTCGCCATAGCCACAGACCAGGTGGAACGGTTCGCGCATGCTGCGAATGCGTCGCGCGAAGCGATTCTCGGCGATTGCCTCCTGGAAGGTCTTGTCCTGGACCAGCGCCAGGATCGTACCGAAGGCGTAGATCCATGCGACCACGGCGGCGTACAGCGACAACGCCACCCACAGGCGCTGCGCGTCGGTGAACGCATAGGGTATCTCGCCGAAACCGATCGTCGTCGCCATGTAGCTGACGAAATAGAACGCATGGAAGATGCTCATGTGCCAGGTGCCGCCGTCGGCGTCGCGGCCCGGTATCAGCGTCAGCCCGAGCACCGCGACGGCGTAGACGGCGAGCAGCGTCAGCAGCGGCTGACGCATGCGCCGCAGGATCAGGAAGATGATGTTTTCCATGCGTCAGCCGCGCGCGCCGCTCAACGCCGCAGCATCACCGTTTCGATGATCAGCAGGATCACCGAGATCACGTTCGCGAGCATTGCGCCGCCCGACAGCGACACGATGCTGGCCATGACCACCGGGGTCAGGCCGATGTCGGCGACGTGCACCGCAAAGGTCCAGACAACGGCCGCGGCGATCAGCTGCAGGATCGCGACCAGACTGGTCGCCAGCAGCAGCGCCCCCATCTGGCTGCGGTCGCCGAACTTCAGTACCGTGGCGATCAGATTGACCACGATCACGGCGAACAGCTCGTAGACGTGATGGTGGTCCGGATTCTCGATCTCGCCGACGAAGAAGCCGAAATTCAGCGTCAGCGCGAGAACGATAAAGAAACCGAAAACGACTTTTTCCGGATTCATCCTACTCCCCGTTGTTTATCGGTTATGCCGCGTTCCACGCCGAATTAAAGCACGCAAGCCGGTATTTTTGTTACCTTTAGTAACATCGAAACGGTATCGGGCCCGGGCATGCTGCCACCGCGCTTCCCCCTCAGCAAAGAACTCGCCGTGATCCTCGGCGGTCTGCTGCTGCTGCTGTTCATCACCCCGGTCGCCGGGTGGTGGGCCAGCCCGGCGATGCACTGGCTGACGCCGTACGCGCTGTGGCTGCTGGTGATCCTCGGCGCAGTGTTCGTACACCGGCGGGACGATTCCGATGAGCCATGAGCTCGCGACGCTGTTCGCGGCAGGCTTCATCTACCTGCTCGCGCTGTTCCTGATCGCGTACGCGACCGACCGCGGCTACCTGCCGGCAAAGTGGGCCACCCATCCGCTGACCTACACGCTGTCGGTCGGCGTCTACGCGACATCCTGGACCTACTACGGCAGCGTCGGCTACGCCGCACACAACGGCCTGCTGTTCCTGACCATCTACATCGGCGCGACGCTGGCCTTCGTGCTCAGCCCGGTGCTGCTGCGGCCGATCCTGCGCCTGAGCCGCGAATACCAGCTGACCTCGCTCGCCGACCTGCTGGCGTTCCGCTACCGCAGCCAGGGTGCCGGCATCCTGATCACGCTGTTCATGCTGCTCGGCACGCTGCCGTACATCGCGCTGCAGATCCGCGCGGTGACCGAATCGCTGCGCGTGCTCAGCAACGAGGTGCCACCGAACACGATCGCGCTGATCTTCTGTGCGACGCTGATCCTGTTCGGCGTGCTGTTCGGCACCCGTCACATCTCGCCACGCGAGAAACACCGCGGACTGGTCGTCGCGATCGCGTTCGAGTCGCTGATCAAGCTGCTCGTGCTGCTGCTGATCGGCGGCTACGCGTTGTTCAGCGTGTTCGGCGGCAGCGCCGGCCTCGACAGCTGGCTGGCCGCGCACCCGGAGGCCCTGGACGCGCTGTACCGCCCGGTGACCGAGAGCCCGTGGGGCGCACTGGTGTTCCTGTCTTTCGCCGCCGCGTTCCTGTTGCCGCGCCAGTTCCACATGCTGTTCGCCGAGAACCTCGACCCGCGCGGCCTGCGCACCGCGACCTGGGCGATGCCGGCGTTCCTGCTGCTGCTCAACATCTCGATCCCGGTGATCCTGTGGGCCGGACAGAAACTCCAGCTCGGCATCAATCCCGACTACTACGTGCTCGGGATCACGATCGCGCACGGTCCGTCGTGGCTGTCGTTGCTGGCGTTCATCGGCGGCCTGTCGGCGGCCAGCGCGATGGTCATCGTGACCAGCATCGCGCTCGCGTCGATGAGCCTGAACCACCTGCTGCTGCCGGCCAGCTACCCCGACCCGGCGATGAACCTGTATCGCTGGATACTGTGGGGCCGGCGCCTGCTGATCGGCCTGATCATCATGGCGGGTTATGGCTTCTATGCCGGCCTCAAGCACAACGAGAGCCTGGTCGAGCTGGGCCTGATCTCGTTCGTAGCGGTCGCCCAGTTCCTGCCCGGCATCGCCGGCCTGCTGTACTGGCGGCGGGCGACACGCAGCGGCTTCATCACCGGACTGCTCGGCGGCATCTGCGTGTGGTCGGCGCTGCTGCTGGCGCCGCTGCTGTACGGCTCGGGCGTGCTGATCACCGACATGGGAGTGCCGGAACTGGTCGCGCTCAGCGGCATGAACAAGTGGGCCTTCGCGACGTTCGCGACGCTGACCGTCAACGGCGGCCTGTTCGTCATGGTGTCGATGCTGACACGGCAGTCACCGGGTGAGAACGAGGCCGCGCACGCCTGCTGCGCCGAGGCCGCGGTGCCGCTGGCGGGCGTCGTCGTCGCCGGATCGGCGAACGAGTTCCGCACGCTGCTGGCCGGCACGCTGGGCAAGGAGATGGCCGACCGCGAGGTCGACCAGGCGCTGCGCGATCTGCACCTGCGGCCGCAGGAGCGCCGCACCACCGAGCTGCGGCGGCTGCGCGAGCGCATCGAGCGTAACCTGTCGGGCCTGCTCGGCCCGCAGCTCGCCCACATCATCGTCAACCGCCGTCTCGAGCTCGATCCGGAGGCCAAGACCGCGCTCGCCGATTCGATGCGCTACGTAGAGGACCGGTTGGAGACCTCGCGCTCGCAGCTGCGCGGCCTCAACGTCGAACTCGACAACCTGCGCCGCCTGCACCGCCAGATCCTGCAGGACCTGCCGCTCGGCGTCTGCGCGACCGACAACCAGAACAAGATCGTGCTGTGGAACCTCGCGCTCGAGGTCATGACCGGCATCGAGGCGCGCCAGCTGATCGGCAGCAGCCTGGACAAGCTGCCGCCGCCGTGGGACGGCCTGCTCGGCGGTTTCACGCGCACCGCCGAGGACCACATCTACCGCATGGAGCTGGCCGTGGCCGGCCGCCCGCGCTGGTACAACCTGCACAAGTCGGCCTACGCCGACCCGGTCATCGAGGGCGCCGACGCGACCCGGCCGGGTATGGTCATGCTGATCGAGGACCTGACCGACCTCGGCAACCTCGAGGCCGAGCTCGCGCACAACGACCGGCTGGCGTCGGTCGGCCGGCTCGCCGCCGGTGTCGCCCACGAGATCGGCAACCCGATCACCGGCATCGCGTCGCTGGCGCAGAACCTGCGCCACGAGGACGACCCGGCGGTCATCGGCCAGAGCATCGAGGACATCATCGGCCAGACGCGCCGGGTGTCCGACATCCTGCGCACGCTGAAAGGCTTCAGCCGCGGCAGCCGGCACCTGCAGCAGCGCGAGACGTTCGCGCTGTGCGAGGCCGTCGACGACGCCGTGCACCTGCTACAGCTGACCCACAAGCACGACGGCATCCGCTTCGAGGCCAGCTGCCCGACCGACATCATCATGACCGGCAACCGCCAGCAGCTGTCGCAGGTGCTGGTCAACCTGCTCAGCAACGCCGCCGACGCGTCGCACGGCGGCGATCGCGTCGACCTACTGGTGCGCGCCGACGGCGACGAGGCCGTGATCGAGGTCATGGACCAGGGCCAGGGCATCCCCGACGAGCTGCGCGAGACCATCTTCGAACCCTTCTACACGACCAAGCCGACCGGCCAGGGGACCGGCCTCGGCCTATCGCTCGCGTACAAGATGATCGAGGAACACAACGGCACGCTGGACATCGACTCGCAGGTCGGCCTCGGCACCCGCGTGATCGTCAGGCTGCCGCTGCAGGAACCGGAAGCGACCTATGAATCACTTGCTCATCATTGAGGACGAAGCGGTCATCCGCGGGGCGCTGCGTCGCCTGCTCGAACGCCACGGCCACCAGGTCAGCGAGGCCGAGTCGGTCGAGGCGGCACAGGACCTGGGACGTCTCAACGACTACAACCTGATCATCACCGACCTGCGCCTGCCCGGCCGCCCCGGCAGCTCGGTGCTCGACATCGCGCCCGAGGTGCCGGTGATCATCATGACCAGCTACGCCACCGTGACGTCCGCCGTCGAGGCGATGAAGAACGGCGCCGCCGACTACATCGCCAAGCCCTTCGATCACGACGAGATGGTCATGCTGGTCGACAAGGTGCTGCGCCAGCAGCAGAAGGAGCGCCGCACCGCGGCCCTGCAGACCGACGTCGACCAGGCCTACCCGGTCGCCGGCATGGTCGGCAAGAGCGCGGCGATGAGCGAGGTCTGCAATCGCATCCACAAGGTCGCGCCGACCGAGGCGACCGTGCTGATCACCGGCGAGTCGGGGACCGGCAAGGAACTGGTCGCACGCGCGCTGCACAAACACAGCCTGCGTGCCGATGCGCCGTTCATCGCGTTCAACTGCGCCGCCGTGCCCGAGCAGTCGATCGAGGCCGAGCTGTTCGGCCAGAATCATCAGGACCGCTTTCGCCCCGGCCTGATCCAGAGCGCCGAGGGCGGCACGCTGTTCCTCGACGAGATCGGCGAGCTGCCGATGGCGGCGCAGGCGCGCCTGCTGCGCGTGCTGCAGGGCGTCAGCCACGACGGCGACCAGGCCGGTGACGATCCGCAGCCGAACGTGCGCATCCTTGCCGCGACCCACCGCGATGTGCGCAAGCTGGTCCAGGAGAACGCGTTCCGCAGCGACCTGTACTTCCGCCTGCGTGTCGTCGAACTCAACCTGCCGCCGCTGCGCGAGCGCGGCGATGACGTCATCGAACTCGCCGTGTTCCTGCTCGACAAGGCGCGCAAGCAGCTCGGCCGGGCACCGCTGCAGCTCAGCCGCGAGGCGCTCGAGGCAATCCGCCGCTACCACTGGCCGGGCAACGTGCGCGAGCTGTCGAACGCGATCGAACGCGCCGTGATCCTGTGCGAGGGCGACCACATCACGCCCGACCTGCTGGCGATCGACCACCGCGTGACCAGCAGCAATGCGGCCGCCGACGTCAACGACAAGCTGTCGCTGGAGGAGTACTTCCGCGTATTCGTGCTCGAGCACCAGGAGCAGATGACCGAGACCGAACTCGCGCACGCGCTCGGCATCAGCCGCAAGACGCTGTGGGAACGCCGCCAGCGCTACGGACTGCCGCGTCCGAAGAAGCGCAGTTGAGTCCGCGCCGGCAGGCGCAATCGACGCGCACGACACCCGATGCACGGCTCCGGACCAAGCGCGCGGCGGCCCGGCGCCGCAAGTTTTTTCGATCGTTTACCCGTGGAAACACTGGCGTTACGTTACGTAACACATGCCCCGGAAAGTTGTTACATTCCCACTCAAAACGACCCTTTCCACGGCCACCGGGCACCGATTTAAGTATCTGATTTGCTTTGACAATCGGCGACGGCCGCGCGGACAATCGCGACGTCTGGCCACCCGCGCGCACGTGGGTAAAAAAACAACCCGGGCCTGCTCCCCGCAGAAGTCATGAAAGGAATCGCGCAACAAGGCTGGAAAGCCAGCGGACAGCGGCAGCGCCAGCGCCGGGACAACCAACGTTAGGTTCACAACCACAACCGCGGAGTGATCGAGTTATGGATACAAAAGCTGCGCAGTACTGGAAGGCGAACATTCGCCTCGTCACGATACTGCTGGTGATCTGGTTTGTCGTCTCGTACGGCTTCGGGATCATCCTCGCCGAGCCCCTCAACGCCATTCGTATCGGCGGCGTCGGCCTCGGCTTCTGGTTTGCCCAACAGGGGTCGATTTACGTCTTTATCGTCCTGATCTTCTTTTACGCTGCCCGCATGAACGCGCTTGATCGCGAGTTCGACGTGCACGAAGACTAAGAGGTAGCGAAAAATGGATCTCAGTACTCTTACTTATATCGTCGTCGGCGCGACCTTCCTGCTGTATATCGGGATCGCGATCTGGGCCCGCGCGGGTTCGACCGGCGAATTCTACGTTGCCGGCAAGGGCGTCCACCCGGTCGCCAACGGTATGGCTACCGCCGCCGACTGGATGTCGGCCGCATCGTTCATCTCGATGGCCGGCCTGATCGCGTTCAACGGTTACGGCGCCTCGGTCTTCCTGATGGGCTGGACCGGCGGCTACGTGCTGCTGGCACTGCTGCTCGCCCCTTACCTGCGTAAGTTCGGCAAGTTCACGGTGCCGGAGTTCATCGGCGAGCGCTTCTACTCGCAGACCGCTCGCGCGGTCGCCGTTATCTGCCTGATCCTGGCCTCGGTGACGTACGTCATCGGCCAGATGAAGGGTATCGGCGTCGCGTTCTCGCGCTTCCTCGAGACCAGCTACGAGACCGGCCTGGTCGCCGGCATGGGTATCGTGTTCGTCTACGCGGTCCTCGGTGGCATGAAGGGCATCACCTACACGCAGATCGCGCAGTACGTCGTGCTGATCTGCGCCTACACCATCCCGGCGATCTTCATTTCGCTGAACCTGACCGGCAACCCGCTGCCGCAGCTCGGCCTGATCGGCTCGATGGCCGACGGTTCCGGCCTGACGATGATGGGCAAGCTGGACCAGGTGGTGACCGAACTCGGCTTCAATAAGTATTCCGAACAGGTACTCGGGTCGAAGTTGAACATGTTCGTGTACACACTGTCGCTGATGATCGGCACCGCGGGCCTGCCGCACGTCATCATCCGCTTCTTCACGGTTCCGAAGGTCAAGGACGCACGGAGCTCGGCCGGTTGGGCACTGGTGTTCATCGCGATCCTCTACACGACGGCCCCGGCCGTGGGTTCGATGGCTCGCCTGAACCTGATGCAGACCATCCAGACCGGCCCGGTCGGCGAGGCCACCGCCAATCTCGAGTACGCGAACGCACCGCAGTGGTTCAAGAACTGGGAGAAGACCGGCCTGCTGCAGTACGAGGACAAGAACGGCGACGGCCGCATCCAGTACTACAACGACAAGAACCCCGAGATGGCCGCCAAGGCCGAGAGCTACGGCTGGAAAGGCAGCGAGATGGTCAAGGTCGACCGCGACATCATGGTGCTGGCCAACCCGGAGATCGCCAACCTGCCGAACTGGGTCATCGCGATCGTCGTCGCCGGCGGCCTGGCTGCTGCACTGTCGACCGCGGCCGGCCTGTTGCTGGCCATCGCGTCGGCCGTGTCGCACGACATCATCAAGGGCATGATCAACCCCAACATCTCGGAGAAGAACGAGCTGCTCGCTTCGCGTATCTCGATGGCAGGTGCCATCGCGCTGGCCGGTTATCTCGGGTTCAACCCACCCGACTTCGCGGCGGGCACGGTGGCCATCGCGTTCGGTCTGGCCGCGAGTTCGATCTTCCCGGCGTTGATGATGGGCATCTTCAACAAGAAGGTGAATCGCACCGGCGCGATCTGGGGGATGATCTCGGGCATCGGCGTGACCATGCTGTACGTGTTCCAGCACAAGGGCATCTTCTTCGTCCCGGGTACCGCGTTCCTCGGCGACATGTCCCCGAACTGGTTCCTCGGCATCTCGCCGAACGCGTTCGGCGCCGTCGGTGCACTGGTCAACTTCGTCGTCGCCATCGCTGTCTCGAAGATGACGCACGAGCCGCCGGAGCACATCCAGCACCTGGTCGAGGACATCCGCGTGCCGAAGGGCGCCGGCGCCGCGACCGATCACTGAGTGTTAGCGGACTAGAAGGCTTGGCCCCGTCTCTCGAGACGGGGCTTTTTTTTGCCCGTCGATCGCCACGAGCATCGCCGCCGGGCGGCAGATTTTCATCCAGCGCCGGCTTCGCATTTGTTAAGCTGCAGAGTGAATATCCAGTCTTATCAGGCAGCAAGACGATGGAAGTCGAACTGATCGAGATCCGCCAGTTCCTCGCACAACGCAACCCCTTCAATTATCTCAGCACCGAATTGCTCGACGAGCTGCCGAAGGACATCGAGATCCGCTACCTGCGCCGCGGCAGTACGTTTCCGCCGAAAGAAGGCTTCCTCTACCTGGTGCGCAGCGGTGCCGTGGAGATCTTCGACGGCCACGGCGAGCTGTGCGAGAAACTCGATGAAGGTGCGCTGTACAGCGTGACATGCCAGCTGGTCAACTTCTCGCAGTGCGAGAAGGGCGAGGCGGTCGAGGACACGCTGCTGTACATGCTCGGCTGCGAGAGACTGAAATCGCTGTGCCGCGAATCCAAGGCGTTCAGCGAGCATTTCTCGTCTACCGTCAAGGAGCGCCTCAAGGCCGCCGTCACCAAGGTCCAGGAGTCGTCCGACGATCCGACCGTTGCCGCGATGATGGTGTCGGTCGGCAGCCTGATCCGCAAGGAGCCGATTACGATCCGGTCGGGCATGACGATCCGCGAAACCGCTGCGCTGATGAGCAACAAGGATGTGTCGTCGGTGATGGTCATGCAGGGCGACGAGCTGGTTGGCCTGGTTACCGACCGCGACCTGCGCAAGCGCTGCGTCGCGATCGGCCTGACCGGCAGCGAACCGATCGACCAGATCATGACGCCCGACCCGGAGACGATCGAGGCGACAACCTTGACCGCGCAGGCGCTGATGCTGATGACGCGCAAGCGCTTCCACCATCTGCCTGTGACGCGCGACGGCAAGCTCGTCGGCATGATTACCGCGACCGACCTGGCCAATCACCAGAGTTCCAACTCCGCCTACCTGGCCGCCGACGTCCGCAAGGCCAAGACCGTGCAGGACCTGGTCGACGTCAGCTCGCGGCTGCCCAAGCTGCACCTGAATCTCGCGGCCGCCAGCGTCACCGCCCGCCACATCGGCGAGGCCGTGTCGTGCCTGACCGACTCGATCACCGGTCGCCTGCTGGAGATGGCCGAGCAGCAGCTCGGCGAGCCGCCGGTGCCGTATGTCTGGATGGCCGGCGGCTCGCAGGCGCGCCACGAGCAGAGTTCACATTCGGACCAGGACAACGCGCTGCTGCTCTCCGATGACTTCGATGAGACCGAGCACGACGCCTACTTCGCGGCGCTGGCCAAGTTCGTCAGTGACGGTCTCGACGCGTGCGGCTTCGTCTACTGTCCCGGCGACGCGATGGCGACCAACCCCGAGTGGCGGCAGCCGCTGCGTGTCTGGCAGGGCTACTTCAACAAATGGATCGAGGCGCCCGAGCCGAAGTCCGTGATGCTGTCGAGCATCTTCTTCGACCTGCGGCCGGTCAAGGGCGACATGGACCTGTTCGTGCCATTGCAGCAGAACATCCTGAGCAAGTCGCAGAAGAACCGGATCTTCCTCGCCTACATGATGGCCAATGCGCTGTCGCACCGGCCACCGTTGGGCTTCTTCCGTCAGTTCGTGCTCGAACGCGGCGGCGACCACGAGCACACGCTCGACCTGAAGCACAAAGGGATCGTGCCGATCACCGACATCGCACGCGTGCTCGCGCTGTCGCTCGGCAAGGAGCCGGTCAACACCGTGGATCGCCTGCGTGCCTGCGCCGGAACCGAAGCGCTGTCCGACGAGATGGCGGAGAATCTCGAGGACGCGCTGGAGTTCATCGCGACGCTGCGCATCCTGCACCAGGCCGAGCAGATCAAGCGCGGTCAGAAAGCCGACAACTACGTGCCGCCCGACGAGCTGTCCGAACTCGAGCGCGAGCACCTCAAGCATGCGTTCAAGGTCATCCAGACCATGCAGGAGTCCATGGGCAAGCGCTTCGGCGCCGACAATCTGGGCTGATCGCGATGTTCGCGCGCTTCCTCGGCAAGGAATACCAGCGCAAGCAGGCGCTGAGCAGGGCCGCACCCGGCCCGCTTGCCGACTACCTGGCGACACCGTTCCCGGACAAGCACAGCGACTGCCGCGACATCCGCATGGTCGCGATTGACCTCGAGACCACCGGTCTCGATCCGAACAAGGACGACATCCTCAGCATCGGCCTGGTCGAGATCGACGGCTGGGGCGTCAAGCTCGGCACATCGTGGCACCGCATCGTGCGCGTCGAGAAGGCCATCCCCGGCGAATCGGCGGTAATCCACCAGATCACCGACGATCAGTCGGCCGCCGGCGCACCGATCGAGGAACTGCTGCCGGAGGTGCTCGGGCGCGTGGCCGGCAAACCGATCGTGGTCCACTATTCGCCGATCGAGCAGAACTTTCTCAGCGCGGCCTGCAAGAAGCTCTACGGTGCGCCGTTCGTCGTGCCGATCATCGACACGCTGGAGATCGGCCAACGCGTGTTCGAGCGTCGCAATCACCTGATCCAGCCCGGCGACCTGCGCCTGTTCAACCTGCGCCCGCGCTACAACCTGCCGCAGTACAAGGCGCACAACGCGCTCAGCGACGCGTTGGCGACCGCGGAACTGTTTCTGGCGATGGCCGACAACCTGTACCCGGAAGCGCCGTGCCCGCTCGGCGAGTTCCTCAGCAAACGATAACCCGACAGCGACCCCATGGCCGAAAAGAAACCGAACATACACAAAACCATCCTGATCCTGCTGGTCGTCTTCATACCGCCGTTCTGGCTGCTGTTCACCGACGAGGGTGCGCGGGTCTCGGACACCGCGCTGCTGTGGCTGCTCGGCGAGGACGAGATCCGCATCAGCCTCAAGGACCTCGACGATCGGTTCAGCGAACAGGACATCCGTACCGTCTACAGCGACACCGAGTGGCAGTGCGGCACCCAGCGGACCGCGTTCGGCGATGCACTGTGTGCCGCCCAGATCGGTACCTTCAACGGCTTCCCGGCACGGGTCGCGACCTTTTTCTTCCGCGACGGCCGCGTCAGTGCCTTCAAGCTGATCTACCGCGACCCCTACCATCGTCAGATCATGGGTTACTACATCGGCGAACTCGGCCAACCGAACAACGTCGAGGCGGCACTCGCCGACGGTCCGGACGCCGCCAATGTCCTCGAATGGGACCTCGGCACCGGGGTGATACTGATGAAGAAGGAACTCGGCAACAGCGACGAACCGGCGCTGTTCTGGCTGGCGAGCCGGCCCGACCGGCCTTGACGTGGAGCGCGGTGTTTCAGGGACGACGACGGACGCGGCAGCGTTCCGCCGACACCACAGTCGGCCGGATGCCGTGGAAATCGGCAGCACATGACGTAGCCGTGTCGGCGGCGATCGACTTCCCCTGCCGAGGCCGTCGGTATCGCGCCAGACCCGTGACGGCCGATCGCTGCGCCGCGACGGCGCCGTGGCGGCCGGCCGGCACCGGCGGTCGCAGATCCGGCACGCGCCCAGCGCGTTCGCCAGACCATAGCGGTGTGCAGCACCGGTGCCTTCAAAACGACGACCACGACCGAACCTGGCGACCGGTGTTGATCGCCCAGGCCCGGTGACGGTTGCCTCCCGGCAGGGGCCAAGACATCGCCGGTCCGCCGCGCGGCCCGGCGCCGGCAGTGGATCGCCCAACGATTCCAACTGGTCGTGACCGTGTCCGATGCTGAGATCCCTGGCGGCATCCCCGTTGCTCCGCCGTCACCAGGCCAGATCCTGACCTTCAGGGGCGCGCAACATCGTTGTGCCAGCACGGATCGGAGGGTGTCCATGCCTCCCGGCCGCCCTGCGGACAGGCGTCAGGGTTTTTTACATCCCGATGTCGATGGCCCTGCGCTTTGTCTTACAACCGATTGAATTGAAGAGCTTTTATATTGTATGGCATGAATCTGGCTTGGTATGCGCGTAGCTAAATGTCGGTATTTTAGTTGTCGGTAACAATAAAGGGACATGTCACAATGAAACAAAGATTGATCAAGCTGCTTGGTACGTGCGCGGTTGTGGTGGCCGCGGCCAACGCCAATGCGTTTCCGCTGCTCTTCCAGGGCTCGACGGATCCCACGGCAGCCTTCACGCCTGCTGAAGCGCGCGCACTGTGGGAAGCCGAACTCCAGTCGTTCGAAATCGATACCTTGACAGGAGCTGGTGGCGCCGCTCCATTCACGACCCCTATCGGCTACACGTACAGCGAGACGGGAAACGGAAGCACCATCAGTTGGGACGGTAACGAAGTTGACGGCAGTCGTGGTGCCGCGCAATTCATCCAGTTCGATGTCACCTTCCCGACCTTCGTCAACGCTGTCGGATTCGACGTCGAAGACAACGATGGCGGCACGATGGATCTGCTGCTGACGGACGCCTTTACCGGCGTCGTCACGACGTTCAATTTCCAGTCCACGCCGGGCAGTGGCGACGACGAGTTCTTCGGAGTTGTTTTCGATACATCGACGTTCATTTCGTCACTGCGCGTGTCGGGAACCGATCCAGGCGGCCTCACGGACTGGGACAACTTCACGACCGGTGTCGGCGCCAACGTCGTGATCAACCCGAACAACCCGGTGCCCGTGCCTGGAACGCTGGTGCTGCTCGGGCTGGGACTGGCCATGGCCGGATCGCTGAAGGCGCGCCGAGGCTAAGATCCGAGCGCCAGTAGCGTTCGTTGCCATCTGCTGACGCGATGGCACGTGTTCGAAACGGCGGCTCAAGGTGCCAAGCGATTCGTGCGGTACCTTGGGCCGTTTACGTTCCAGTTTCCCGACGCCGCCTGCGTGTCGCCACGGGAAGACGCGCGTTCCGTGCAACGGATTCCCGGCCAGTAGCGGGCGAGGGCCTACGCGGTTCACGGCCTGGTTCAGCAACGGCAACGGGCCTCGCAGCGCGTGCAGTTGCTGGTGACGGTCGTGCCGTCAACAGGGGCCCGGCCGCATACTTGATCTCTCCGTCACCAACAAGCCGAAGCGTGGCCGAACAGGGCGCCTATCGTCACGCGCGCCTTTCGCGGGCAACAACGTGACCACCACGGCGAACCCTGAAGGCTGCGTTTTGCTGCCAGCGATGCGGACCTAGCGTCAACTGATCTGCCTGACCTGATAGCCCCCGGCCATCTGCCTGCGCACGATATCCAGCATGTGCACGCCGAACGCGCCGATTCGCCGGTCCGCGAAATACAGCTTCAGCGCCTCGCCAACGGTCGGGAACGCCACCTCGGCCCACGGGATCCTCTCCTCGCTCATCAGCTCGGTCTCCAGGCTCTCGTCGCCCGGCGAAAAATCGAGATCGAGCAGGCGCCCGCGGAACAGCATGTAGACCTGGTTGATGTGCGGCAGGTTGACGGTCACGTAGAGGTCGTCGATCGCGACCCGCGCGTTGGCCTCTTCGAGGGTCTCGCGGATCGCGCCTTCGTAGGTCGTCTCGCCGTTCTCCATGAAACCGGCCGGCACGGTCCATTTGCCGTAACGCGGCTCGATCGCTCGCCGGCACATCAACACCTGGTCCTCCCAGTGGGCGATGCAACCGGCGACGACCTTGGGGTTGTGGTAGTGCACGGTGCCGCAGTGGTCGCAGATGTGACGTGGGCGGTTGTCGCCGTCGGGAACACCCACGCGCACTTGCTCGCCACAGACACTGCAATAGTTCATCGAACCCCCGCCGGAATTTGCGCCATGATAGCAGCCGCCCGGTCGCGTTCAGCCCGGACAGCCGCGCGGTATCAGGTCGACCTCGCGGCCACTGTCGAAGCGCATCCGCACACGATCGCAGTGACGCGCGTCGAGCCGAATCGACAGCGTGTTCGCGTCGACGGCCTCGATGGTCACGCGATTGCCCTGCCGGTGCTGGGTGCGCACCGACTGTGCGGTCTGCGCCGCCTGCCCGGTCGGCGGCAGGTACAGCCAATAGTCGGCGCCGGACTGCACGACGAAGGCCTGCGTGTCGCGCCCGGCGACGAGCAGCGGCGCGCCGGGCTCACGGGTACGGAAACGCCACGCCATGCGACGCGGACGGCCGTCGATCGACAGATCGGCGACGGCGCGGTAGGACTGGCCCCAGGCCAGCCGCTCGAGCGGGAACAGCGCGAACTCGAACGCGGTCAGGATGCGGTTCGGATCGCTCGACGCATCGAGCAGGCGGGTCGCAACGGTCACGTCAGCCGCGTCGTCTTCGTCGCGGTACAGCCGGAACCCGCGCAGCTCGACGCGCTCTACCCGACCCGGATTGAACTGCAGCGACAGCGGGTAGCCCGACACGTCACGATCGGGCAGCGGGTCGGGCTCCTCGACGAAGAACGCCGGCGGTACGTCGCGCGCGTCGTCGGGTGGCCAGACCACGACCTCGGGCGTACCCTCCAGGCGCGCCGCATCCTGCGCGTCGAGGTAGTCGACGCGGACATCCAGCGGCTGCGAGCACGGCCGGCGGTAGCGCAGCGTACCGCTGAACTGCGCCGCCGGCGGCAGGTCGCGACACAGGGTCTCGAACCACGCCGCATCCACCCGTTCGCGGTCGTCGCAGATCATGTAGTAACTGCCGTCGCCGGCCGCGAGTGCCGCCGGCTCGCGCCCTGAGCACAGACCGAGAAACCAGTCGGCATCGAGTCGCCGCGCGTTCCCGCACGGCGTGACATAGCGTCCCCGGCCGGAAAAGCGCGCCGCCGGCGGCGGATCACCGCATACCGCCTGCATGTAAGCGGCGTCGAGGCGCGTGCCATCGGGGCAGCTGATCGCATGGGCCGGTCGGAAGCGTGCGTGCCGCGGCAGCGCCGCGCACAGGCGCGCGTAATAGTCGCGTCGCATCGGCGTCCCGAGGCAGTCCAGCGGGGACTGCAGCATGGCCTCCGGCGGTGTCGTATTGCACATTGCCGAGCGGTCGCCGCGCCCGAGCAGGAACACGCGCGAGCGTTCGCCGACCGCGACACCCAACTCGTCGGCCAGCAGGTCGAGAAACGTCAACCGATGGTAGATCGCGCTCATCAGGCCATCGAGTGCCGCGTCGGCCGACGCGTAGCCCATGCTGACGTTCTCGAGGACCTCGCGGTGCGGATACCCCGCGGCCAGCGCGCGCTCGGCCGGTGTCGCCGCGACGAAACCGGCGCGGCCCGGCTGTTGCGCATGCGCCGAGACGCCCTGCACGGTCTTGCCCGGCTCGCGGTGCCGGTCGAGATAGGCGGCGTGGCGGCGCGCCGCGTCGGCGAGCCGTGGTTCGGTCCGCAGCGCTGCGAGGCCGGCCGCGGCGCGCAGCGCGTTGACGCCGCGCAACTCGGCGTCCCCCGGCGCGCCAACAGCCACCGCCGTGACACAGAACAGCAACAATGCAACGCACACTCGATGCAACACGCGGCGCCACCCTCCGTCGATCACAGCACCAAGCATAACCGCAGATCGGCGACGGCCGGGCGGCGTTCGCCAGCGCGCCGCGGCCGGGGTAGCATTGCGCGCATCCCAGCAGTTTCCGCGCGGTCATGACGCAGCCACCCAGCCCGCATCCGCAGCCTGAGACCGTCGCCGCGGTCGACCTCGGCTCCAACAGCTTTCATATGGTCATCGGCAGGCTCGACAACCGGCAGCTGGTCATCGTCGACCGGCTGCGCGACGCCGTGCGCCTCGGCGGCGGCCTGTTGCCCGACAAGTCCCTCGGCGACGACACCTGGGAGCGCGCCCTCGACACGCTGTCGAAGATGGGCCAGCGCCTGCGCGAGCTACCGCATCACGCGGTGCGCGCGGTCGGCACCAACACGATGCGCCAGATCAACGACGGCGGCGCGTTTCTCAAGGCCGCCGAACACGCGCTCGGCCACCCGATCGAGATCATCGGCGGCCGCGAAGAGGCGCGCCTGGTCTACCTAGGCGTCGCCCATAGCCTGGCCGGTGGTGACGAGACCCGCCTGGTCGTCGACATCGGCGGCGGCAGCACCGAGCTGATCCTCGGCCGCGGTCTCGAACCGAGCGAACGCGAGAGCCTGTTCATGGGCTGCGTCGGCATGACCCGGCGGTTCTTCGCCGATGGCGCGATCGGCAGCGACAACATGGACCGCGCGGTGCTCGCCGGGCGCGTCGAACTGCGCCCGGTGCGGCGCATGTTCGAGTCCGGACGCTGGCAGACCGCGGTCGGCAGCTCGGGTACCGCGAAGGCCATCGAGCGGGTCGTCGTCGCCAATGGCTGGAGCGACGAGGGCATCACCAAGGTCTCGCTGAAGAAGCTGCGTCGGGCGCTGATCAGCGCCGGCAACATCGACGCGGTCGCACTGGAAGGCCTGTCCGACGAGCGGCGACCGGTATTCGCCGGCGGCGTCGCGGTCATGAGCGCGGTGTTCAAGTCGCTCGACATCGGTCACATGCAGGTGTCCGACCTGGCACTGCGCGAGGGCCTGTTGTACGAACTGGTCGGCCATATCCAACACGTCGACATCCGCGACTCGACGGTGCAGGCAATGATGCAGCGATTCGCTGTCGCGAAAGACCAGGCGAGCCGCGTCGAGAGCACCGCGCGTGCGCTGCTGAAACAGGTCGGCAGCGACTGGGGCCTCGACGACCCGGAACACACGCTGATGCTGAACTGGGCGAGCCGCCTGCACGAGCTGGGGTTGGTCGTGTCGCACGGCAGCTTTCACAAGCACGGCGCCTACATCCTGGCCAATGCCGACATGCCGGGTTTCACGCGCCAGCAGCAGGCCGTCCTGGCGGCACTGGTCCGCGTGCACCGACGCAAGTATTCGGTCAGTGAACTCGCCGGCCTGCCGGCACCGACCGTCGACCGCGTTCAGCGCCTGGCGATCCTGCTACGGATCTCGGCACTGATGCACCGCGGCCGCGGCGGCAGCCACAAACCGCCGATGAAAATCAGCGTTCAGGACATGGAAATACGTCTGCAGTTCCCCGACCAGTGGCTGTTCGAGCACCCGTTGACCGAGGCCGAGATCGCGCGTGAGGCCGAGTATCTCGCCGCGGCCGGATTCACCCTGCAATATGCCTAGGTAATTTTCGCCGTCCCCGCTGCACACTTCCGCGGATCGCACCAAAGGAGCCCGGAGCAGGTGAAAGACATAACAGAGGCTTTTATTGGTTTCGAACTCGGCGACGACAGCGCCGACGGCGATACCCAGACACTGGAACGGACGAGCGCTCGCGCCATGTGCGCGATGGCATTCAGTCTCGCCTGGCGCAGCGAGCACGCCACGCATACCGACCAACTGGTCGCGCGCAAGCTCAACCTGTGGCGCGACATCCTGCCGTTCGAGCTCGAACCCGACCTGATGGACAAGCCGGTCGACCACGTCGCCGGCCACAGCTATGCGCCCGGCGAGCTGATCGTGCCCTACCAGTCCGACCTGTGCTTCAACCTCAGCCAGCGCGCGTTCCACCGCAAACTGCGCAACAACGACCACATCGAACCGCGTGCCGGGCGCTTCTACCCGCGCGCCTTCATCGGCGGCTCCAAGGGCATCTTTCCCGAGGAGATCCTGCCGTTTCGGGTCTGCCAGGCCTCCGACGACATGATCGCCTGCGACCTCAACAATCCGTTGGCCGACCGGCCGCTGGAGATGCAGGCGCGCATCCTCGACATCTGGGCCGCCGGCGAGGAGCGCGGCGGCAGCTGCAACGACGTCGCCGAGATGGTCACGCTAAACGGCCCCGGCATGCAGGCGCGCTGGCGCGGCCAGCCGACGGACTTCTGGCAGGACCTGCCGTTCGCCCGCGTCGCCGGCGAACCGGACGCGGGCTTCTACGCGATGCCGCGCCCGGTCTCGCACGTCGACAGGACCGCGTCGGCACAGATCGCTCAGCTCTACCACCGCCTGCTGCCCGCGGGCGGTCGCGTCCTCGACCTGATGGCCAGCTGGCAGTCGCACCTGCCTGCCGATCACGGCCTCGGCGAGGTCATCGGCCTCGGCATGAACGCCGAGGAACTCGCGGCGAACCCGCTGTTCGCGTCGCACCAGGTGCATGACCTCAACCTCGCGCCCGCGCTGCCCTACGCCGACGACGAATTCGACGCGGTGATCTGCAGCCTGTCCGTCGAGTACCTGGTCAAGCCGTTCGACGTGTTCGCCGAGGTCGCCCGCATGCTGCGCCCGGGCGGCCGTTTCATCATCACGTTCTCGAACCGCTGGTTCCCGCCCAAGGTCATCCGCGCCTGGGAGCGCATGCATGAGTTCGAACGCCCGGGCCTGGTGCTCGAGTACTTCCTGCGCGATGGCCTGTACGACGGGCTCGAGACCTGGTCGATCCGTGGCCTGCCGCGCCCGGCCGACGACAGGTATGCCGATCGTCATGCCGACAGCGACCCGGTCTACGCGGTCTGGGGTACCTGCCGATGATGCCCGACGGCATCGACGCGGTCGCGTGGATGCCGCAACTCGCCGGCCGCATCGACCGCCTGCAGGGCCGCGACGAGATCGAGCGCGTGCTCGACGACGCCAAGTACCTGATGGACGCACTCGATCCGGAACTGCAGGAGCCCGCATACCAGCTGATCGAGGCCCTGCGGCAGCGGCTGGACCAGGCGCGGCCGTGAACGCCGCCGCGGATGCGCCGCGCCACTACGCCGTGCGCCGGGTCAACCCGTTCGACGGCGTGCTGCAGGTCGTCGAGACGCACAACGGGCGCGCCTACAGCCCGGACGGCCGCGTCTGGCAGGTGCAGGTGCTGACGCAGCGCCCCGACCATACCTGGCACAGCTTCAATCACGTCGCGCCGATCGAGCAATTCTTCAACTTTGGCCTGTGGGACGCCGACGACGGCCTGCGCAAGGTGCCGGCCAACCCGGTCATGGACATCGGCGGCATGCGCGACGCCGCCGACGTGCTGATCGCCGCGCTGCGCCAACTCGACGCCGAGCTGCCGTTTCCGCTGATCGACGTCCACGAATGCTGGTCCACCGACTACGCGGGCGACCCGGTCGCACTGCTCGCGACCACCGAGGACCCCGCGCTCATCGGCGATATGCGCGTCGGACGCTGGCACGCCACGCGCCTCGCCGACCACAGCTTCGAGGCGCCGTCGCTGAGCCGTCGCGGCGTCGCGATGCGCAGCGAGCTCGGTCCACGCCAGCACGCCGAGCGGCTCGAACGCCAGGTGCGCCAGCTCGGCCAGCACAAGGCCTGGTTCCGCCGCCGGCGCGACGGCAGCGGCGAGCGGGTCGGCTCGCCGGCCGGCCCGCAGACGCTCGACGCCGCCCGCTTCCCACCGCTCGGCCTGAAGTCCGACTGGCACCGCGACGACGAGGCCGAGCTGGCACACGACTACCTCGCGTGGCTGGCGCCGCGTCTGCTGACTCTGCAGCACATCGACGATGCGCAGCGTCACTGGCTGGAGGCCGCGGCCTGCCGCCAGGCCGTCGAGCTCGCGGCCGGTTACCGGCTGATCCCGCGTGTGCTGGACCGCGACGCTATCGAGGCCGCCCGGGTCGAGGCTAAACTGCGCCGCGCCAGTCGCTGACGAGGTCTGCCGGGGGCCAGCTGATGACCATGCAAAAGGAATGGCGCGTCGATATCGCGCCGCTGTTGTTCTTCGCCCTCGTGGTAGGCGTCAAGACCTACTACCTGATCGGTTACATCATCGAGGCGGAACCGCTGGTCGACGTGCTGACCGATGCCGAGCAGCGCGCCGCCGCCGGCGACGCACTGACCTACCACGCGACCGGGCAGTTCTCGCATCTCGGCTACTACGCGGTCGCGCTGGCCTTCGACGCGCTGGTGTTCTACAGCCTGCTGGTGCGGCGGGGCGCCAAGGAGCGGCCGCGGGGCTTCTGGGAGAACGTCTTCCCGCTGGTCACGGTCTTCGTGCCGGTAATCGGCTATGCGCTGATGTTCCTGCCCGACGTGCGCGCCATACTGCCCGCCTATCCCGAGGGCTTTCTGCGCGCGATGCACGGACTGACGCCGGATTTCCCGTACTACATCAACATGGCGGGCCTCGCGATCGGCCTGTTCGGTGCGCTGTTCAGCATCTGGGCGATAGCCCACCTGCGCGCATCGTTCGGCCTGCGCACCGCGGTGCGCGAACTGGTCACCAGCGGGCCCTACCGGCGCATCCGCCACCCGCTGTACTTCGGCGAGATCATCCACATCTTCGGCGTCGCGATCCTCGCCGCGACCCCGGCGGCGCTGTACCTGTTCGTCGTCGCGGTGGCGCTGCAGGCCGTGCGCGCGAAGATCGAGGAGCGCAAGTTCCTCGCGACCGTCCCCGAGTACGCCGAGTTTCGCCGCAACACCGGCTTCCTCTGGCCCAGGCTATTCTGACCGACGCCGTCATCCAACCGCGCGCCTGTCACCGGGCGCCGTCGTCGACAACAGCCCGCCCACGCTGACGACGATCCCGGTCATCGCCGGCCTCGGTGCACAGCGCGCGGACATCACGCATCGTCGTGGGCACTGCCGATCGGCGTCGGCCTCGGCGGCGACCGTACGCACATCGGCGCGACCGCGAGCGCCATCGCCGTCACCGGGGTCGAGGAATGCGGCATCCGCGATGCGCGGATATCGCCGCCGGCATGCATGCGCGTCGGCATCCCGGTCCCGGTGTTCGGCTCGACGATCGCGAGCCTGCGGTTCGCGACCCTCTTCGACCACCTGCATGGCTGGTACGATTCGGTCGCCCAGATGTCCGACCGAACTGCCAAATTTCCCGCCAATCCGTGACAATACCGGTTCACCCACGGGCCGTAACATGACCCCGGCATCAGCAACCAAGAATCCCGAGACCACTGACGATGCACGCAGACCTGCAGACCTTTCGCCACGACCAGCCCACCCGGATGGGCGTGCTGATGGTCAACCTCGGTACCCCGGACGCCCCCGACCGTGCCTCGGTGCGCCGCTACCTGAAGGAGTTCCTGTGGGACCCGCGGGTCGTCGAGGTGCCGCGGCCGGCGTGGTGGTTCGTGCTCAACGGCGTGATCCTGAACACCCGCCCCGGGCGCTCGGCCAAGGCCTACCAGAAGATCTGGACCGAGCAGGGTTCGCCGCTGCTGACGATCTCGATGCAGCAGCGCGACGCCCTGGTCCAGGAGCTGGCCCGGCGCTTCGGCTGCGATGTGCCGGTGGCACTGGGCATGCGCTATGGCAATCCATCGATCGCGTCGGCGCTCGACGAGCTGCGCGGCGCCGGTGCACGCCGCATCCTGGTGCTACCGCTGTACCCGCAGTACTCGGCAACGACGACCGCATCGATCTTCGACGCCGTGACCGCGGAGCTGCGCCGCTGGCGCTGGCTGCCCGAGCTGCGCTTCGTCAACCACTACCACGACGAGCCGGCCTACATCGGTGCGCTGGCCACCAGCGTGCGCCGCCACCTCGACGAATACGGCGATGCCGAGAAGCTGCTGCTGTCGTTCCACGGCATCCCCGAGGAGTACTTCCACAAGGGCGACCCCTACTACTGCGAATGCCAGAAGACCGGGCGCCTGCTGGCCGAGCAGCTCGGCCTCGACGACGAGCGCTGGCTGCTCAGTTTCCAGTCGCGCCTCGGGCCGAAACAGTGGCTGCAACCGTATACCGACAAGACGCTGGAGGGCCTCGCACAGAGCGGCGTGAAGTCGCTGCAGGTCCTGTGTCCGGGTTTCTCGGTGGACTGCCTGGAGACGCTCGAGGAGATCGCGATGGAAGACCGCGACATCTTCCTCGAGGCCGGTGGCGAACGCTTCGAGTACATACCCTGTCTCAACGCCAGTGCCGAGCACATCGACATGCTCGCCGGTCTCGTCGATCAGCACACCCAGGGCTGGGGCGCGCCGATGGACGAACCGTCCGATGTCCTCAGGCGCGCCGCGGCGCTCGGTGCAGCGCAATAGGTACACGGCAGTGCCGCAGAAGTCGACGCTCAGCCACGTCCTGGTCACGCTGCAGTTCTCGGCGATCGTGGTCGTCGCGTGGCCGTTCGTCACCCAGGAGCCGGATCGCTTTCCCTGGCTGGCGCTCAGCGCGCTCGGCGCGGTCGTCGGCCTGTACACGCTGGCGCACAACAAGCTCGGCAACTTCGGCATCTACCCGGAACCGATCCCCGATGCGTGCCTGGTCACGACCGGCCCGTATCGCTGGATCCGCCACCCGATGTACACCAGCCTGCTGCTGTTCATGCTCGGGATCGCACTCTACCGCGACGCCTGGCCGAACTATCTCGGCCTGGCGATGCTGTTCGCGGCGCTGTTCGGCAAGATGCACAGTGAAGAGAGGCACCTGCATACGGCGTTCGCCGATTACTCCGAGTACGTCAAGCGCACCCACCGGCTGTTGCCGAAGATCTACTGAACAAGGACGCCGATGAGCGACACACCGAAACCCACCGACATCGTCGTGCACCAGAAATCGCACGCGCTGGAAATCGCGTTCGACGACGGCGCGCGCTTCGAGCTGCCGTGCGAGCTGCTGCGCGTCTACTCACCGTCCGCCGAGGTCAGGGGCCACTGGGGCCAGTATGCGAAACTGCAGGTCGACAAGCAGGACGTCAACATCACCGAGGTCAAACCGGTCGGTGCCTATGCGGTCAAGATCTTCTTCGACGACGGCCACAACTCCGGCCTCTACGACTGGGGTTATCTGTACGACCTGGGCCGCAAGAAAGACGTCTACTGGAACGCATACCTGCAGAAGCTCGCCGAGGCCGGTCACGAGCGCCAGGCGCCGAGCTGGCAGTCCTAGCCGGCGATTTGATCAGGCAGTCAGGTCAAGGACAGCGGCGCGTTGCCCCGCACCCTCGCCGGCGGCGTCGCGGTATGCGCTCAGCGCCGTCTGCGCACGCCCGCCTGGCGGCGCCGCGGCGCTGTCGTCCGCGGCGCTCTGCTGGTCACGCAATTCGGCGCGTGCCCGCGCCTCGGCACGTGCGGCATCGGCCGCCACCGCGCGGTCCTGCGCCGACGGCTCAGCCGGCGCCGTTGCCGCGCTGCGCACCGCCTGCATCTTGCGAATCGTCGCCTCCGGATCGTTGGGCACCGCCGACGTGTCGATGGACACCTCGCCGCCGACCGCGTAGCGACGGCCGTCCGGCCCGATCTCGTAGCTGTAGTGCGCGCCACCGGAGACGTGGGCGCCGCCGGCCGCGATGTGCGCCTGCTCGTGCTGACGGACCTCGCGGTCACGTTGCTTGAGGTCCTGCAGCGCGCGGTATTCGGCCGAGGTCGGATCCTTGAGCGGGTCGCTCGGCTCCACCGGGTCGAGCTGCAGGCGCTGGCTGGCACGCGACGCGCCCACCAGTGGGATCGCCGATCGCCCGAGCAGTGCCGGATTGTGCCCCGATACCGACATCACACCTTCCCATGCAACCACGGTCCTACGGCCACAGCGATGCGCGGCCGTGGGTCCGCCCATCCCTGACGCAAGTATATGTCAGCGCAGCGCACGGCTTCGGGAAGCCGCGGGCGTCCTTTGGGAAGCGCGCTATTATTCAGCGAACGCCGTTCACAGATTGCGCATGGCGTGTCGATCGCGCCGACAGCGCCGCGGTCGCAGACCGCACGACGGCGCGAGGATCCGACGGCCGGTGTCGGGCTGTCGCCGCACAGTACACCTTGTCATCGTCCCGCGCGGTCGCGGCGCCGCGCCAACCGCCTGTCCATGGCGGCACGCGTTCCCTGGGCCGCAGGCATGACGCAACATCGCAGAAGGCAGCCGCGCCGCGCGCGCCGTCCCGATCATCGTCCCTGCGCGTTGCAGCCAGGCACCGGGCCGCGCGAGGTCACGCGGCGACGCCGCTTCACGACAGATCGGCGAACACCGCCCGGCGCGCGATCGCAGCGACCGGATCGGCCGTCGGCGTGGTCGCGAGGACGACGATGACGCCGTGTGTCGCGGCACGGGCGAGCAGGTACGACACCTGCTGGTTGGCGTAACGGTCGTGACTGTCCTTGACGACGCTTCGCTTGCCGAACAGCGCGTCGGCCTCGTCGAAGAACAGCACGGCGCGCTGCGTCGCCGCCTGGTCGAACAGGCGCACGACGCGCTTCTCGGTCTCGCCGATGTAGCCGTCGACACGCCACAGGGGTCTCGCCAGCGCCGCGGCGAGCGCGCGCGCAGCACGCACGCGATCACGACCGGAGCCGCCGCGCAGCACGATCGTGCATGCCGGCCGCGTGCCGCTGCGCAACCGATGCGCGACGACCGGGCAGCGCCGCCGCAGCTGCGTCACGACGCGTCGGGCGGCCGGCGTCGACGCCGCGACAGCAGGCCCGACGACGCTGACCGTCAGGCGGTTGCGCGGCGCGATGTTGCGCGGGCGTCTGCCGACAGTGCGCATGGATCTGCCCCCCCTTGCGACAGCTCGTTCGTGGTCGACGCCGCCGCCCTGCGCCGTTCAGCCCTCGAGGCGTTGATAGCGGACGCGACGCGCATCCAGCCCGTCGGTCAATGCCTGCAGCGGCGCCGCGAGGTCGCCGCGCCCGCGGAAGCCGAGCTCGATCTGGTAATCCTCGCCGAGCCGCGGCAGGCTGTACAGCCTTGCCGCGGGAAAGGCGTCGACGAGGTCCTGCATCAGGTCCATCAGCTGGCTCTCGGGCACGCCGTAGACACGCACCGCGACCTGGCGTTCGGCCGCCGCACCGCCGGCGAAGTGCGTATCCAGCACCCACTGCGCCATCGGCCGCGCCATGTCGGGAAAGCCGGGCAGGAAGAAGTGGCCGCGGATGCTGAACCCGGGGATGCGATTGTAGGGATTCGGTATCAGCTCGCTGCCGCGCGGCAGTTCCGCCATCTTGATGCGATGCGGATAGGCCTCGGCACCGAAGCGCGCCTCGATCTCGACGGCGGCGCCGGGATGCCGCTGCAACGGCACCCCGGCCGCGCTGGCGGCGCACTGCCGGGTATGGTCGTCGGGCGTCGCGCCGATTCCGCCACAGCAGAACACCGGGATCGCTTCGGCCATCGTATGCGCGAGCTCGCTGACCAGGTAATCCGGGTCGTCGGGCAGGACGCGCAACCACGCGACCGCGAAGCCGCGCGCGCGCAGCAGCCCACCGATGCCGTCGAAGTGGCGATCGCGACGCCGCGCACCGAGGATCTCGTCGCCGACGACGATGATGCCGAACCGGTCCGTGTCACCCATCAGATCGCGTTGCGCAGGCCCAGCGATTCCGGGTACGGGTCGAGGTACCACTGTTGGTCGATGTAGTGATCGGGATTGCGCCGGAAGTAGCTGCGCAGCAGCTTGGTCGGCACCACCAGCGGTACCTCTTCACGACGGTAGGCCTCGATGCTCTCCAGCAGCTCGCGCTTGTCGCTGCCGTCGATGCGGTCCTTCAGGTAGCCCTGGATGTGCTGCAGCACGTTGACATGGCGCTTGCGCCCGGCGCGCCGCTTCAGCGCGGTCATGAATTCGGCCTCGTAGGCGTCGGCGACCTCTCCGAGGTCGACGCCCTTGAGGTGGGACAGTAGCCGGCCGAGCCGCTGGTAGGCCGCCTGCGAGTGCGCCATGACCATGTACTTGTGGCGCGCGTGGAAGTCGATCAGCGCCTTGGCGCTGAGGCCGGTGGCGCGCAGCGTCTGCCAGCGCCGGTACGCAAATACGCGGTTGACGAAGTTCTCGCGCAGCATCGCGTCGTGCAGCCGCCCCTCCTCCTCGTAAGGCAGGTGGGGCAGGCTCTGCATCACCACCCGCGCGTACGCGCCGACGCCCTTCTTTTCGGCATGTCCTTTGGCGTTGTAGAGCTTGACCCGTTCCATGCCGCAGCTCGGCGACTTGCTCATGAACACGTAGCCGCTGATGTCACCGAGTTGCGCGGCCGTGTTCAGCGCGAAGTCCTCGAGCGCATCGGTGACGTCGACCGACGGGTCCTCGACGCCGCGCACGCGCATCTGCTCGGGCGTGCCGACGAGGCGGATCGGCGGACGCGGTGTGCCCAGGCCGATCGCCATCTCCGGGCAGATCGGGCGGTAGTCGACGTGCTTGCCGAGTTGATCGACGATCCAGCGGTCGCGCTTCGCGGTACCGTCGTAGCGCACCTTCTGCCCGAGCAGGCAACTGCTGATCCCGATTACTGGACGTTCGGCGTAGCGCATCGGTCACCTCGTGTCATGTGAGTCGGCATCTTGTTTGGACGCAGAGCACACGGAGGAGCGCAGAGGCCGCAGAGCGTTTTGTCCTGCGGGCGCAGCACCGATCGGGTGGATACAACGGTTGACCACCGACCAGACAACGCGGCCTCAAGCAATCCGTTTCTCGTCATCCCCGCGAATCCCCGTCCCCGCCGCCAAGACTGGGATCCAACGACATCAGCCGCATGGATTCCCACTTTCGCGGGAACGATGAATCAACAGCGAGGCTCTCCGGTTACCGAAAAAACACTCAGCACTCTCTGCGCAACTCCGCGCCCTCTGCGTCCCTTCGCAACCTTACCCGGCCGCTCAGAACGCCGCCGCCTCGGCCTCGAGGAAGGCGCCGCTGATGTGCCCGCCGAGCTCGGTGTCGAACCCGGCCCACTGCTGCCACGGCCCCAGCTTGGGCAGCAGCAGCGGACGGATCTCGAAGTCGCTCAGACCCTCGTCGACACCATGCTGCGCGGTCGTGTACACGGTGTCCAGGTAGTCGCGGTAGCGGCGTGCCACTTCGGGCCCGCCGCTCGGCCCGTGGCCGGGCACGAACACCTGCGCACCGCTGGCCAGCGCCGTGTCGAGCGCCGCGACATTGCCCGGGAAACTGCCGCCCTCGAGGCGCAGGATGCGCCCGTGCCCGGCGTTGTCGCCAAGGAACATCACATCGAGTTCCTCGACCAGCACCATGATGTCGGTGTCGGTGTGCGCCTTGTCGTTGTTGTAGACCCGGTAGGTCATGCCGTCGATCGGGATGCGGTCACCGTCGTTGACCGGCCGATCCGGCCGCACGACCTCGGTCCCGGCGGTCGCGTTCTCGGTCATGCGCAGCATCAGCTGCACCCACTCGGTGCCAGCGCCCTCGAGCACCCGCGGGCCTACCCGCTCGTGACCGTAGATCGGCACGTCCGGGTACTTGGCGCGGATCGCCTGATTGCCGAGCCAGTGATCGCCGTGGATGTGCGAATTGAACACCGCGAGCACCGGCTTGTCGGTGATCTGCGCGATCCTTGCCAGCAGCATCTCGCCGACCTGCACGCTGCTGCCGGGGTCGACGACGACCACGCCGGTCTCGCCGACGACGAACGCCGGGTTGTTCATGAAGCCCTGGTTGGCCGGCGACGGCAGCTCGGTCGGCCCGTGGATCACATAGACCCCGGATGCGACCTGGTCGGGACGCCACTCGCCGCGCAGCGGCGCGGCCTTCTGCAGCGCGTAAGCGGCGCCGGCCACGAGCAGCAGGCCGAGAATCCACGTGCGTATGGTCATCGATGGTTTCTCCATGGATCAGCCCCGGCGGCGCGCGCCGACGCGCAGGCGCAGGGCGTTGAGCTTGATGAAGCCCGCGGCATCTTTCTGATCGTAGGCGCCGGCGTCATCCTCGAACGTCGCGATCGACTCGTCAAACAGGCTGTGCGTGGGTGATTTGCGCCCCGCGACGATCACGTTGCCTTTGTACAGTTTGACCCGAACGCTGCCGTTGACGACGTGCTGGGTCTGGTCGATCAGCGCCTGCAGGGCCTCGCGCTCGGGGCTCCACCAGTAGCCGTTGTAGACCATCTCGGCGTAGCGCGGCATCAGTTCGTCCTTGAGGTGCGCGGCCTCGCGATCGAGGGTCAGCGACTCCATCGCGCGGTGCGCCTTGAGCATGATCGTGCCGGCCGGCGTCTCGTAGCAGCCGCGCGACTTCATGCCGACGTAGCGGTTCTCGACGATGTCGTCACGACCGATGCCGTTCTCGCCACCGACCCGGTTGAGGTATTCCATGACCGCGGCCGGCGTCATGGCCTCACCGTCGATCGCGACGATGTCACCGTTGCGATATTCGAGCTCGACGTAGGTCGGCGCGTCGGGCGCCGCCTCCGGCGCGACTGTCCAGCGCCACATGTCCTCCTCGGGTTCGTGCCACGGATCCTCGAGGACGTCGCCCTCGTACGAGATGTGCAGCAGGTTGGCATCCATCGAATACGGCGATTTCTTGCCCTGCCTGGCGAAATCGACGGCGATGCCGTGCTCGGCGGCATAGTTCATGAGCTTCTCGCGCGACAGCAGGTCCCATTCGCGCCACGGCGCGATGACCTTGACGTCGGGCTTGAGCGCGTACGCGCCGAGTTCGAATCGCACCTGGTCGTTGCCCTTGCCGGTCGCACCGTGCGAGATCGCATCGGCACCGGTCTCGTCGGCGATCTCGACCAGGCGCTTGGCGATCAGCGGGCGCGCGATCGACGTGCCGAGCAGGTATTCGCCCTCGTAGACGGCATTGGCGCGGAACATCGGGAACACGAAATCGCGCGCGAACTCCTCGCGCAGGTCCTCGATGTAGATCTCGCGGATCCCGGCCGCCTGCGCCTTCGCACGCGCCGGCTCGACCTCCTCGCCCTGGCCGATGTCGGCCGTGAACGTAACCACCTCGCAGCGGTACTCGTCCTGCAGCCATTTGACGATGATCGACGTGTCCAGGCCGCCGGAGTAGGCGAGTACGACTTTGTTGATGCCCGATTGAGCCATGTTTTGCCCCTGACGAATAGCGCGTTGCGAAGCGACCGATTATAGCGCAGCCGCCCGCGTGGCCGCCGTCCGTAGACGCTGCATCACGCCGCGGCGCCGCCCGTCGCGTCGGCACCGCGGCATTCGGTTGACATCGGTCACGATCACGCCGTGGTGAGCGGTCGCCCACGGCGACCGCAGCTGCGATACTGCGAGCAGGTGTCGGGCCACTCGGCCTGCCGCGGAAACGAGGCGCAGGACATGAAGAAGTCGGTGCTGCTGATACTGCTGCTGATCGTGCTCGCCGCCGCGTGGATCGGCTGGGCCACCCGCACCAAGCCGGTCACCGTGACCGTCGACGGCGTCGCCCGCGGCACCGTCGAGAAGACCGTCGCCAACACCCGCGCCGGGACGGTCAAGGCCTGCCGCCGTGCCAAGCTGTCGCCGAGCGCCGGTGGCCAGATCGCCAGCCTGCCGGTCCACGAGGGCGACGCGGTCGAGCGCGGCCAGCTGCTCCTCGAGCTGTGGAACAAGGACCTGACCGCACAGCTGGCGTTGACCCGCCAGGAGGCCGCCAGCGCCCGGGCGACGGCGCGTGCCCGCTGTATCGAGGCCGAACAGGCACAGCGCGAGGCGCAGCGCCAGAACAAGCTGCTGGCGCGCAAACTGGTCGCCGAGGAGCAGGTCGACCAGGCCGTATCGTCGGCACGCTCGGCCGACGCCGCCTGCGAAGCCGCGCGCGCGACCGCGGCGGTCAGCGAGGCGCGCATCGGCGTCACCGAGGCGACGCTCGAGAAGACCCGCCTGATCGCGCCGTTCGACGGCGTCGTCGCCGAGATCAACGGCGAACTCAACGAGTACGTGACGCCGTCGCCGATCGGCATCGCGACGCCGCCGGCCGTCGACCTGATCGACAACCGCTGCTTCTACCTGACCGCGCCGATCGACGAGGTCGACGTCGCCGAGATCCGCGTCGGACAGGACGCGCGCGTCACCCTCGACGCGTTCGGCGAACGGCGCTTCGAGGGCCGGGTGCGGCGCATCGCCGACTATGTGCTGGATGTCGAGAAGCAGGCGCGCACCGTCGATGTCGAGGTCGAGTTCGTCAACGCCGACGACATCGCGCAGCTGCTCGCCGGCTATTCGGCCGACGTCGAGATCATCCTCGACGTGCGCAACGACACGCTGCGCGTGCCGACCGAGGCCGTCGTCGACGGCAACCGCGTCTACCTGTTCAACCCTGCCGACAACACCATCGAGCAGCGCGAGATCGAGGTCGGTACCGCGAACTGGGATCACACCGAGATCGTCAATGGCCTGGCCGAGGGTGAGCTGGTCGTGACGTCGGTCGAACGCGAAGGTCTCGCCGACGGCGTCAGCGCGAAGCGCGAAGCGGCTGCCGGACCATGATCACGCTCGACCACGTCGAGCGTGATTTCGTCGTCGGCGACGAGGTCGTACACGCGCTCGACCAGGTGACACTGGAGTTCGCGGCCGGTGACTATGCGTCGGTCATGGGGCCGTCGGGGTCCGGCAAGTCGACACTGCTAAACGTGCTCGGCCTGCTCGACCGGCCGAACAGCGGCAGCTACCGGCTGCAGGGCACCGAGACCACCGGGCTGCCCGAGGAACGGCGCGCGGCGCTGCGGCGCAGCCACATCGGTTTCGTCTTCCAGGCCTTCCACCTCGTGCCGCGGCTGACCGCGGCCGACAACATCGCGCTGCCGATGATGCTGGCCGGCGTCGCACCAGGCGAGCGCGACGCCCGGGTCGCCGAGGTGCTGGCATCGCTCGGTCTCGAAGACCGCGCGCAACACCGCCCCGACCAGCTGTCGGGCGGGCAGCGCCAGCGCGTCGCGATCGGCCGCGCGATCGTCATGAAGCCGTCGCTGCTGCTCGCCGACGAACCGACCGGCAACCTCGACCAGCATGCCGGCAACGACGTGATCGCGCTGATTGAATCGCTGAATGCCGGCGGCATCACGCTGGTCGTCGTGACCCATGACAAGGCCGTCGGCCGGCGCGCACCGCGCCACATCCGCATGGTCGACGGCCGAATCGACAAGGACAGCCCGCATGCGCACGCCTGACCTGCTGCGGTTCGCATCGCAGTCGCTGGCCGGCGCGCGCAACCGCACGCTGCTGATGCTGCTGGCAATGAGTATCGGCGTCGCCTCGGTCGTGGTACTGACCGCACTCGGCGAAGGCGCGCGGCGCTACGTCGTCAACGAGTTCGCATCGCTCGGCACCCACCTGCTGATCATGCTGCCGGGACGGTCCGAGACGACCGGCGGTGCGCCGCCATTGTTCGGCGAAACGCCACGCGACCTGACGCTCGGCGACGCGCTCGCACTGCTGCGCGAACGCAGCATCGCGCGCGTCGCACCGCTGACCGCCGGCAACGCGCCGGTGTCGTACGGCAGCCGCGAACGCGAGGTCACGGTGATCGGCGCGACCGACGAATTCTTCCCGATCCGCCACCTGACGATCGGCAGTGGCCGTGCCCTTCCCGATATCGACCCGGAGCGTGCCGTCAACGTCGCGGTGCTGGGCTCTGGGCTGCGCCGCGAGCTGTTCGGCAACCGCCGCGCACTCGGTGAGTGGGTGCGCATCAACGATCGGCGCTTCCGCGTGATCGGCGTGATCAGCGAGGGCGGCGAGTCGCTCGGCCAGAATCTCGACGACATGATCGTGATCCCGGTCGCGTCGGCGCAGAGCCTGTTCGACACGCCGTCGCTGTTTCGCGTGCTGATCGAGGCGCGCAGCGGACCGGACATCGAACGCGCCAGGCGCGCCGCGCGCGAGATCATCCGCCAGCGCCACGACGGCGAAGACGACGTCACGATCATCGCCCAGGACGCACTGCTGAGCACGTTCGACAACATCCTGCGTGCGCTGACCTACACGGTCGGCGGCATCGCCGCGATCAGCCTCGCGGTGGCCGGCATCCTGATCATGAACGTGATGCTGGTCGCGGTCTCGCAGCGGGTCGCCGAGATCGGCCTGATGAAGGCCCTCGGCGCACCCGAACGCCAGGTGCTGTGGGTGTTCCTGGTCGAGGCGATCATGCTCGCGGCCGCCGGCGCGGCGCTCGGCATCGTGATCGCCGGCGCTGGCATCCTCGGGCTGCGCCAGCTGCTGCCGGCGTTTCCGCTCGCCGCGCCGCTGTGGGCACCGTTGGCCGCGGTCGCCGTCGCGGTCGCGACCGGGCTGCTGTTCGGTGTGCTGCCGGCGCGCCGTGCCGCCCGCCTCGACCCGGTTCGGGCACTGACCGGGCGTTGAGCCAGCCGGCCGCGGCCGGCGCTGAGTCGACCGTGGATACTCGACTATTGGAGGTCGTGACGACTGTGAAAAGACCCGTGCCTCAGCGAAGGGCCAGCGGACCGCGATGCGGTCCAAGCGGCACGACCGCGGCCGTACGGCGACAGCGGACAGCCCGTCGCTGCCACGTTGGCGCTACCATGCCCGGTCGTCGCCATCCGCCACCGCCGCGACAGCAGCCGCGACGGCGCACCGCGCCGACGGCACGACAGCCACACTGATGCGCTTCGCCGACGTCATCCACCTGACCGGCAGCGCGATCGTCGCGCACCGTGTACGCAGCCTGCTGACCGGTCTCGGCATCGCCGTCGGGATCGCGTCGGTGGTGCTGCTGACCGCGATCGGTGAGGGCGTGCAGCGTTTCGTCGTCCAGGAGTTCACCCAGTTCGGCACCAACCTGCTGGCGATCTCACCGGGCAAGACCGAGACCTTTGGCGTCTCGGGTGCCGTGATCAGCAACGTCCGCCCACTGAGCCTGGATGACGCCGAATCACTGCGCTCGCTGCCCCAGGTGCGTGCCGTCGTGCCGTTCGTCCAGGGCAACGCCGAGGTCGAGGCCGGCGGCCTGACCCGCCGCACGACGGTGTTCGGCACCGGTGCCGCGATCCCCGAGGTCTGGCAGATCCAGCCGGCACTGGGCCGCTTCCTGCCCGACGACGAACCGCGCCGCGCGCGCGCGTTCGCGGTGCTCGGCAGCAAGCTGCGCAGCGAGTTATTTGGCACGCGCTCGCCACTCGGCGAGCGCATACGCATCGGCGGCGAGACATACCGCATCATCGGCAGCATGCAGTCGAAGGGCCAGATGCTCGGCTTCGATCTCGACGACACCGTCTACATCCCGGTCGGGCGCGCGATGGCGATGTTCGACCGCGAGAGCCTGATGGAGGTCGACGTGCTGTACCGCGAGGGCGCGGATGCCGACGCCTTGGCCGACCGGATACGCGCGCGCCTGATCGCGCGCCACGGCAACGAGGATTTCACGATCATCACCCAGGACCAGATGCTCGACGTGCTCGGTTCGGTACTCGATGTGCTGACGCTCGCGGTCGGCGCGCTCGGCGCGATCTCGCTGCTGGTCGGCGGTATCGGGATCCTGACCATCATGACGATCTCGGTCAACGAGCGCACCGCCGAGGTCGGCCTGCTGCGCGCGCTCGGCGCCCAGCGGCGCCAGGTCATCGCGCTGTTTCTCGGCGAGGCCGTCGTGCTCGCCGGGCTCGGTGGTGCGGCCGGGCTGCTGTTCGGCGCCGCGAGCGCCTGGCTGATCGGCGTGTCGCTGCCGGGACTGCCGGCCCGGGTCGCGTGGGACTACGCGCTGCTCGCGATGCTGATCGCGGTCGCGATCGGGCTGCTCGCCGGCGTCGCGCCGGCATCGCGCGCCGCACGCCTCGACCCGGTCACGGCGCTGCGCTCCGAATGAGCGACGTAATGCCCGTGCCGGCATGACGCCCTTAGCAGCGGCGCGAATTCGTACTATGATGCGCGTCCGGTACCTATCGACACGTCAACCAGCGAGAACCGTGCACCGTGATCGTGTCCAACGTTGCAAAGCTGATACAGGGCCAGCCGCTGGCCAGCATCAACCCCTCCCAGACCGTGCGCGAGGCCTGTCACGTGATGTGCGAACTCGATGTCGGCGCAGTCGCCGTGCTCGACGACGGCAGGTTGGTCGGTGTGCTCAGTGAACGCGACGTGATCCGCAAGGTGAATTGTGCCGACCGCTCTTCGGCCGAAACGGTGGTCCACGAGATCATGACGCCGTCACCGAAGACCATCGCTGCCAGCGGCGACCTCGCCCAGGCGCTGGAGATCATGAGCGACGGCGGTTTTCACCATGTACCCGTGATCGACGGCGATGCGACGATCGGCGTGCTGTCCGCCGATGACATCCCAGAGGAGTACCGGATGATGCTCGAACGCTTCAAGGAGATGCGCGGTCGATGATCGCCGTCGGCTCACGATGGTTGATCGAGCAGGGCCTGCAGGCAGGACATGAAACCCTGCGCGCGGTCGGCATAGACCCAGTGACCGGCACCGTCGACCCGACACAGCGAGGCGTTCGGGAACAGGCGCTCGATCGCGACATGGTGTGACGGCCTGACGTAGTCCGACAGTTCGCCGTGGATGAACCGGGTCGGCCGGTCGAACACCGTACCCTGCGGATAATCGGGGAAACCGGTGATCTGGTCCTGCGCGGCGGCGAGCGCGTCGAGATTGACCCGCCACTGCCAGTTGCCGTCGACACGGCTGAGATTCTGCAGCAGGAAGGCCCGTACGCCGGCACCGGAAACCGCCGCGCGCATCTGCGCATCGGCGTCGCTGCGCGCCGTGATCGCATCGAGATCGACCGCGGCGAACCCGCGCAGCACGTTGTCGAAATCGTGCGCGTACGCCACCGGCGACATGTCGACCACGGCGAGACGCGCGACGCGTTGCGGTATCGTCAGTGCCAGGTGCATGGCCACCTTGCCGCCCATGCTGTGGCCCACCACAGTCGCACTGTCCACGCCGTGCGCATCGAGCAGCGCAACGACATCCCCGGCCATCGACGGGTAGTCGTGAACGTCGGTATGCGGCGACTGGCCGTGGTTGCGCAGGTCGGGGACGATAACATGGTAGTGGTCGGCAAGCTGACGGGCGACCGAGCCCCAGTTGGTCGACGAGCCGAACAGGCCGTGCAGCAGCAGCAGCGGCACGTGGCCGGGATCACCGAAGGTCTTGGTGTGCAGTCTGAGCATCACTGCTGGCGTCGAGTGGGATGGCCCGGCAGTGTCGCACGTCCCGGCGCTCACTCCCAGGCGGGGACGTCGATCGCCTGCGGACTGGTGACATCGCTGACCAGGCTGCGCAGGATGCCGTCACGGATGCTGTAGATCATGCCATGCACCGACAGTTCGGCGCCCCGCTGCCAGGCATGCTTGACGCTCGTCGTGTTGCTGACATTACGCACCTGCTCGATGACGTTGAGTTCACACAACGCGTCGACCCGGGCCTCGCCGTGCAGCGTATCGAGGCGCTTGGCATTGAATCGCCCGACGTCGCGGATATGCCGCAGCCAGTTGTCGATCAAACCGTGATCGCAGTCCTCGAGGGCCGCCTTGACCCCACCGCAACCGTAGTGGCCGCAGACGATGATGTGCTTGACGCGCAGGACCTCGACCGCGTACTCGATCACCGACAGGCAGTTGAGGTCGGTGTGCACGACCACGTTGGCGATGTTGCGATGCACGAACAGGTCCCCGGGCGGCAGCGCAACGATCTGGTTGGCCGGTACGCGACTGTCGGAACAGCCGATCCACAGGTACTCCGGTGCCTGCTGCTGGCAAAGGCGGGTGAAGAAATCCGGGTCTTCGCGCTTGATCGCGGCAGCCCAGACCTCGTTGTTCTCGAGCAGGCGGTCGAGCGCTTGCTGGTCTTGCTTGTCGGTCGGCAACGCGACGTCCTTCCTGTGTTGCAGAGGTGGTCGGTGCAGGCGCGGCGGATACCTCCCGACGCCGCCGCAACGTCCCGCTGCGGATCGGCGATGGCCGGCGCCGTCAGATACCGCACCCGATGGCGAACCGTGTCATCCCGGCGTCGACGTCAGCGGAAACGCCGCGCCGCCGCGCACGCTCTAAGATGTTGTGCAGAACCGGACGTTCGCGGTGGTCGATCCGTCCGTCTTCGCGAACCGGCCGTTCCCGCATGGCCAGTTCGGCATCGTCGAGGTGGCCGTCATCGGCACACGCGACCCGACAGGAACACGCCACGACCTCGACCGCATTGGATCCGTTGCGCATGACATGCCCTCCGCGCTGGCAGGGAACATCGAGCCCACCGTGGTCATCGGCCGGCGGGGCAGAAAACTGGCAGCGGATCAGCGCTTTTTCGGCGGCATCAGATCGGTGATCGTGCCTTCGGCCATCTCCGCAGCGAAGCAGACGGTCTCGTTGAGCGTCGGGTGCGGATGGATCGTCAGCCCGATGTCTTCGGCATCGGCGCCCATCTCGAGGCCGAGCACGGTCTCGCCGATCAGCTCGCCGGCGCTGCGGCCGACGATGCCGGCGCCGATCAGGCGCTTGCTCTTGGCATCGAAGATCAGCTTGGTCAGGCCTTCCTCGCGGCCGATCCCGAGCGCCCGCCCGGACGCGGCCCACGGGAACACGCCCTTCTCGATCTGCAGGCCCTTTTCCTTGGCCTCGATCTCGGTCACGCCCATCCACGCGACCTCGGGGTCGGTATAGGCGACCGACGGGATCGTCATCGGGTCGAACAGCGACGGCAGCCCGGCGATCACCTCGGCCGCGACCTTGCCTTCGTGCGTGGCCTTGTGCGCGAGCATCGGGTTGCCGACGACGTCGCCGATCGCGTAGATGTGCGGCACGTTGGTGCGCATCTTGGCGTCGGTCGGGATGAAGCCGCGCTCGTCGACCTCGACGCCGGCGGCCTCGGCGTTGATCAGTTTGCCGTTCGGGCTGCGCCCGACCGCCACCAGGACGCGATCGTAGATCTTGGCATCCGGCGCGTTGGCACCGTCAAACGACACCTTGAGGCCGTTCTTCTGCGCCTTGATCTCGGTGACCTTGGTCTTCAGCAGGATACTCTTGACCAGTTTCTCGAGGCGCTTCTGCAGAGGCCGCACCAGGTCGCGGTCGCAGCCCGGGATCAGGCCGTCCTGCAGCTCGACGATATCGATCTCGCTGCCCAGCGTCGCGTAGACCGTCGCCATCTCGAGGCCGATGATGCCGCCGCCGACGATCAACATCTTCTTCGGGACGTCTTCCAGCGCCAGCGCACCGGTCGACGTGATCAGGCGCGGATCGTCGTTGGGAAAACCGGGGATGCTGACCGGGCGCGAGCCGCAGGCGATGATGCAGTGCTCGAACTCGACCCGGGTCACGCCGTCGGCCGTCTGCACCTCGATGTGTTTCGGGTCGGCGAACTTGCCGACGCCGGTCACGACCTGGACCTTGCGCTGCTTGGCGAGCGCGGCAAGCCCGCCGGTCAGCTTGCCGACGGTCTTGTCCTTGCCGGCGCGCATCGTGTCGAGGTCGATCTTCGGCTTGGTGTAACGCACACCCATGTGTTCGAGTTCGGCGACCTCGTTGATCACCTCGGCGGTATGCAGCAGGGCCTTGGACGGGATGCACCCGACGTTCAGACAGACGCCGCCGAGGCTCGGGTAGCGCTCGACGAGAACGACCTGCTGACCGAGGTCGGCCGCCCGGAAGGCCGCCGTGTAACCACCGGGACCGGCGCCCAGCACGACCACCTGGGTACGAATGTCCGCTACCTGACCCTGCTTGCTCATAAACGCTCCTCTAACCCGCTGCTTCTTCTCGCTCTCACCCGGCACGTCCGCCAAGTAAAGCAGACCCGACTGACGCTGTCAGACCCGGATTAACGCAACAAAACCACGCCGGTGCACGGCAACGATGTCAATGCTGTGCATTGCCTGCGGCGCCCGCGTGACGACGCCAGGATCACGAAGCCCTAATACTACGGCTTCGCCTGGTCGACGACGCCCATGGCCGCCGGCGCCAGTGGCCCGGCCGCTGGTGCAGCGCGACCCGGAGCATGCCCCCAGCGACGACGGCCGCGGCGGCCTTGGTCCTGCGGGCCGGCCGACCAGACCGTGAACCCGGGCCCGGGCATCACAGCAGCAGGCGACGGATGTCGCCGAGCATCCGGCCGAGATAGGTCGTGAAGCGCACGCCCTCGGCACCGTCGATGACCCGGTGGTCGTAGGACAGGCTGAACGGCATGATCAGTCGCGGCTGGAACGCCTCGCCGTCCCACCTGGGTCGCATCTCGGCGCGCGAGACACCGAGGATTGCGACCTCGGGGGCATTGACGATCGGCGTGAACTGGGTGCCGCCGATGCCCCCCAGGCTGGAGATCGAGATGCAGCCGCCCTGCATGTCGCCGGGCGCGAGCTTGCCGGCGCGGGCCTTCGCACTGACCTCGCGAAGATCCGCGGCGAGTCCGAACACCCCCTTCTGGTCGACGTCGCGGATCACCGGTACGACCAGGCCGTTCGGCGTGTCGACCGCGACACCGATATGCACGTACTTCTTCACAATCAGCGTCTCGCCATCGGCCGACAGCGAGCTGTTGAACTGCGGGAACGCGGCCAGCGCCTTGCACACCGCCTTCATCAGGAACGGCATGAAGGTCAGCTTGACGTCGGCCTTGGCCGCCTCGTCCTTGTGCGCCTTGCGGAAGTCCTCGAGCTCGGTGATGTCGGCATCGTCGAACTGCGTGACGTGCGGCACGTTCAGCCAACTGCGGTGCAGGTGCGCGCCGCTGAGCTTCTTGATGCGGCCAAGTTCCTGCTCGTCGATCTCGCCGAACTTGCTGTAGTCCACGTCGGGCATCGTCGGCAACTGCAGGCCGCCGCCCATGGCCGCGGACACCGTCGGGGCGCGCGCCGCCAGCGAACGCTTGACGAAGGCCTGCACGTCCTCCTTGGTGATCCGGCCCTTCGGACCGGAGCCGCTGACCTGGTGCAGGTCGACGCCGAGTTCGCGCGCAAACCGCCGCACTCCCGGGCTGGCGTGCGCGACACTGCGCGCCGCGTCGGCGGGACGCGCGGGAACCGGGCGGCGCCGCTGCGGCTTCTCGCCCGCGGCGCGTTCGGGCTCGGGCTCGGGCTCCGCAGGCGCGACGCTCGTCGACGCGGCCGCGCCGGGCGCGGTCGGCTCGCCATCGGCAGACGCCGGCGTGGGTTCCGCGTTGCCGGTCTCGATGGTCGCGATCGGGTCGCCCTGGTTGACCTTGTCGCCGAGACCGACGTCGAGCGACGTGACCGTGCCGCCGAACGGCGCCGGGATTTCCATCGTCGCCTTGTCGCTCTCCAGCGTCAGCAGCGACTGCTCGGCCTCGACGGTGTCGCCGACCGCGACCAGCAGCTCGATGATCTCGACGTCCTTGAAGTCGCCGATATCCGGCAGCAGCACGCGGCGCGTGTCGCCGCTCGCGGCGGGCGCCGGCGGCGGCGCGGCGGCCGGTTCTGCCCGTTCCACGTCGCCCTCGCTGACGGCGCCCGGGGCATCCTCGAGCATCTCCGCCGCCTCGGCGAGATCATCGCCGGCATCGCCGTCGCTGGGCGCATCGCCGGTGTCCAGCGTCGCGATCAGATCGCCCTGGTTGACCTTGTCGCCGACGGCGACCCTGACCTCGCCGATCACGCCGGCGCGCGGCGCCGGGATCTCCATGCTGGCCTTGTCACTCTCCAGCGTGATCAGCGGATCCTCGGCCTCGACCCGGTCGCCGGGTCTGACCAGTACCTCGATGATCTCCACGTCCTGGAAATCGCCAATGTCCGGCAGCAAAACGTCAGTCATCTGTGCCACGTGCTTGTCTCCGTATCACCGTCCGAGTCGCGGGTACTGGCTGTCACTCAGACAGTTGCGGGGTTGGGCTTGTCGGGGTCGATCCGGTAGGCCTTGATCGCCTGCGCGACGAGGCTGCTGTCGACCTCGCCGGCATCGGCGAGCGCCTTGAGCGCCGCGACGACCACGTAGTGGCGATTGACCTCGAAGAACTTGCGCAGCTGCGATCGCATGTCGGAGCGTCCGTAGCCGTCGGTGCCGAGCGTGACGTAGTCGCGATCGCCGACATACGGGCGGATCTGTTCCGGAAAACTGCGAATGTAGTCGGTCGCGGCGACCAGCGGTCCCTTCTGCTTGGCCAGCGTCTTGCTCACGTACGGCACCCGCGGCTTGTCCATCGGGTGCAGCATGTTCCAGCGTTCGGCAGCGGCGGCGTCGCGGTACAGCTCGGTGAAGCTGGTCACGCTCCAGACGTCGGCGGCGATGTTCCACTCGTCCTCGAGCAGTGCCGCGGCGGCGATCACCTCGCGCAGGATCGTGCCCGAACCGAGCAGCTGCACGCGCTTCTTCTTGCGCGAGCCCTGGCGGTACAGGTACATGCCTTTGATGATGCCGTCCTCGACACCGTCGGGCATCGCCGGCTGGACATAGTTCTCGTTCATCACGGTCACGTAGTAGAAGACGTTGTGCTGCTCCTCGTACATCTTCGTCATGCCGTCTTGCAGGATCACCGCCAGCTCGTACGCAAACGTCGGATCGTAGGCGCGGCAGTTGGGGATGAACGCGGCCTGCAGGTGACTGTGGCCGTCCTGGTGTTGCAGGCCCTCGCCGGCCAGCGTCGTGCGCCCGGCGGTGCCGCCGAGCAGGAAGCCGCGCGCCTGCATGTCACCCGCCGCCCAGGCGAGGTCGCCGACGCGCTGGAAACCGAACATCGAGTAGTAGATGTAGAACGGGATCATCGTCACGCCGTTGTTGCTGTACGACGTCGCCGCGGCCATCCACGACGACATCGCGCCGGCCTCGTTGATGCCCTCCTGCAGGATCTGGCCCTGCTTGTCCTCGCGGTAGTACATGACCTGGTCGGAATCGACCGGCTTGTACAGCTGGCCCAGCGACGAATAGATGCCGAGCTGGCGGAACATGCCCTCCATGCCGAACGTGCGCGCCTCGTCGGGCACGATCGGTACGACGAACTTGCCGATCGCCTTGTCGCGGGTCAGGCTGGTCAGGAAGCGCACGAACGCCATCGTCGTCGACATCTCGCGGTCGCCGCTGCCGTCGAGCAGCGCCTTGAAGGTCTCCAGCGGCGGGATCGTCAGCGGCTTGGCCGCGCTGCGCCGGCTCGGCATGTAGCCACCGAGCGCACCGCGGCGTTCGTGCAGGTAGGCCATCTCGGGGCTGTCGGATGGCGGCTTGAAGAACGGCGCGGAACTGATCTGGTCGTCGGGGATCGGGATATTGAAGCGGTCGCGGAACGCGCGCAGCGCGTCCTCGCCCATCTTCTTCTGCGAATGCGTGATGTTCTGGCCCTCGCCGGCCTCGCCCATGCCGTAACCCTTGACGGTCTTGGCCAGGATCACGGTCGGCTGGCCCTTGTGCGCCATCGCCGCGGCATACGCGGCGTGGATCTTGATCGGGTCGTGACCGCCGCGGTTGAGGCGCCAGATGTCCTCGTCGGACATGTTGGCGACCATCGCCGCGAGCTCCGGGTACTTGCCGAAGAAGTGCTCGCGCACGAACGCGCCGCCGTGCGCCTTGTAAGACTGGTAGTCACCGTCGACGGCCTCCTCCATGCGCTTGAGCAACAGGCCGTCCTTGTCACGCGCCAGCAGCGGGTCCCAGTAGCCGCCCCAGATCACCTTGATCACGTTCCAGCCGGCGCCGCGGAACACCGCCTCGAGCTCCTGGATGATCTTGCCGTTGCCACGCACCGGGCCGTCGAGGCGCTGCAGGTTGCAGTTGACGACGAACACCAGGTTGTCGAGGCGCTCGCGCGCGGCCAGCGAGATCGCGCCGAGCGACTCGGGCTCGTCCATCTCGCCATCGCCCATGAACGCCCAGACCTTGCGGTCGCCGGGATTGGCCAGGCCGCGGTCGCGCAGGTAGGCCATGAAGCGCGCCTGGTAGATCGCCATCAACGGCCCGAGGCCCATCGACACGGTCGGGAACTGCCAGAAGTTGGGCATCAGCCACGGGTGCGGGTACGACGACAGGCCGTGGCCGTCGACCTCCTGGCGGAAGTTGTTGAGCTGCTCCTCGCTGATCCGCCCCTCGAGGAACGCGCGCGCATAGACGCCCGGCGCCGAGTGGCCCTGGAAGAACACCAGGTCACCTTCCTGGTTGTCGTTGGTTGCGCGAAAGAAATGGTTGAAGCCGACGTCGAACAGCGTCGCGCTCGACGCGAAGCTGGCGATGTGGCCGCCGAGCTCGGTCGCGATGCGGTTGGCCTGCACGACCATCGCCATTGCGTTCCAGCGTACGAACGAGCGCAGGCGCCGCTCCATCGACTGGTCACCGGGGAACGGCGGCTGGCGCGTGGCCGGGATGGTATTGATGTAGGCCGTGTTGGCGCTGTACGGCAGGTAGGCGCCGGAGCGGCGCGCTTTGTCGATCAGCTTCTCGAGCAGGTAGTGCGCGCGGTCGGGACCCTCGTTCTCGAGTACGCCGTCGAGCGCCTCGAGCCATTCCTGGGTTTCCTGGGGATCGAGATCCGGTTTGGCTGCCATGTCTGTGTCTGTCCGCGAAGGTAACGAAGGGGCATTCGGTCGGCGCGCGATGCGGCACCGTGCCGCGATGGGGCGCAAGTAAAGCAGACGGTGCGACAAGCCGCCAGGCAAATTTCATAATGTGATTTTTTTCAAACGGTTACCTGTTCACTTATGTAGGGCGATTGTCCTATTTTTTGACGGCAACGGGCCGATACAGGACGCGACGGTCAGACTGCCAGCGCAGCGATCACCGTGTAGCGGGCGAGCTTGCCGGCGCCGACCAGGACCAGGAACCAGGCCCAATGGACCCGCAGCAGGCCGGCCAGCAGGCACAAGGGGTCACCGACCACCGGCAACCACGCCAGCAGCAGGCTGGGCCGCCCCCAGCGCGCAAATGCGCTCTCGGCACGCGCCAGGTCGCGCTCGCTGATGCGCAGCCAGCGCGCGCGGTGCAGTACGCGGTTGCCGCCGAGGCCGATGCCGTAGGTCAACAGGCTGCCAGCCAGATTGCCGGCGGTAGCGACCAGGACCAGTCGCAGCGGATCGCCGCCCTCGTGCAGCCTGAGCAGCAGCAGCGCCTCCGAGCTGCCGGGCAGCAGGGTCGCCGACAGCAGCGCACTGAAGAAGAGCGTCCAGTCCATCGCGCGATGATACGTGGCGCACCGCGCTTGGCCGCCGCGATACTGCGACGGCAAAAAAAACGCCCGGGTAGAACCCGGGCGTAGCCTTGCGCGCTGCGAACCGAATCGCGATCGCTTACATCGGCTTGCAGTTACCCTGCTGCAGCTCGGCGCGACGTGCCTGCATCGCGGCCTTCATCTCGTCCATGCGTGCCTGCAGCGCGGCCTGGCGCTCGGCGCTCTTGGCCTCCATCGCAGCGAGGGCCTCGTCGGTCGAGGCCTGCATCTGCGGTGCCTCAGGTGCCTGCGGCGCCTCCAGCGCGACCGGGCGGACGGCCGGACCGACGCAGTTGCCGGCCTTCATCTTCGGCATCTCAGGCATGGCCGGGCGCTGCGGCATCGCGATGTCCATCTGCGGCCGCTCCGGGGCCTGCGGCTTGGCGATCTCCATGTTCGGCTTTTCCGGCGCCTGCGGACGCGCCATGTCGAATGCCGGCTTCTGCGGGGCCGGCGGACGCGCCATGTCGAATGCCGGCTTCTGCGGGGCCGGCGGACGCG
>JASJCU010000027.1 GCA_030065815.1 Gammaproteobacteria bacterium | reverse complement strand
GCCTGGTCGGCGGCCAGAGCGCCGCCGACCAGGCGCAGCGCGCCGTGGCGGTTGCTGACCGCGACCCGGCCCTCGATGACCGCGACGATGGCCTGGCTGTCGTCGACGCGGACGACGAACTCGGTGCCTTCGAGGCCGGCGTTGACGAACGGCGTGCGGACCTCCAGCCGGCCCTTGATCCGGCTGATCAGGTGGAGTGCGCCGTCGAGCAGTTCGACGAACGAGAACGTCTCGTTGTCCGGCTCCGGCAGCACCAGCGTCGCGCCGGCGTCGAGTCGCAGGATGGTGTCGTTGTTCAGGACCACGGCGGCACGGCTGTCGCGGCCGACGCGGATCCGGTCGCCGAAGCACAGTGACGTGCCGTTCGGCGCATCGACCCAACTGCCACTGCGATGGCGTCTGACGTCGACGCTGCCTTCACGCGAGGTCAGCTGCGCGACCTTGGGATCGCAGTCGGCAGCGGCTGCGGACGCCGCTACCCCTGCCGCGAAGATCCAGGCGAGACACGCGCCCAGGAAAGCCGTGTTGCGCATCCGAGATGCCTCCCCAAGCACTGCGAATGGCCGGTTGCAGCGACGATCTGGGTGCCGCCGTCCGCGCCCGGTCATTGTCGGATGGCCCGCGCTGCGCTGTTCGTCGCGGGCGTCGCGACGGCAGCCGGGCAGTGACCCGAGTCTATGGACGGGTCCGGCGACGGTCAAGCCGGCGCGAGCGGAAAAAGCCAGCGGGCTCAAAGCAGTACGAAGCCGGCCAGCTCGTGCAACACGGCGCGCAACAGCAACGTGATGGTGCACGCGAGCAGCGTGAATGTCGGCATGATCAGGCGTCCCATGGCGCGTCCTCCCGTTCGATCCGTATCTCCCTGATTCCGAGCATGCCGGCGAACGCCGCCGCGTACTGGTGAATCGGCGCCATCGGCGCGGTGAACTATTCACGTCGCGCCGCTGCAACCCAGGCCATGACGCGATGGCGCCCGTCGATCGTGAATGGTTCACAGAAAACGGCGGTCGGATTACCGGCAACGGCGCCATGCCCGCCGCTAGCCTGAAGCTGGAGTACGACACCGGGTCGTGCGTTGCCGCGGCCGTGGCCGGCGGCGAGGACGGATCGGGCAACCATGCACATCAGCGACTTTCGCAAGGTCGACGTGGCCGTGATCGGGGCGACGCCGGGCGGTTTCAGCGCGGCCCGGGAGGTCGGGCGCTATACCGACGACTTCGTGCTGATCGACGCGACGCGTCCGGGTGACCCGGGCGGCGGCAGCGGGGACAGGTCGCCGCGCCGGTTCGTCGACGGCGTCAACACCGCGTATCGTCTGCTTTCGCAGCCGAGCGCCGCGTCGGCGGCGGTGACCGCGGATGCCGCGGGTGCGGCGCTGCGGCGCATGCGCGAGGGCGTTGTCGACGGCATCGAGGGCGGCCGGCCGACGCTCGGTGCCGGCGAGATCCTGTCGGGCGATGTCCGCCTGATCGGCCTCAACCATGTCTACGTCGGCGGGCGCATTGTCGAGGCCGATGCGATCATCGTCGCACTCGGCGAGCGCCCGAGCATCCCGGCGCCGCTGCAGCACTTCGCTGCCGACATCGTGACTGCCGACGAGATCCTGGATGCGGCACGGCTGCCGCGCTCGGTCGCGGTCCTCGGTCTCGGCGAGGAGGGACTGGCGATGGCCCAGGCGCTGCGTCGGCTCGGTGTGCGCACGGCCGCTTTCGACACCGCGACCGGTCTGGCCGGTATCCGCGACCCGGATATCGTCACCGAGGCGCTGGCCGTGTTCGACCGCGAGTTCCCGATCGTGCTGGGGCAGAAGGTCGATGTCCAGCGCGCCGCCGACGGGAGGCTGCAGGTCGCTGCCGGGTCCGCGTCGACCTGCGTCGACAGGCTGCTGCTGACCGGCGGCGGTCGCCCGGATGCCGCCGCGCTCGGCTGGCACGGACTGGATATCCCGACCGACCGCGACGGCCTGCCGGTCTGCGATCCGCTGACGCGGCGCGTGGCCGGCACCAGCATCTTCGTCGTCGGCGATGCACGCGCCCATCCGGCCGGGCCGCAATACGCCGTGCTTCAGGGCCGCACCGCGGGCTACAACGCCGCGCACCGGACGCTGCGCGAGATGCCCGACATCACGCCGTTGACGATCGCGTTCTGCGACCCCGCGATGGCAGCGGTCGGCGCGCCGCTCGACAGTCTCGACGCCGACACCACGGTGACGGCGAAGCGGCGGTTTGGCACCGTCGCTGCGCCGTCGCTGACCGAAGCCGCCGGTGGCGTGATCAAGCTCTACGCCGACCGGCGTACGCGGCAGCTGCGCGGCGGGGCGATGATCGGCCGCGGCAGCGAACACCTCGCGCACCTGCTCGGCGCCTTCGTGCAGCAGCGCCTGACGGTCGATGACGCGCTCGACATGCCGTTTCACCACCCGGTCGCCGAGGAGATGCTGCGCGAGGGGCTCGACGCGCTGTGCGACGCACTGCAGCCGCCGACCGCCGCCCCCGCCGACGGGCACGCTGCAGGTCCGACGGATGCGCCGACCATGCGTGTCGTCGCGACGGGGCCATTGGCCGGCGACTCCGAGGGCGGCGGCCGCGCCTGAGCGTCGCGGCCTGCCGCGCAGTACCGTACCATGCGATGTCGGAGGCCTTTCGGGGCCGGTGTGCGCGACGCCGATCGGCGCAGGCGGAAGCGGTCGCGCGGCGCCGGCGCGGGTGATGGCGGGCGTGCCGGGAGACGAGCGTGGAAACAGACAACATGGTGCTGCTGGTCAGGGCCATCGCGTTCGCGGCGCACAAACACAAGGATCAGCGGCGCAAGGACGAAGCGGCGTCGCCGTACATCAATCACCCGGTGGCGCTCGTCGACGTGCTGGTCAACGAGGCCGGCGTCAACGACATCGACACCGTCATCGCGGCGCTGCTGCACGACACGATCGAAGATACCGAGACCACCGCGGACGAGATCGCGATCCATTTCGGAGACCGCGTCGCGGCGTACGTCGTCGAGGTCACCGACGATGGGGGGCTCGACAAGGCCTCGCGCAAGCAGGCCCAGATCGACCATGCGGCGACCCTGTCGACCGCGGCCAGGGCGGTCAAACTCGCCGACAAGATCTGCAACCTGCGCGACGTCATCGACAGTCCGCCGGCCGGCTGGCCTATCGAGCGCTGTCGCGACTACTTCGATTGGGCGAAACAGGTCATCGACGGCCTGCGCGGCGAGCATCCGCGGCTCGAGGCGCTGTTCGACGACGTCTACCGACGGCGTCCCTGACGGGCCCGTCGCTGATTGGCTCATCCGTTGAGCCAGTAGCTGCGGTAACCTTATTGCGGTCGGCCGTCACCGCGGTCGCGCGTGGCTGAACAGGAACCCGATCGCCATGAGCAAGAAGATCATCGTCGACGCCTTCGCCGAGGTCGCCTGTCCACACTGCGGCACGGCATTCGAGCTGCACGACGCGATAGCGCACCAGCTGATCGAGCGCTTCGAGGCCGAGTACGACGATATGCTCGACCGCGAGCGTCGCCAGCTGCGCGAGTCGTTGGCCGCCGATGCCGAACGCAGCGCCGCGCGGCGCTTCCAAGACCAGCTCGCGAGCCTGCAGGCCGAGCTCGCCGAGAGCCGTGCCGAGCGCGAGCGGGCCAAGGCGCAGCTCGACGCGGCGACGCGCGACGCCACGGCGCGCGCCCAGGCCGAGCAGGCCGAGCGCATGGCGACCCTGCAGGCCGAGCTGGCGGCCAAGGACGAGAAACTCGCCGCGTTTCGCGACGCCGAACTCACGCTGCGCAGGCAGAAGGCGGTGCTCGAGGAGCAGCAGAAAGAACTGGCGCTCGAGGTGCAGCGTCGCGTCGATGCCGAGCGCGGACGCATCGAGGAGGGCGTCGCCGAGGGCTTCCGCCTGCGTGAGGCCGAGTTGCGCAAGCGCATCGACGATGCGCACAAGGCCAACGATGAACTCAAGCGCAAGCTCGAGCAGGGCTCGCAGCAGCTGCAGGGCGAGGTACTGGAGCTGGCGCTCGAGGACCTGTTGAGCACGGCGTTCCCGTTCGACGCCGTCGAGCCGGTCAGAAAGGGGGCGCGCGGTGCCGACGTCGTGCACACGGTACGGCAGCGTTCTGGCACCGTGTGCGGCAGGATCATCTGGGAGACGAAGCGCGCCGAAAACTGGTCGAACGCCTGGGTCGGCAAGCTCAAGGACGATCAGCAGGCCGCCGGCGGCGAACTGGCGGTACTGGTCAGTACCGCGTTCCCGGCCGGCGTCAGCGAGCCAATGGTCGTCTATGAGGGCATCTGGCTGGTGCGCCCGGAGCTGGTCAGGGCGCTGGCCGAGGCGCTGCGCACCGTGCTGATCGAGGCGCAGCGGCAGAAGGCGATCGCGAGCGGCCGCGACCAGAGCATGGAGGCGCTCTATCACTACGTCACCAGTGCGCAGTTCGCACAGAAGGTCCGTGCCGTGGTCGAGGCCTGCGCGCAGATGCGCGACGATCTCGACAAGGAAAGGGCGGCGATGCTGCGCCTGTGGAAGAAGCGCGAGGCGCAGATCGAGCGCGCGACCGGCAACCTGCTCGGCCTGTGTGGTGACCTGCAGGGCGTGTCGCACGACGCCCTGCCGCAGTTCGACGATATCGCCAGGCTGCCGTGATCGTGAACCGGTAACCGCCGCGCTCAGCCGTATCCCGCGAGCGCGGCGCGCAGGCATTGCATGACCTCGCGGCGCAGCTCGGCCGGCGCCAACACCTCGACATCGCTGCCGTGGCGCAGGATCTCCATGATCAGCTCGCGGCTCTGCGCGTACGGAACCTCGAGGATCAGCCGCTCGCCGTCCCAGTGCTGCCGCTGCCGCGGATGCCAGGTCTCGTCGCGGATCCAGCGTGCCGCCTCGGGCGTGAAGCGCAGCCGCGCCCGCCTGACCGCACGGCCGCCGAAGATACCGAAGCCGTCGCCGATCGCGCGTTGCAGGCGCGCGTCGCTGACCCGCCGCGCGGTCTGACACAGGCGGCTGGCGTCCTCGATCGCGTCGAGCGCGAACAACCGCAGATCACGCGCGGTGTGGCACCACGCCAGCAGATACCAGTTTTCGCGGTAATGCAGCAGGCGCTGCGGTGAGACCGTGCGCTCGCCGCGGCGGTTGCGACTGCGCGTGAAATAGCGGATCGCCAGTCGGTGCCGGCGTACCGTCGCGCGGGCGATGACCTCGAACCACGCACTCGGCCGGCGGTGGGTCGCCGAATGTACGATCTGGATATATGACAACACCGCCTCCGGGTCGTCGTCGGCGCTGCCGAGCATGTGTGTGATGCGCGTCAACAGGGCCTGTGACTGCTCGGCGAGCAGGCCGGGCTGCATGCGACTGGCGAGCTGGTGCATGGTCAGCAGCGCGTGGATCTCGCTCTGGTTGAACCACAGCCCGCGGATGCCGAAGTCGCGGCCGCGAGCGTCCGGCGACGCATCGATGACGTAGCCGCCGGGGCGGCCGTCGTCGCCGCGCCGCCACGCGATCGGTGCGCCGAGGCGGTCGCGCAGGTAGCCGAGGTCGCGCTTGAAGGTCGCGCGCGAGACCTCGAGCTCGTCGAGGAAGCGGCGCAACGGCACCGGGTGGCGGCTGCTCTCGAGCAGGTGCACGATCTGGTGGATGCGTTCGGTCTGGCTCATGCGCGGCTCCCCAGGCTGGGCCGCGGCGCGCGGCCGTCTGGCACATTGCAACCCTACTACTGGCTCACCTGGTGAGCCAGTAGGGCCGGCAGACTGGCGGTGTCGACACCAAAAGGCCCGGCCGATGACCCACACCACCCCGTACCTCGCGACGCCGTGGACGCAGTACCTCGACGTCGTCGGCAGCGAACTGTTCCTGCGCTACCGCAAGCGCCTGCGCGAACCCGGCATCAGCTGGCAGGTCTGGCGCGACTATCCGGCGCTGTCATTGCCCGACGTGCTGGTGCGTGTGCACGCGGCGCGCCAGATCGTGCGCAACGGCGACGGTTTCGCCGCGCTCGCGGCGATCCGTGCCGGACGTTGGCGGCCCGTGACCGCGCGCCCGGCCGGCGCTACGCCGCGTCGCGACGACCCGGCATCGCGCGCGCTGGTCGGCATCGGCCGGGGCCTGTTCGTGCTGTTCTGTGTGTTGTCGATGTCGGCGGCCGTCGCTGCGACGGTTGTCGGTGCCCGCTGACAGCGGCCGCTGCGGAGCGTCCCGCCGTCTGTCGCGGGCGCGACCGCTTGACCTGCATGTTGCGTGAGCATTCGGAGAGCCTGGGGATTTGGCAGCCGTCGTGGCGCCGGCTTGCAGCGACAGTCATGGCCGTAACCCTGGCTCGGGTGAGAGCCCGGCCACAGCGAGCGGGGATCCGAGCGGAACGGCGCCAGTCAGACACGGCGATCTCCGGATTGCGCAGAAGCTGACGGCAACCACCGCAATATTCAGATACGCGCAGATTTGGCGCTGTCCGGCTCATGCAGCATGCCGGTTAACCCCGCGTGCCACCGCCGTGCGTATTTCGGGTTGAACGCACCGGAAACCACGCGGAGGTGGAAGCCATGAAAGCCCTGTACACCCTGATGCCGGCGGCGCTGGTCGTCGCCGTCGCCGTCGCCGCATGCACGCAGCCGCGCGCACCGCTCGGCGAACCAACCACGCCGGCCGCGGCCGGGCCGCCAGCGGTCGCCGAGACGCGCGGCGACGCGGCGACCAAACGGCGCGCGGCGGCGTCGCTGTCGGGCCTGTACGCACAGGATGCCGCGGCGCCGGCCGCCGCGCGGCAGCACCTGCCGATCGTGGCGCCGTCGCCCGGCGTCGATCGCGAGCGCTACGCCAGCTTCGAGAGCCACGGCGTCACGGCGGTGTCGGCACAGCCGGTCTCGACCTTCAGTATCGACGTCGATACCGCTGCCTACGCCAACGTACGGCGCATGCTCAACGAGGGCCGCCTGCCGGTCACAGACGCCGTGCGGATCGAGGAGATGATCAACTACTTCGACTATGCCGATCCTGCGCCGGCGGGCCGCGATGTGCCGTTCCGGGTCAGCACCGCGCTGGCGCCGTCGCCGTGGAACCCCGGCAACCGGCTGTTGCGGATCGCGCTGAAGGCCTGGGACCTGCCGCGCACCGACCTGCCGGCGAGTAACCTGGTGTTCCTGATCGACGTGTCAGGGTCGATGAACAGCGCCGACAAGCTGCCGCTGCTGAAGCGCTCGATCAAGCTGCTGACGCGGCGCATGGACGCCGACGACCGCATCACGCTGGTCGTCTATGCCGGTGCCGCCGGGGTCGTGCTCGAACCGACCCCAGGCGACCGCCAGGCGACGATCGAGGCCGCGCTCGACCAACTCGGCGCCGGCGGCTCGACCCACGGCAGCGCCGGGATCAGGCTCGCCTATGCCAAGGCGCGCGAGGCCTTCATCGACGGCGGCATCAACCGCGTCGTGCTCGCGACCGACGGCGACTTCAACGTCGGGACCGTCGATCAGCGCGCACTGCTGGACCTGATCGAGCACGAACGCGAGGACGGTATCGCGTTGACGACGTTGGGATTCGGCCGCGGCAACCTCAACGACCGCCTGATCGAGCAGCTGGCCGATCACGGCAACGGCAACTACGCGTACATCGACAGCCTGCTCGAGGCGCAGAAGGTCCTGGTCGAGCAGATGGGCGGCACGCTGATGACGGTTGCCAAGGACGTCAAGATCCAGGTCGAGTTCAACCCGGCGCGGGTCGTCGAGTATCGCCTGATCGGCTACGAGAACCGCAGCCTGCGTCGCGAGGACTTCAACAACGACCAGGTCGACGCCGGCGAGCTCGGCGCCGGGCACAGCGTCGTCGCGCTGTACGAACTGACCCTGGCGGGCGGGGACGGCGGCCTGCTCGATCCGCTGCGCTACGCGGCGGACGTAGCGCCCGCGGTGCCGCCGCACGTCGACGAGTATGCGTTTGTCAGGTTGCGCTACAAGCTGCCGCAGGCACGACGCAGCGAGCTGCTGACGGTCGCCGTGGGCGATGCGATGGCGCACCGCGAACTCGGCGAGGCCGGTGACGACTTCCGCTTCGCCGCGGCCGTCGCGGCGTTCGCCCAGCAGCTGCGCGGTGCGACCCACCTCCGCGGGTTCGGCTACCGCGATATCCTCGAGCTTGCGCGTGGCGCGCGCGGTTCGGATGATCACGGCTACCGCGCGGACTTCCTGCGCCTGGTGGGCCTCGCCGAGAGCCTGGACCGCCGCCCGACGGAGAACACGGCCCGTCATGACGACCAGCGATGAGCAGCTGATGGCGCGCTACTGCGATGGCGACGGTGCGGCCTTCGACGCGCTGTACCGGCGCCATCGCGGACCGGTGTTTCGCTACGTGCAGCGGCTCGCGACGGCCGACATGGATGCCGAAGCGCTGTACCAGGACGTGTGGATGCGGGTCATCGAGGCGCGCCGGCAGTGGCGCCGCGACCGGCGCTTCAAGCCGTGGCTGTATCGCATCGCACACAACCTCGTCGTCGATGCGCTGCGCCGCGAGCGCCACGTCGGACACGTCGATGCCGACAGCGTCGCGACCTTGCCGTCGACCGCGCACGACCTGGATATCGCACAGCTTTTGCGCGACTGTGTCGAGCGCCTGCTGGCGCTGCTGGGTCGCCTCCCCGAGGCACAGCGCAGCGCATTCCTGCTGCAGCAGGAGGCCGGGCTGAGCCTGGCGCAGATCGGCGACGTCACCGGCGTCGCCCGGGAGACCGTCAAGAGCCGGCTGCGCTACGCGCTGCGCCGCCTGCGCGACGGCCTGGAGGGTTGCGATGAGTGATACCGAAGACCCGCGCATCAGCGCGCTGTACCGCCGCGCGCCGCGTGCCGAGCCGACCGCCGACAGCGACGCGGCGATTCTGGACGCGGCACGGCGCGCGGCACGCAGGTCGCGGCGACGTTACGCGCCCTGGGCGGTCGCGGCGACGCTGGTGCTCGGGGTCGGCATCGGCTGGCGCGTGCTGCATGTCGTGCCGCCCGACGAGGTTGCGCCGGTTTCTGTGCCGGTGCCGCCGACGCTGCCGGCGCAGCAGGCGGCGCCAGCGCCAACGCCGGCGGCCGAGGTCGCGGCGTCGCCCAGCGTCGATGGTCTCACCAGCGAGGCCGACCGGGCCGGCCCGCCGGCGGTCCGGGGCGCGCCGGCGGCGGTCAAGCGGCAGGCGGCGGAGAGCGGCGTCGCGCCGTCGGGGCGCGACGGTGAAACGCGGTCGTCGTCGGCGTTCGGTCGCGTGCTCGAACCCAGGGCCGTTACGGACAGTGTCGATTCGGCCAGCGCCCCGCTGGCGGCCGCAGAGGCGGACTGCGAACAGTACTGGCCGGCGGCAGATGCAACCGCGGAGGCCTGGCGCGAACTGATCCGGCAGGCCCGTGCCGACGGTGACGAGCGGCGTGCGCGCTGCCTGCTGGTGCGCTATCGCGCGCTGTTCGCGGCACCGGCGGATTCGCTCAGTAGCCCAGTGCCGGGTAGGTGAAGTCGATCCCGCCGGCCGGCCGGTGACCGCCGGGCGGTGCGTAGTGCAGCAGCGTGTCGAGGATGTCGGGCGGCATGTTGCCGACGCGGGCGATCAGGGTCGTGACATCGATGCCCTGGCGAATCAGGAACACGACATAGGTGTGCCACAGTGCCAGCGCCGTGACGCCGCGCGGGTCGGCGACCCGTGCGCGCTCTGCGGCGGTGCGCAGACGCAGATCGAGTTCGGCCACCGGCAGCTTCAGGTGCGCGTCGTCCATGTCGCCGATGATCGCATCGAGGCGCGGCCAGACGTCGCTGCGCACCGCGAGGCGGCGCGCGCCGGCGCCGGGTACGCCGACCGTGCCACCGGTGCGATCGAAGCAGTTGGCGTGCAGCAGCGCCAGTTCGTACGGCGACACGCCTGACAGCAGCAGCGCGGCGTAGCCGCTCGTGGTCGAGTCGAGTGCCGCGAGCACCGATTGCACCTCGGCGCCGCTCAGCTCGCGCGGCAGTACCGGCAGATCGGCCGGCGCCTGCAATGGTGGTGCAGCGGCGGGCTGGTGGGGCAACGGCGCATTGGCGGCAGCAGCGAGCGCCGGCGCCTGGTCGCCGGCGTAGATGCGCACGCCGATCTGCGGCGTGGCGGCCGACGCGCTTGACTTCTCGCTCAGGTATTCGACCAGCCAGGTCACGAACAGCGCCAGGCCGAGGGCGACGGCGAGGGCGATCAGCAGGTCGCGTTCGTAGTTCGGATGGATCGGCCGGGTCGGTACACGCGCCCATTCGACGATCTGGATCGGTGGGTATTTCTGCAGGTTCTTGACCTCGATCTGGGCCAGCCGCTCGCTGTTGTCGGCGTGCAGGCGTTCGAGCCGCGCGAGGTCCTCTTCGAGTGCCTTGAACGCCTTGTAGCTCTCGTTGAACTGCTGCACGGCATCCTGCTGCTCGATCAGCTTGCGCTCGATCACGCCGAGCGACACGCGCGCCGCCTCGACCGCCTGGGAGGCCTCGTCGGCGACCGTGGCCTTGGCGATGCGCAGCGCGCTCTGCAGTTCGCGCTCCTGTTCGCGCAGGGTCGCGGGCAGCTGCTTGAGATCCGGGTCACGATCGAGGTAGGCCTGGGTGTAGCGCTGACGCAGATCGGCGAGCCGCGCCTGGCCGCGCTGTACCGCGAGCCTGAGGTCGGCGATCTGCGTCTTCTGCTCGCTCGGCACGACGGTCTCGCCGCGCGCGATCGCCTCGTCGATCGCCGCCTTGCGGGCGCGCGCCTCGATCAGCGTGTCGCGCGCCTTGTTCAGCGATTGATTGAGGCCTTTCAGCGACGCCAGCGCGCGGTTCTCGCCGCGTTCCAGTCCGACGATCTCGTTGGCCTGGCGAAACGCCAGCAGCTCGGCGCGCGCTCTCTCGATCTTCCCAGCGAGTTGCTCCTGCTGGTCGCCGATCTCGGCCGTCGTCCGTCCGGTCGCGGCCTCGATCTCCTCGGCGCGGAATACCTCGTACGATTCTGCCCAGCGGTTGACGACGCGCTGCAGCTGCTGCGGGTCGGCGCCCTCGGCGCGCAGTTCGAGCAGGTTGGTATCAGGCACCGGCACGACCGACAGCATGTTGCGCAATGCGTCGAGTCCGGCGATCAGGCCGTCGCCGGCGTCTTCGAGCTGCAACGACAGACGGCCGAGCAGTTCCTCGCCGAGCAGCAACCGCCCCTGGATCGCGACGTGCTCGATGTCGGCCTCGGCGCTGCGCGTGTCGACCGCCTTCGGTTTGACGGTCAGCACCGAGGCCGACGCGCGGTACACCGGTGAGCGGCTGTAGACCAGTGCCAGCCCGATGGCCGCGGTGATCAGCAGTACGCTGAAGAACACCTTCCAGCGCCGCCACCGTGCCGGCCCGGTGGCGACAGGCGGCGGTGCGCCCTGAACCAGTTCAACGCTGGGCAGTTGCGATGTGTTCACGGCGGTCTGTTCCTACGGCTTCGGCCCCTGGGTTGGCGGTGCGCACTGTGCATCGGCGTGGCAACGGATCATGTGTCACACGCGTCGTTGCGGGCGCGGGCTTTTCGCGCAGTTTACTTTCCCGTGCCGCGCGCTGCTGTGAAACCTTGCGCGCGCCGACACCGCGGGCAACAACGCGAGCCGCTGCGGGCTGGCCGTCGGCCGCGCCGATTGATTCGTCTATTTTCTGGATAAATAATCTTTTAAAACAAGTTTTTAAATAAACTATCTAATGTCATTTATTATCGTTTGGTGCGGCCGGCGGTCGTCGCGGTTGGGCGTTCGGGTCGCGACATGCGGTCCATGGGCATGGGCACGGCCGGTCACGTCGACGCAGGTTTCACGTGCGGGCGGACCGGTGGACGCTGATACGGTACAGCTTCAGTACCAGCAGCAGCCACGGCACGGCGTGGAACAGCAGGTCGAAGATGTCGATCGGCTTCACCAGCGTACCGGCGGCGAGCATCTTCAGCTTCTCCCAGATATGGGGTTCGGGCACGAACGGCGCCAGGCCCAGGGTCAGAGCGAGCAGCACGAACAGGAACAGGGGTTGGCGGTCCAGCCAGGCCATCAGGGCACCACGCGGTTACGAAACTCTCGGCATGTTAACCGTAGCCGGGCCGCTTGGCGCGGCTCATGCGATGCCATCGGTCAGCCAAGCAAAGGCGTCGAGGTCGGCCTGCTCGTCGACGTCGCGCAGCGTCGCCAGTTCCTGCCAGCGCAGCCGCTGCGCCGCCAGTCGTGCGCGCGTCTCGCGCAGTACGCTGTCGCCGCCCCACGGCACGCGCTCGAACAGCGGCGGGTAATCGTCGTTGACGCCGATCATCACGTAGCCGCCGTCGGCTGCGGGACCGAGGACGACGTCGGCACGCTCCAGCGCGGCAAACGCGGCGTGCAGGTAATCCGGGCTGATCTCCGGGCAGTCGCTGCCGATCAGCAGCGCGCGGTCGGCACCGCGCAGGGCCTGGCGCAGCGCGCCGCGCATGCGCGCGCCGAGATCGCCGTCGTGCTGGCGATGCCAGGCCAGGCCATGGTCATCGAGCAGCCGACGCATCGTCGTGTCGGGTCGCCCGTCGGCGAGCCAGACAGCGGTGTCATCGGCGTCGACCCGCGTTGCAGTATTCAACGTCCGTTCCAGCATTCGTCGGTAGACGGCCGCGGCCGCGCCATCGCCGAGCGTGCGCGCGAGACGGGTCTTGACCTGTCCGGCCACCGGGTTGCGCGCGAACACCAGCAGAGCGCGGCGGGCGGCGGTGGTCACTGGTAGCGGCGCGCGAGCTGTTCCGGCGGCGTGCCGAGCGCGTAGGCCAGGCGCAGCCGCCACATCAGGACGATCGTGCGCAGCAAGCCGCGGCTCTCCCAACGCCGGCTCGACGCCTGCAGGCGCGGCCGGCGGATGCACGCCGGTCTGCCGTGGCGGCGCAGGCGTTTGCTCAGCGCGACATCCTCCATCAGCGGGATCGCCGGAAAGCCGCCGAGCGCGTCGAACAGCGTACGGCGGACGAAGATGCCCTGGTCGCCGGTCGCGATGGCAGTCAGCCACGACCGCCAGTTCATCGCAGTCTCGACGACCCGCAGGCGCGGATCGCGGCCGGACAGCGCGACGTCGAACCGCCCCCAGTCGGCGCCGTCGTCCAGTGCGTCGAGCAATGCCGTCGCGGCAGCGTCGGGCACGCGCGAGTCGGCATGCACGAACCACAGTGCGTCGCCGCGCGCGCGCCTGGCGCCGGCGTTCATCTGCGCAGCGCGCCCGGGTGTCGACGCCAGCGCCAGGTCGACCTGCGGCGTCGCGATCGCCAGCGTGGCGTCGCTGCTGCCACCGTCGACGACGATAACCTCGTGACCGGCGCGGCGTGGCGACTGCAGGTCGTGCAACAGTGCGCCGATGACGTCGGCCTCGTTGAGCGCCGGTACGACGATCGACAGGCGCACGGTCGCGCTCAGGAGGCGTCGGACAGCGCGCCGCCGCAGCTCGATCCCTGTCCGGCCGTGCAGCCGTAGCAGTGGTCGGCGACGCGGATTGTGCGCCCGGACAGCGCCAGCTCCGGTAGGTCGCGCAGGTGCAGCGTCGCGCTGTCGCCGCCCTGCAGGCCGATGCCGAGCATCTGGTTGAAGTCGCAGTCGTAGAGATAGCCCTGCCAATCGACCGAGATCAGCGACCGGCACATCACCTCGTCGAGGTTGCTGTCCTGGTGTGCGTCCTTGAGCAGCGCGATGTAGTCGTGGAACTGGCCGCGCGACAGCAGCGTGCTGCCGAAGCGCTGGATCGGCAGGTTGGTCAGCGCGAGCAGGCCTGTGAAGACGATGCCGTAGCGGTCATGCAGCATCTTGCGGTAGTCGTCTTCGAGCGCCGCCTGCGGCGGCGGCAGTGTCGGCCCCTGGGGGTTGTAGACCAGGTTCAAGGTCAGCCCGCTGTCGACGTGGCCATAGCCCAGTTCATTGAGCTGTCGCAGGCCGTCGAGGCTGCGCTGGAACACGCCCTTGCCACGCTGGCCGTCGACGTTCTCTTCGAGATAGCACGGCAGCGAGGCCACGATGTCGACGCGATTGGCCGCGAGGAAACCGGCCAGGTCGTCCTGCCCCGGCTCCTGCAGGATGGTCAGGTTGCAGCGATCGATCACGCGCATATCGAGGCGGCGCGCGGCGTCGACCAGACGGCGAAACTCGGGATTGAGCTCCGGTGCGCCGCCGGTCAGGTCGAGGGTGCCGAAGCGCAGGCGCTCAAGCGTCGCGATCAACAGGTCGACGGTGTCGGCGGTCATGTTCTCGCTGCGGTTCGGCCCGGCGGCGACGTGGCAGTGCAGGCACTGCTGGTTGCAGCGATAGCCGAGGTTGACCTGCAGCGTCGTGGTCTCGCCACGGGTGATACGCGGGAAGTCCGACGGTTGAAGCTTGTCGAGTGTACTGAGCATGCGGTACCACGCTGCTGAAAACGATTGGCCTACGGACGGACGACCATGACCGAGCAGGGTGCGCGTTCGACGATCTGGGTCGAGACCGAGCCGAGCAGCACCTTGCTGACATTGATCGCCCGTGCCGGGACGACGATCAGGTCCGTCCCGTACTGCTCAGCATACTTGAGCACGGCCTTGTGTGGGCTGCCGGTCAGCACCTGTGTCCTGATCGCGGACGCGTCGTCGAAGCGCGCGGCGACGAAGCGCTTGAGCTCGGCCCAGACTTCCTCGGTCGCCTCGCGCATCGCGTCGTCCGGGAAGTAGCTGGCGACCAGCGGCATGCCGAAGTCGGGAATCACGGTCAGCACCGTGATGCGTGCGTCGTGCAGGCCCGATACGTCCTTGGCGATCGCCACGGCACGGTCCGACAGCTCGGTTTGCTGGAGGTCGACGGGAAGCAGGATTTCCTTGAACATGAGTGTCCCCTGGGTCAGGCCGCTTGCGGTGTAGGTGTCTGGCTGCGATGCCGGCGGCGCTGCAGCCATGCAACGCCAGCGAGCAGCAGCAGTGCCGGGATGAACATCAGGTGCTTGGGCGGCCGCTCGGCGGCGGTCTGCAGCGTGACGATCTCCCAGTCGAAGTCGATACCGACGTCCTGCGCGGCGCTGCCGAACATGACGTTGTCGGCGAACACCTTGCCGTCGTCGACGCGCACCTCGAGACCGGCGTCGCGCAGGCGCGCTTCACCGTCGCCGGATTTGCCGAGCGGCAACAGCACGGTGCGGCGTACGAACTTGCCGTCGAGGTTCTCACCTTCGACGATCATCTGCAGGTGGCCGTTGTTGGGAACCTCCGTGGCTTTCTCGACGATCTGCGTCGGCGATATCTCCTCGGTCGGGGCGTAGACCATGTCCCACCAGAAGCCCGGCCGAAACAGCGTGAACGCGACCAGCAGCAACAGCAGGGACTCGTACAGCCGGCTGCGCGTCAGCCAGTAGCCCTGGGTCGCTGCCGCGAACAGCAGCATCGCGACCGTCGCCGACGCGATCACGATGATCAGCTCGAACCAGTTGCCGATACCGATCAGCAGCAGCTGCGTGTTGAAGATGAACAGGAAAGGCAGGATCGCTGTGCGGATGTCATACATGAAGCCCTGGATACCGGTGCGGATTGGATCGCTCTTGGCGATCGCCGCGGCGGCGAACGCGGCGAGTCCGACCGGTGGCGTATCGTCGGCGAGGATGCCGAAGTAGAACACGAACATGTGCACCGCGATCAACGGTACGACGATACCGTTCGACGATGCCAGCGACACGACGACCGGCGCCATCAGGCTGGATACGACGATGTAGTTCGCCGTGGTCGGCAGGCCCATGCCGAGGATGATGCAGATCATCGCCGTGAAGATCAGCGCGGCCATCAGGTTGCCGCCGGAGATGAACTCGACGAACTCGATCATGACCTGGCCGATGCCGGTCAGCGTGATCGTACCGACGATGATGCCGGCGGCCGCGGTGGCGACACCGATACCGATCATGTTGCGTGCACCGTGGGCGAGGCCGTCGACACACTCGTCGAGGCCGCGGCGCAGCTGGCCGTCGAGTCGGTGTTTGCGGAAGAACGCGAGCAGCGGACGCTGGGTCAGCACGATGAAGATCATCAGCACCGTGGCCCAGAACGCCGACAGGCCGGGGGAGAAGCGCTCGACGATCAGGCACCACATCAGCACGACGATCGGCAGCAGGAAATACAGGCCGGCCTTTACCGTCGGTCCGGTCTCGGGCAGCTCCAGCACTGCGTCGTTCGGGTCGTCGACCTCGAGTTCCGGATAGGTCGTCGCGTACTTGAGCAGACCGATGTAGGCGATCGTGACGAGCACGGCGACGATGTAGATCGCGGCGTCGCCGGCGAGATCCTTGATCCAGCCGATGCCGTAATACACGGCGAAGCCGATCACGCAGAACCCGGTCACGATGGCAGCGAAGCTCATCAGCTTTTGCGCCAGCGTCGGGACGTGGCGCCGCGGCAGCCCGCTCATGTTGGCCTTGAGCGCTTCGAGGTGGACGATGTACATCAGCGCGATGTACGAGATCAGCGCCGGCAGGATCGCGTGCTTGATGACCTCGAGGTACGAGATGCCGACGTACTCGATCATCAGGAAGGCCGCCGCGCCCATGACCGGCGGCGTCAGCTGGCCGTTGGTCGAACCGGCGACCTCGACCGCGCCGGCCTTGGTCCCGGGGAAGCCGACGCGCTTCATCAACGGGATCGTGAATGTGCCGGTCGTCGCGACGTTGGCGATCGACGACCCGGAGATCAGTCCCGTCGTCGCCGACGCGACCACGGCGGCCTTGGCCGGGCCGCCCCTCATGTGGCCGAGCATCGCGAATGCGACCTTGATGAAGTAGTTGCCGGCACCGGCCTTCTCGAGCAGCGCGCCGAACAGCACGAACAGGAACACGAAACTGGTCGACACGCCGAGCGCGATGCCGAACACGCCCTCGGTGGTCAGCCACTGGTGCGACATGACCTTGTGCAGGCTCTGGCCCTTGTGCGCGATGACATCGGGCATGTATGGGCCGCCGAAGGTGTAGGTCAGGAACACGATCGCGACGACCATCAGCGGCGGACCGAGGGCGCGTCGCGTCGCCTCGAGCAGCAGCAGCATGCCGCAGACGGCCACCACCAGGTCGGTGGTCGTCGGTGCCCCGGAACGCGCCGACAGTTCGGCGTAGAACAGGTAGATGTAGGCCGCGCTCAGTGCACCGAGCGTCGCGAATATCCAGTCCTGAATCGGTATGTGACGCCGCGGCGACGACTTCAGCGCCGGGAAGGCCGTGAACGCGAGGAAGATCGCGAAGGCGAGATGGATCGAACGTGCCTCGGTGTTGTTGAACACACCGAAGCCGAACAAGAACGGCAGCGGCGACGCATACCAGAGCTGGAATAACGACCATGCCACGGGTACGGCATACAGTGCCTTTCCCGGGACGCCCTCCGGTTGCCGCGCACCGGTATCGACCTTGGCGACGAGTTCATCGACGTCGTCGATGGTCTTCTGGCTGTTGTTGTCTTGCGCCACGCGAACCTCCTGCGGTGTCAACGGCAGCGGGCGGCGGACGCGGCGTCCCCGAAACGGGGAGGTCTGTCTGTGCCGTGGGTCGGCCGTCAGACCGTCATTGAGCGACTGAAGCCGGGGCGCGGCCCAGTGCCGCGCCCCGGCAGTGACGGGCCTACATCAGACCCGCTTCCTTGTAGTATTTGGCGGCACCGTCGTGCAGCGGCGCCGACAGGCCGTCTTTCGCCATCTCTTCCTTCTTCAGGTTACCGAACGCCGGATGCAGTTTGCGGAAGCTGTCGAAGTTCTCGAACACGGCCTTGACCACCTGGTAGACGGTGTCGGCCGACGTGTTGGTCGACGACACGAAGGTCGCGCCGACACCGAAGGTCGCGATGTCGTCCGGGCTGCCGGCGTACATGCCGCCGGGGATCACGGCGCTACGGTAGTAGGAGTTGTCGGCGATCAGCTTCTCGATCGCGGGACCGTCGACGGCGACCAGTACCGTGTCACACGAGGTCGTGGCCTCTTTGATCGAGCCGTTGGGGTGACCGACGACGTAGACCATGGCATCGATCTTGTTGTCGCACAGTGCCTGCGACTGCTCGGCGGCCTTGAGTTCGGAGACCAGCGAAAAGTCGGATTTGGACCAGCCCTTGGCGGCCATCACGACCTCCATCGTGCCGCGCTGCCCCGAGCCCGGGTTGCCGATGTTGACACGCTTGCCCTTCAGGTCGTCGAAGGTCTTGATCCCGGAGTCCTTGCGGGCAACGACCGTGAACGGTTCCGGATGCACCGAGAACACGGCGCGCAGTTCCTTGTTGGCGCCCTGGTCTTCGAACTTGCTGGTGCCGTTGTAGGCGTGGTACTGCCAGTCGGACTGTGCGACACCCATGTCGAGTTCGCCGGCGCGGATCGTGTTGAGGTTGTAGACCGAGCCGCCAGTCGACTCGACCGAGCAGCGGATACCGTGCTCCTTGCGGCCCTTGTTGACGAGGCGGCAGATCGCGCCGCCGGTCGGGTAATAGACGCCCGTGACCCCACCGGTGCCGATGGTGATGAAACTCTGCGCACTCGCGGTGCCCGCGATGCCGAGGCCGAGACCAGCGATCAGGCTGGCGGCAAAGAAATGTCTGCGTGTAAGCATCGAACGTCCTCCTAAAGACGGGCGGTACCCGAGCGGGCCCTGCCAAAATATGTTTTTCTGCGATCTGCCGGCACCGATCGTCATGTCGTCGAATCGCGGCCAGTCGTCCGACGCGAAGGCGACGGGTGCCGCGGTACGCCGGCCATTTCGGACTGGCACTGCACTACTTATCAGAAATGCGCACGCATTGCGAACCGGGGCGCCTACCGCACAGTTTCCGGGTGATTCGACCGGGCCGACATTGAAAACGGCGCTGCGCGGCGAGCGCCTGCGTTTGCCGGCCAGGTCTGCGCGTGTGCAAAATCGGCGGACAGCTGCCACATTGATGCGATATTCGCGGCGCGTCACGCGCCGGAGCGGCGGGACCTGCATGCCCTTTGACGTCTTCAAATCGGTTCGCGACGGCATTCTCGAGCGCCTCGACGAAGCGCGCCTGCGCCTCGCACGGCCCGAAGCGCTGATCCCGCTGGCGCTGCTCGGCCTGGTCACCGGGCTGCTCGCTGGCGCCGTCATCATCGTCTTTCGTCTGCTGGTCGAAGGCGTGCAGGATGCCGGGCTGCCCGGCGAGGGTCCGGAGAACTACGAGGCGCTGCCGCTGTGGGCGCGCATCGTGCTGCCATTGTTGGCCGCCGTGTTGCTCGCCGGCATGTTCCGCTGGTTCGGTGACGGTATCCAGGTGCTGGGTGTGGCGCGGGTCATGGAGCGCATGGCCAATTACCAGGGGCGCTGTACGCTGCGCGCGTTCTTCCTGCAGTTCTTCGGTGCCGCGATCGCGATCAGCGGCGGCCACTCGGTCGGCCGCGAGGGTCCGCACATCTTCCTCGGCGCGGCGTCCGGCAGCCTGCTCGGACAGGCGTTCGCGCTGCCGAACAACGTCATCCGCACGCTGGTCGGCTGCGGCACGGCGGCCGGTATCGCGGCGTCGTTCAATACGCCGCTGGCCGGTGTCGTGTTTGCGCTGGAAGTGGTGATGATGGAATACACCGTGGCCAGCTTCATCCCGGTGATCCTCGCCGCGGTCAGTGCAACGGCGCTGTCCAACCAGGTCTTCGGCGACCAGCCGGCGTTCGCCGTGCCGGCATTGCACAACGCCGCGCTCGACGAGCTGCTGCTGGTGCTCGTGATCGGTGTCGCGGCCGGTGCCGTGTCCGCGGCTTTCGTGCATGCCGTGCAGACCGTCGGCGGCTGGGCCAAGGGCATCTCGATCGAGCGCCGCATGATGCTGGCCGGCGCGAGCGTCGGCATCGTCGCGATCGTGCTACCGCAGGTCATGGGCATCGGTTACGACACCGTCGGCCTGGCATTGAACGGCTCGCTGGCGGCCGGCCTGCTGGTCGTCCTGTTGCTCGGCAAGCTCGCGGCAACGTCGGCATGCATCGGCCTCGGTGTGCCCGGCGGCATGATCGGGCCATCGCTGTTCATCGGTGCCGTGCTCGGCGCGCTGATCGCCGAGGTCGGCGCCGAGCTGTTGCCCGACGCGCACAACCCGGTCGGTTTCTACGCGCTGGTCGGCATGGGCGCGATGATGTCTGGCAGCCTGCAGGCGCCGCTGGCGGCGTTGACGGCGATGCTCGAGTTGACCGACCAGCCGGAGGTGATCATGCCGGGCATGCTCGCCGTTGTCGTCGCCGGCATCACGGCCAAGGAGGTGTTCGGCAAGGATTCCCTGTTCCTCGCGATGCTGCGCGCCAACGGTATCGACTATGGCGCCGCGCCGGTTCACCAGGCGCTGCAGCGGATCGGCGTGGCCAGCGTCATGGAGCGCAGCTTCGTGCGCCTGGGATCGCGGCTGTCGCGCAACTCGCTGGACGAGCTATTCGCCCACAACCCGGTGTACCTGGTCATCGACAGCGACGACGGGCAGCTGTTGATGCCGGCGGCCGCACTGGCGCGCTACCTCGAGTCGCCCGCCACCGCCACCGACGCGGACGCCGATCAGGACGGCGGTGACATCGACCTGCTCGCGATCCCGGGCGAGCGTCTGCACCTCGAACCGATCGCGGTGCATGCCAATCTCGACGAGGCCTGGCGGCGTTTCGACGACAGCGCGGCCGAGGCGTTGGTGGTCACGCGCCAGCTCGCGCCCGGCGTGATTCGCGTCTACGGCATCGTGACGCCCGACGTCGTCGAGCGCAGCTACCGTTCGTGACGCGACCGACCGCTGTCGCGACCGGTGTCCTGTTGCACGACTGAACCGGTGCTCAGCACGACACACGTGTGCCGCTGACGGGCAGGTCTGCACGCGCCCGGTCGACGCGTCGTGCGCAGCGGACGCAGCAGCGCGGCGACCTGCCGGTGGCGCACATTTCGGGCGCGGCGCCGGTGACCTGCGGCGGCGTCAGGCTCGGCCGCCGCGGCCTCGGCCAGCCCGCGATTGCGCGCCTCTCGCTGAGCCGCTGCGGCAGCACGCAGCGGCGGCCTGTCTTGTAGGAATCGGACCCTAGGTCTCGAGCAGACGGGGCATCAGCTCGACCAGGTTGCACGGCTGCGTGCGGTAGTCGAGCTGGTGTGCGATCAGCTTGGTCCAGCCGTCCTTGCACGCCCCCGACGAGCCCGGCAGGCAGAACACGAAGGTGCCGTTGGCGACGCCGGCGATCGCGCGTGACTGCATCGTCGACGTGCCGATGATGTCGTAGGAGATCACCCGGAACATCTCGCCGAAACCGTCGATGACCTTGTCGAGCAATGGTGCGACCGCCTCGGGAGTCCCGTCGCGCCCGGTCAGGCCGGTGCCGCCGGTCGTGATCACGGCCTGCACGGTGTCGTCGGCGATCCACGCCGAGAGCGCGGCGCGGATCTGGTACTTGTCGTCGCGGACGATACGCTGTTCATGCACGCGGTGCCCGGCCTCCTCGGCATGGCGACGCAGCACGGCGCCCGATTTGTCGTCGGCCTCGCTGCGGGTGTCGGAGATCGTCAGCAGGGCCAGGCTCAGCGGAATGAATTGGCGTTGTTCGCTCATGCGGTCTCTCCTGTCGGTGGCGGGCATTCGCCCGGCGCCCGGCAGCCGTGCCCGTCGTTGTTGTGCGTTGCCGGTCGGGTGCGCCGAACGGCGCCTGCCGCTCAGCCCGGGGGGGCGCCGCTCTTTGCGAGCATCTCGTCGTAGATCTCCCACGCGGCGGCCGCCTCGGCGGCGTCGACCTTCTGGATGGCGTGACCGAGATGGGTGACGACATAGTCGCCGGGTTGCAGCGCTTCGTGCTGCAGCATGAACAGGCTGACCCGGCGTTCGATGCCCTTCGCTTCGCAGAGCGCATCGAAGCCGTCGATCCGTTTGATCTGCATGGGGATGCCGAGACACATGATCTGTTACTTTACCTGCTTTGTCTGTTGACGTTTCACCCGCTGAGCGAGGCACCGCCGTGCAATCCACCCTGATCCTGGGCATCGGCAACAATCTGCTGACCGACGAGGGTGTCGGTGTGCACGTCGTGCGCTACCTCGAGGCCCACCATCCGGATACCCCGGGTGTAACCTATTTCGACGGCGGCACGCTGAGCTTTACACTCGCCGAGCCTATCGCCGAACACGACAACCTCATTGTCGTCGATGCGGCGCGGATCGACGAGGCACCGGGCACGATCCGCTGCTTCGAAGGCGCGGACATGGATCGCTACCTGACCGGAAACCGCGCCAGCGTGCACGAGGTCGGACTGATGGACCTGTTCGATATCGCGCGGCTGTCCGGGACCTTCCCGGATTGCCGCGCGCTGATCGGCGTGCAGCCGGCGTCGCTCGATTGGGGCGAGTTCCCGAGCCCCGAGGTCGCACCGTCGATCGCCCGCGTCGCGCAGATGGCGCTCGCCCTGGCGGCCCGCTGGCGTCAATAATTATTGCCTAATATAGGGCCGTTCCCTTTGACCTGGGTCACGCTGCCGGGCGGCGAATCGGCTACCTTTAAGACTTCCCAACGAACGGTGGACAGCGCAATGAGCGGATTGGACTCGATTTCGGTGCGTGTCGAGGGGGTCGGTGGCCGGACGCTGCGCACCGAGAACCTGCGGCCGCTGTTGCAGCAGGTCGAGCAGGCCCTGTGCGACCTCCGCGACAGCCAGCAGGAGGCGACGATCGACCTGTCGGCGATGCCGTTCAGCGAACAGGACGAGGCCGACCTGCGGGAGCTGCTCGGCAGCGGCGAGGTCAGCGCGACGCTGCAGGCCTTCGGCCCGACGAGCGTATACGAGACCGCCGTGCCCGGGGTCTGGATCGTCGAACACAAGGACGCCGACGATCGCCGGCTGACGCTGCATCTCGAGATCACCCGGATCCCCGCCATCCTGGTGACGCCACTGTCCGACATCGCCGCCGGCATCGCCGCGGTCGCCGCGCTGGCGCGGCCCGACGCCCCCGCCGACGACTGACCCGGTCGCCGTGCCGGAATCCCGGCACCATAAGAAATTCGACAGATAAGTAGTCGCCGATATTCCGAAAAAGAGGGCCGCGCCGCGGCCTAACTGGGCTTTGTTTGATCTGGGAGGGATAAAGCCGCACTCCCGGCGCGGCTTTGCCCCGCGCTGCCGCCTGCGCGCTGCTAGCTTTAAACCCAGGAAGTACCAGATTTCCGAATACTGCTCAGTTAGAAGCGGGAGGCACACCATGAGGATTGAAGAGGTAAGGGGCGCCGTCGCGCCCAAACCAGGAGACCAGGCCGTCATAGAGGTCGCCGGGAAATACATCCCGCTCGACGTCCACGGCTACCTCGTGAACCCCGAAGACTGGAGTTCCGAGGTCGCGGTGGCGATGGCCGACAACGATGGCGTCGAGCTCGTCGACGACCACTGGATCCTGATCGATTTCCTGAACCGTTTTTACGCCGAATACAGCGTGGCACCCGAGCTGCCTATCCTGGCGCGCAACCTGTGCAAGGATCAGAACGACTGCCGCTGGACCCGGCGCTACATCAAGGAGTTGTTCCCGGGCGGCGCGAAGACCGCGTGTCGTTATGCCGGTCTGCCCACGCCCGTAGGCCGCAGCTGCGGATGATCGACCTGCCAGCGCGCCGACGGTGACCGCGTCTCACCGCGAGACGCGGCGCCGGGCGGCGTCGCGACCCCGAATCTGACGCCGGCCTGTCATCGGGGAGGCCCAGAACGGCCCTTTCCTAGGGTTTTCGTTCCCCTTTATTCGGTATTCAAGCAAATACTGACATAGGTCAGCATTGGGCGACGTAATCACCGCTATTCTGTCGCCATACGGTTGTGTTCGAGAGACACCGGCTGGAGTGGTAGGGCGTCGGGATCAGGCGCGAACAGGGCGTTACAGCGACGGATACCTGTACCGATAACTGCAGCACAGGATTGTGCTTCCCGCCGCGGCCCGGTCCTCACGCCGCACCGTCAGGATTTGGGTAACGCGCTTTGCCCCGGCATGACTGGATCGCTGTCCCAGCCAAACAAACATTGTCACCAACTCGCGACAGATCAGGAGTAAAAAAGGTGGACGATCTCTCTCTCGGCGAACGCTTGCGGCAACGCGGTGTATCGCGCCGCGGCTTCATGAAGTTCTGTGCCGCGACGGCCTCGATGATGGCACTGCCGCCAATGATGATCCCGAAGATCGCCGCGGCACTCGAGCAGGCCAAGCGACCCTCGGTGATCTGGCTGTCGTTTCAGGAATGCACCGGCTGCACCGAATCGCTGACGCGCAGCCACGCGCCATCGATCGAGGGCCTGATCTTCGACCATATCTCACTCGACTATCACCACACCCTGCAGGCCGCCTCCGGTGACGCCGCCGAGCACGCCCGCGAAGAGGCAATGCAGGCGAACTGGGGCGAATACCTGCTGGTGGTCGACGGCTCGATCCCGCTGGGGGCCAACGGCAATTACTCGGCGATCGCCGGGATCAGCAATCTCGACATGCTCAAGGAATGCGCCGAGGGCGCGGCCGCGATCGTCTCGGTCGGCACCTGTGCCGCCTACGGTGGTCTGCCGATGGCCAACCCGAATCCGACCGACGCGGTCGCGGTGGCCGACATCATCGATGACAAGCCGATCGTCAACGTCCCGGGCTGCCCGCCGATTCCGACCGTGATCACCGGCGTGCTGGCGCACTTCCTGACCTTCGGCAGGCTGCCGGAGCTGGACGGCCTCGGCCGCCCGAAGGCGTTCTTCGGCCAGAGTATCCACGACCGCTGCTATCGGCGGCCATTCTACGAACGCGGCCAGTTCGCCGAGACCTTCGACGACGAAGGTGCGCGCAAGGGCTGGTGCCTGTTCAAACTCGGCTGCAAGGGCCCGACCACCTACAACGCCTGCGCGACGGCGAAGTGGAACGAGGGCACCAGCTGGCCGGTCGAGGCGGGCCACGGTTGCATCGGCTGCTCCGAGCCCCGCTTTTGGGATGCCGGCAGTTTCTACCAGGCCCTGTCGGTGCCGTTCCGCGATGTCGGCGACACGATACTCGCCGCCGGTACCGCCGGTCTCGCGGTCGGCGCGGCGGCCGCCGTCTGGAACCGCAAACGCAAGGCGGACGCACGCGAGAAGCGCGACACCATCACCATCAAAGATCTTTCGAAGGAGTCATAGACCATGGATGCCAATGAGCTGCTCGCCTGGGCTCGTGGTCCAGGTTTCGATATCGCGCTGACGATTTTCGTCGCCGGCATGCTGCTGCGCCTGTTCGAGGTGATGGCGCTGGGCAAGAAACCCGACCTGTCGGCAGCGCGGGGAAGCGGGGCGCAGGGTGGGATGCGCACGCTGGTCGCACGCACGTTGCCGCGCAAGTCGGTCTTCGACAAGGAACCGCTGCGCATCATCAACGGCTACGTGCTGCATATCGGCTTCTTCATCGTGCTGTTCCTGTACGAGCCGCACATCGCGCTGTTCGATCGCGCGCTCGGTATCAGCTGGCCCGGCCTGCCGTCGGGGCTGATCGACGCGATCGGTGCGATCACGATCCTGTCACTGATCGCGGCACTGGTGTTCCGCCTGAACAACACCGTCATGCGCTTTCTGACGACCAAGGGTGACTGGCTGGCCTGGGCCGTGACGCTGCTGCCAGTCCTGACCGGCTACATGGCGTACAACCACCTGCTGCTGCCGTACACCCTGATGCTGGCGCTGCACCTGTTGAGCGTCGAGCTGCTGATGGTCGTCGCACCGTTCACCAAGCTCACGCATATGTTCAGTTTCGCCACCGCCCGTTGGTACCAGGGTTACCAGGCCGGCCGCAGAGGAGTCGAATCATGAGCGCGCCTTCGATCGAGAAAGGCATCGAATTCATCAAGACCGAGATCGATGCGCCGGTCGCCAGCTTCTTCAGCGCCTGCGTGCACTGCGGCATGTGCGCCGACGCCTGCCTGTTCTACACCGAGACCGGCGATCCGAAGTACACGCCGATCAACAAGGTCGAGCCGATGCGGCGGATCTGGGAGCGCGAGTACACGCTGGTCGGCAAGCTGAAGGCACTGCTCGGGCTGTCCGAACCGGTCGACGCGAAGACGTTCGAAGAGTGGGAGACCCTGGTCTACGACGGTTGCACCTTGTGTGGCCGTTGCAGCCTGGTGTGCCCGGTCGGCAACGATATCTCGGGCATGATCCGCAAGCTCCGCGAGGGCTTCGCGGCCGCCGGACATGCGCCCGAGGGCCTGATCGGGGCGAGCACCCGCGCCGTCGAGATCGGCAGCCCGATGGGGCTGAAGCTGCCGGCGCTTGAGGCGCAGATCAAGCATCTGAAGAACGACACCGGCCTCGATGCGCCGATGGATGTCAAAGGCGCCGACTACATGGTGCTGCTGTCGTCGATGGAGATCATGAACTTCCCGGAATACCTGGAAGCAATCGCCCGCATCATGAAGCAGGCCGGCAAGACGTGGACGCTGGCCTCGAAGGCCTTCGAGGCCACCAACAGCGGCATCCAGATCGGTGTCTCGGACATCGCGCGCACGCTGGTCAGGCGCGTCGTCGATGCCGCCGAGGAACTCGGTGTCAAGACCGTGATCAGCCCCGAATGCGGCCATGCCTTCACGGCGATCCGCTGGGACGGTGCCAACCTGATCGGCCGGCCCTACAAGTTCGACGTCAAACACATCCTCGAGGTGCTCGACGAGTTCGTCGAGCAGGGCCTGATCAAGACCGAGGGCAAGGAAGACGCCAAGCTCACGTACCACGACCCTTGCCAGATTGCGCGCAAGGGCGGTGTCGTCGACCAGCCGCGCAACCTGTTGCAGCAGATCGCCAGCAATTTCGTCGAGATGGAAGACGGCGGCGCGATGAACTGGTGCTGCGGCGGTGGCGGCGGCGTCAGCGCCAACGAGCGTGCCGACGAAGTCAAGCTGACGGCCTTCAACAAGAAGAAGTCGCAGCTGCAGGCACTCGGTGTCGAAACGCTGGTCACGGCATGCGCCAACTGTCGCCTGACCCTGGAAGAGGGGCTCGAGGAAAACGAGATGGACATCCCGATCGTCGGCCTGACCGAGATGCTCGCCGAGTATCTGGTCGACGACGACAAGGAGAAGCAGGCGTCATGATCGCGATCTGTCGACGTGGGGCCAGCGATACCGCAGCGGTCGGGTTGCAAGGCAGCGCGCTGCGCCCTGGACCCAGCTCCAAGGGCACGACACTGCGCGCCACATCAATTCTTGACCCAGTATCTGGACGCATGAGGAAACAGCCATGAGTGAACGCGTCGTCGTCGATCCGATCACCCGTATCGAGGGCCATCTGCGCATCGAGGCGCAGATGAACGGGAACCAGATCGAATCGGCTTATTCTTCGGGCACCATGGTGCGGGGTATAGAGGTCATCATGAAGGGCCGCGATCCGCGTGACGCCTGGGCCTTCGTGCAACGGATCTGTGGTGTCTGCACGCTGGTGCACGGCATGGCGTCGATACGCGCAGTCGAGGACGCGCTCGACTATGAGATCCCGGCCAACGCGCAGTTGATCCGCAACCTGATGATCGCCGCCCAGTATGTGCACGACCATGTCATGCATTTCTATCACCTGCATGCGCTCGACTGGGTCGACGTGGTGTCGGCCCTCGAGGCCGATCCAAAGGCGACCGCCGAACTGGCGCAGGGCCTGTCGAACTGGCCGAAGGCATCGCCCGGCTACTTCGCCGACATGAAGAAGCGCCTGAAGGCCTTCGTCGACGCCGGCCAGCTCGGCATCTTCGCCAAGGCCTACTGGGGTCACCCGGCGTACAAGCTGCCGGCCGAGGCCAATCTGATGGCGGTTGCCCACTACCTCGAGGCGCTCGAATGGCAGCGCGACGTGGTCAAGCTGCACGCGGTCTTCGGCGGCAAGAACCCGCACCCGATGTTCCTGGTCGGTGGTACGCCAAACCCGATCGACCTCGAGTCGGACAGCGCGATCAACGCGAAGAAGCTGTCTCTGGTGCAGTCGATCATCGACAAGATGCGTGTATTCGTCGACCAGGTCTACGTGCCGGATACGGTCGCCGTGGCCGGTTTCTATCCCGACTGGTTCCAGCGCGGCGAAGGGCTCGGCAACTTCCTGGTGTTTGGCGATTTCCCGTCGGCGGAACCGGGCAGCAACCTGCGCGATCCGTCGAGCTGGTGGATCCCGCCCGGCGCCATCCTCGATCGCAACCTCGACGAGGTCCACGAAGTCGACCTGCGCGCCGAGGCCGAGGTCCAGGAATTCGTCGCGCACAGCTGGTACGACTACGAGGGCGGCAAGGACGCGGGCCTGCATCCGTGGGACGGCGAGACCAAGCTCAACTACGAGGGCCGCGGCGGGCCGAACACGCCGTACAAGCAGCTCAACGTCGATGACGGCTATTCGTGGCTGAAGTCGCCGCGCTGGAAGGGCAGGGCGATGGAAGTCGGGCCGCTGGCCCGCGTGCTGGTGCTGTATGCCAACGGCGACGACGCCACGCGTGACCTGGTCGACTCGACGCTTGGCAGGCTGGGCGCCGACAAGCGCGCACTGTTTTCGACACTGGGCCGCACGGCGGCGCGCACGCTCGAGACCAAGCTGATCGCCGACAAGATGCAGGAATGGATGGACGCGCTGACCGCGAACATCAAGGCCGGCAATACCCGTACCTTCAACGAGAAGCTATGGGAACCGTCGAGCTGGCCGAACGAGGCCAAAGGTGTCGGCTTCATGGAGGCGCCGCGCGGCGGCCTGTCGCACTACATCGTCATCAAGGACGAGAAGATCGACAATTACCAGGCCGTCGTACCGTCGACATGGAATGCCGGGCCGCGCGATGCGCAGAACCAGGCCGGTGCCTACGAGGCGGCGTTACAGGACAACCACGAGCTGCATGACCCGCAGCAGCCGGTCGAGATCCTGCGCACCGTGCACAGTTTCGATCCGTGTATCGCATGCGCCGTACACCTGACGGACGAGGAAGGCGACGAGATGTTGAAGGTCGACGTGCGCTGACGACAACGGGGGCCATGCCGGCCGGAGTGGCCCTCTGGCAGGAGGGGAAACGTGCGGGCCGTCAGGCCCGCTTTTTTGTGGATGACGCCGGCGCCGGCCGCGGCGAATAGCGGGACGCGCGGTCGGCAGCGTCGCCAATGACCGCCGGCACCGGTGGAACTGGGCGTAACGCGCGCCGGCCAACGATCGGCCTGTCCACCATGCCGCCGGTTTTGGCGACGCCGGGCGACCGCGCGGCCGCCGTCGCCGCTGGCAACGAAAAAGGGCCCCGCAGGGCCCTTCAATATCCAGCGTCGGATGCGCTGACGAGCGATCAGCCCCAGCTGTCCGCCTTGATGTTTTCGAACCAGCTGTACGCGTACTGCACCTCGCGGGCACGCGCCTCGGGGCTGCTGTCGGTCGGTGTCAGGCCACCGGAGCCCGCGACCTTGCTCAGCTTGCCGTCCTTGAGGTCGTAGACCATCGCGACCGAGATCGCGTCGTCCGGACCAACCACCGAGTAGCAGGTGTTGACCAGCGACGGATCGCCAGCAGCCTTGCCGCCGAGCATCGCCACGACGGCAGCGGCGCAGGTCTTGCCTTCGGAATTCGCCGCGTAGCCGGACTTCGGCAGCGGCTTGGCAATCGACGCGTCGCCGATGACGTGGACACCCTTCTGCAGCGTCGATTCGAAGGACCGACCGTCGATCGGGCACCATCCGGAATCGTCGGTCAGGCCGGCCTTGATCGCGATCGCCCCGGCCTGCTGCGCCGGGATGACGTTGGCAACGTCGACCTTGTGCGCGGTATCGCCGACGTACAGGGTATTGCTGCCGCCGTCCACGCGGGTCACCTTGCCGCCGTTGTCGGCGCTGACCCATTCGATCGTCCCCTTGTGATGACGCTCGAACGCCTGCTTGAACAGGCCGAACTTCGAGAACTTGTTCTTGCTGTCGAAGATGATCAGCTTGGACTTGGGCTTCTTGGCCTGCAGGTACATCGAGATCTGGCACGCACGCTCGTACGGCCCCGGCGGGCAGCGGAACGGGTTCGGCGGCGCGGCGATCGCGACGACGCCGCCGTCCGGCATGGCCTCGAGCTGCTTGCGCAGCAGCACGGTCTGGTTGCCGGCCTTCCACGCATGCGGCATGGCCTCCATCGCGGCGGCGTCGTAGCCCTCGATGTTGTCTTTGAACGAGATGCCCGGCGCGACGATGCAGCGGTCGTAGGCCATCGTCTTGCCGCCGGCGGTCATGACCTTCTTGCCGGCCGCGTCGATGTCGGTGACGGTGTCGTGGACGACGGTGACGCCGTGGCCCTTCAGGCCGTCGTAGGTGACACGGATCGAGTCCAGCTTGCGGTGCCCCGAAAGCACCTCGTTGCTCATGAAGCAGGTGTAGTACTCGGTGTTCGGTTCGATCAGCGTGACGTCGATCGACGAATCCGCCATGCGGATGTACTTGGCCGCGGTCGCGCCGGCGACCCCGCCGCCGACGATCACGACCTTCTTGCTGGCCGCGCCGACGATGGCCGGGAAGCCGATCGAGCTGACTGCGACGGCGCCGCCGGTAGCCTGGAGAAACTTTCTGCGAGTGAAATTAGCCATTGTTATCTATCCTCCTGGTCACTTCTGGCTGGCGAAGAAGTGCAGCGAGGCCTCGATCTCTTCGTCGCTGAGCTTCTTGACCTCTTTTTTCATCTTCTTCGGCATTTCGCGGTTGCCGCTGATGAAGTCCTGCATCGAGTACTGCATCCATGGCAGCCACTGACCGGCGAGGATGCCGGAATCGTCATCCGCCAGTGCGCCGTTCTCGTCGTGACACTTGGAGCAGGCCTTGTCGTAGACCGCCGCGCCCTTCTTGGCCTTGGCCGCATCGTGCGGCACGTCGGCCTTGTACACCGGCATCGCCGCGAAGTACTCCGCCATCGCCTCGATCTGCTCGTCGGTGTAGCCCTTGGCGATACGGTTCATGATGGTCGCCGGGCGGGCATCTTCGCCGCTCCAGGCGCCTTTCTCGAGGTTCTTGAATGCCGTCATCGAATCGATGAAATACACCGCCGACATGCCGGCGAGGTTCGGCGACGCGGGGCCAACGCTTTGGCCGTCGGTGCCATGGCAGCCGGCACAGGTGTCTGCCATGGCCTTGGCGCTCGGTCCGGCCAGTGCGGTCGAGGCACCGGCCATGAAGATAGAGCCGATCAGCGCGACAAGCGCTTTTTTCTTGCAGCTCATGTTTCCTCCTGGTCTCTCAATGGAATGGAACGGATTATTGAGTTGTCGCCTCGGCCGGAGCCGGGCTATTCGTCGAATGCTGATCCATCGATCAGCGCCAAAATCCAGATTACTTGCCCGAGGCTGGCCGCCCAGTCTAGCGAAACAAATCACCGGTTCTTTGATCTCGCCCCAGGTAAACGCCATATTTCCGTGCCGTACGCGCGGCGTAGCGCGCGGGTGGTGCGATCGCTCTTATTTGGCGTGAACAGTTGTTGTGTTCGCGATGTCCCGGCATTTTGCCCTGCATTTGCAGGGACATCAACGATCGGTGCCCGGCCGCGGCGTCTCCGCGCCGGCCGTCCCGGCTTCGTCCAGCCCAACCCTGGGCAACGCGGGCGCGGGTCGCCGTGGCCAGCGCCAGCGTTTGCCCGGCGCTCGCCCCAGCGCGCAGCGGTGCCGGCAGTCGAGCCGTCGCACGCATGTCGGCGCTGCGATGCACCAACGTGGTCGGCGCGTCGTCAAATCCGCCGTCGATGCCTTCGCGCACTCCGTGATGCAGTCGAAGCGACAAAAGTCGTGCGCCATGCCGTGCACCGGCATCGGCCCGGCGACAGCCGGTTCTGGAGGGTAGGCCGCTGTGATGGCAGCCGGCGTCGGATGTTGTCGCGCACCAGGTCACGACGCGCAGACGACCGACCGACCGACCGCCGAGATCGGCGGATTGGGGTCAAGGTCGGCAGCTCTCGTTCTGTGGTATAAGCACGGCGCGGCTATCAAAAAAGCGCAGACGAAGGGGTTCGCCGAGGACAGCGGCAATCGGGCGTGAGCGGCCGATCGCAACGCCGTACGCAGTCTGGCGCCTGTCGTTGCAGACCAAACATCCGGGAGAGAGACCAAATGAAACGACCACTCGCTTCGCTGTTCGGCGCCGTGCTGCTCGCGGCCACGTCCCTGGCAACCGCGCCGGCGGTGGCGGATGGGCACAAGGGCGGCCCGATGGACTTCAAGATGCTCGTCGAGGTGGTCAGCCCGCTCGGCTTCGAGGAGACGCTCGAGCGCATCGAGGCCAACGCCAAGGACCTCGGCTGGAAGGTGCCGAAGAAATGGAAGGTCAACTTTCAGAAGAACATGATGAAGATCACCGACACCGACATCGGTCCGAACCAGGTGTTGAAGATGTGCGAGCCGTTCGCGGCGGCCAAGCTGCTGGTCAAAGACGAGTACAAGCAGCTGGCGGCGATGATGCCGTGCACGATCGCGGTCTACGAGAAGTCAGACGGCAAGGTCTATGTCGCGATGATGAATCTCGAGGTCATGGGCATGATGTATGGCGGCGACGTCAAGGACATGGCCGACGAACTCGCGCCGCAGATGGCGCAGATGCTGAAGTTCGACTGATCTTTCCGAGGCGCCCCGCGGGGGCGTCGCCGGGCGCGGCCCGGGGGTGGACGCCATGGCCGACCTGACCGGACTCAACCTGCTACGCAACGACCCGGAGGCCGCGGCGCGCCTGATCGCCGAGGCCGAGCAGGGTGACGTCGACGCGCAATACGCCGCCGGCCTGATCTATGCCGAGGGCCGCGGTGTCGATGTGGACCTGGTGCAGGCCTATTTCTGGCTGACGCGGGCGCTCGACCAGGGGGACAGCGACGCCGAGATTCTGCGCCAGACGGTCGCGGCCCAGATGCCGGACGCCGAGTTCGACGCCGCCAGGCGGCTGGTCGAGGCCGCACGGCGTGCCGAGCCGGTGCGGCGCGATGGCGATGGCAACCCCCACGTCCACTAGCGGCCGCGGGGCCTTTGACCGCAAATGAGAATCTGGTAGACTTCGGGCGCTGTCAAAAGCTCGATCGGCTGGCGACAGAGGCGGTTCGCGCTGGGGCCGCTTCCTGAAGACCCCGGTTAGGGGTTTTTTTGTAGTCAGCGTCTGCGGCGCCGAAGGGGTGCCGACAGCGCGATTCAGGAATGGGCCTCGGGCCCATTTTTTCGTTTTTGGACCGGCGCAGCGATGTGGCCGGCTGGGGTGCGAGGAGCATGCAGAAAGCGCCTCCGGAGGTGACGGCAATGGTCCGCGGCGCGATCGAAGCGCTCGGCTACGAACTGGTCGGGGTCGAGTACCTGTCGCGTCCGAAGGCCGGTCACCTGCTGCGCGTCTACATCGACAGTGCGCAGGGTATCGACCTGGAAGACTGCGAGCGGGTCAGCCACCAGGTCAGCGGGGTGCTCGATGTCGAAGACCCGATCCGCGGCGAGTACGCGCTCGAGGTTTCGTCGCCGGGGCTCGACCGGCCGCTGTTCGAGCTGGCGCATTTCGAGCGCTTTGTCGGCGCGGTTGCGCGGGTAAAGCTGCGACACGCACTGGACGGTCGCAGCAATTACAAGGGCGTCATCGAGGCGGTCGAAGGCGATGAGGTCGTGATGCGGGTTGAGGGCGAGCCGGTCAGGTTGCCGTTTGCGCAGGTGGCGTCGGCAAGGCTGGTCCCGGAGTATTAGGCAGAAGGCGAAGCGATGAACAAAGAGATCTTGCTCGTTGTCGATGCGGTTTCGAACGAAAAAGGCGTCGAGAAAGAGATTATTTTCGAAGCGATCGAGGCCGCGCTGGCGTCGGCGACGCGGAAGAAGAATGGCGGCGAGATCGAGGTGCGCGTGGCCATCGATCGCGAGTCGGGCGACTACGAGACATTCCGGCGCTGGCTGGTCGTCGACGATGCCGAGACGCCGGTCCTCGAGAATCCGATCACCGAGATCACGCTGTCGGCGGCGCAGGCCGACGACCCGAAACTGGAGGCCGGTGACTACGTCGAAGACGAGATCGAGTCGATCGAGTTCGGCCGCATCGCTGCGCAGACGGCGAAGCAGGTCATCGTGCAGAAGGTGCGCGAGGCCGAGCGCGCCAAGGTCGTCGAGGCGTTCCAGGACCGCGTCGGCGAGCTGATCACCGGCATCGTCAAGCGCGCCGATCGCGGCACCATCGTGCTCGATCTGGGCAACAACGCCGAGGCCCTGGTACCGAAGGCCGACGTGATTCCGAAAGAGGCGGCGCGCGCCGGCGACCGGCTGCGCGGCTACCTGTACGACGTGCGTTCCGAGCCGCGTGGGCCGCAGTTGTTCGTGTCGCGGACGGCTCCGGACCTGCTGATCGAACTGTTCAAGCTCGAGGTCCCCGAGGTCGGCGAGGGCCTGATCGAGATCATCGGTGCGGCACGCGATCCGGGCCTGCGCGCCAAGATCGCCGTGCGCTCACATGATCCGCGCATCGACCCGGTCGGCGCCTGTGTCGGCATGCGCGGATCGCGCGTGCAGGCGGTGTCCAACGAACTCAGCGGCGAGCGCGTCGACATCATCCTGTGGGACGAGAACCCTGCGCAGTTCGTCATCAACGCAATGTCGCCGGCCGACGTGACGTCGATCGTCGTCGACGAGGAAACGCACAGCATGGACATCGCCGTGAAAGACGAGAACCTGTCGCAGGCGATCGGTCGCGGTGGCCAGAACGTGCGCCTGGCGAGCCAGCTGACCGGCTGGGAGCTCAATGTCATGAGCGAGGAACAGGCGGCAGAGAAGAGCGAGGTTGAGGCCCAGGGCTATATCGAGCACTTCATGGAATCGCTGGATGTCGACGAGGAGGTCGCAGCGATCCTCGTCCAGGAAGGTTTCACGAACATCGAGGAGATCGCCTACGTCGATCCGGCCGAGATGAATGCGATCGAGGAGTTCGATGCCGAGATCGTCGAGGAGCTGCAGAGCCGCGCCAAGGACGCGCTGTTGACGCGCGCAATCGCCAAGGAGGAGGTGCTCGGCGACGTCGAGCCGGCCGAGGACCTGCTCGGCATGGACGGCATGGACCGCAAACTGGCCTATCAACTGGCTTCGCGCGGCGTCGTCAGCATGGAAGACCTCGCCGAGCAGTCGGTCGACGAGCTCATGGAAATAGACGACATGGACGAGGAACGGGCCGGTCAGCTGATCATGACGGCGCGGGCTCCGTGGTTTGCCGAGAGCGCCGAGTAAAGGGTATCGAAGATGAGTGAAGTTACGGTCAGCCAACTCGCATCCGACGTCGGGATACCGGTCGATCGCCTGCTCAAGCAGTTGAGCGATGCGGGCATCGCCAAGCAGAGTGCAGAAGACATCATCACCGAGCAGGAGAAGATCGACCTGCTCAACCACCTGCGGCGCAGCCACGGCAAGAGCGAGTCGAGCACGGCGGCCGCGGGCGCGGGCGGCGCGCGCAAGATTGCGCTCAAGCGCAAGACCACGACCGAACTGCACCAGCCGGCGAGCGGTCGTGCGACCGCGCGCGCCGCGGCGCGTACCGCCAAGACGGTCAGCGTCGAGGTGCGGCGCAAACGCACCGTGATCAAGCGCACTGAGGAAGCGGTTGTCGATGCATCGCAGCAGGAGGAGTTGCTGCGCCAGGCCGAGGAGGCCAAGAGGGCACTCGCCGAGCAGGCGGCGCAGCGGCGCGAGGTCGAGGAAGAGGTCGAGGCGCGGCGCCGCGCCGAAGAGGCGCGCCGCCGCGAGGCCGAGGAAGAGCAGCGCCGTTCGGAGGAGAACCGCCAGGCTGCCGAGGAACAGCAGCGCCAGCAGGCCGAGGAGCAGGCGCGTCTGGAGTCCGAGCGCCAGCGCAAGGCGCAGCAGGAGGCCGATCAACGCAAGGCCGGTGACAAGCCGTCGAAGAAGGGCAAACGGCATCGCGGCGACGAAGACGAGCGGCCGGAACGCGGTCGTCACGGCCGTCGCGAACTGCACGTCGCAGCGCCTGGACGACGTGGACCGCGGACCGGCAAGGCAGCGCGCAAACTGTCGCGCGCCGTCGCCGCCGGCGATTCCCAGCACGCGTTTCAGCGCCCGACCGCGCCCGTCGTGCGCGATGTGCAGGTACCCGAGAGCATCACCGTCGGCGATCTCGCCCAGCGCATGTCGGTCAAGGCCGGCGAGCTGATCAAGGTGCTGATGAAGATGGGCATGATGGTCACGATCAACCAGCCACTCGACCAGGAGACGGCGATGCTGGTCGTCGAAGAGATGGGCCACACCGCAGTCGTGCAGAAACAAGAGGACGTCGAAGAGGAGATCCTGTCGGCGGCCGACGAAGAGCAGCAGGGCGATCTGCAGACGCGCGCACCGGTGGTCACGATCATGGGCCACGTCGATCACGGCAAGACCTCGCTGCTGGACCATATCCGCGAGACGCGGGTCGCGGCCGGCGAGGCCGGCGGGATCACGCAGCACATCGGTGCCTACCACGTCCAGACCGGACACGGCATGATCTCGTTCCTCGACACGCCCGGCCACGCGGCGTTTTCGGCGATGCGTGCGCGTGGCGCGCAGGCGACCGACATCGTGATCCTGGTCGTTGCCGCCGACGACGGCGTCATGCCGCAGACCAAGGAAGCGATTCAGCACGCGCGCGCGGCCGGCGTGCCGATCGTTGTCGCGGTCAACAAAATCGACAAGCCCGAGGCCAACCCTGAACGCGTGATGCAGGAGCTGGTCGCCGAAGAGGTCGTGCCCGAGGACTGGGGCGGCGACGTGCAGTTCGTCAACGTGTCGGCGAAGACCGGCGAGGGCATCGAGCAGCTGCTCGAGGCGATCCTGCTGCAGTCCGAGTTGCTCGAGCTCAATGCCGTGCACGACGGCCTGGCGCGCGGCATCATCGTCGAGTCGAGCCTCGACAAGGGGCGCGGCCCGGTGGCGACGGTGCTGGTTCAGTCGGGCACGCTGAAGCGCGGTGACGCCGTCGTCGCCGGCGCGGAGTATGGCCGCGTGCGTGCGATGTTCGACGAGAACGGGCGCTCGGTGAAAGAGGCCGGCCCGTCGATTCCGGTCCAGGTGCTCGGCCTGTCAGCGGCGCCGTCGGCCGGGGACGACATGGTCGCACTGCCCGACGAGCGCAAGGCGCGCGAAGTCGCCGAACTGCGTCGCGTCCGCCACCGCGATACCCGCCTCGCCGAACAGAAGGCGGCCAAGCTCGACCAGCTGTTCTCGCAGATGTCCGAGGGCGAGGTCGCCTACGTCAACCTGATCGTCAAGGCCGACGTGCAGGGATCGGTCGAGGCCCTGCGCGAGTCGCTGATGAAGATCGACGTCGACGAGGCCAAGGTGCGGGTCGTCGCGTCCGGCGTTGGGGGGATCACCGAGTCGGATGCCAACCTCGCGGTGACGTCGAACGCGATCATCATCGGCTTCAACGTGCGCGCCGATGCCAGCGCCCGTCGCGTCGTCGAGGAGCATGGCCTCGATCTGCGCTACTACAGCATCATCTACGAGGTCATCGATGACGTGAAGAAGGCCATCTCGGGCCTGCTGTCGCCGGAGATCAAGGAAGAGATCATCGGCCTGGCCGAGGTGCGCGACGTGTTCCGCTCGTCGAAGCTCGGGGCGATTGCCGGCTGCATGGTCGTCGAGGGCACGGTCAAGCGGCACAATCCGATCCGCGTGCTGCGCGACAACGTCGTCATCTACGAGGGCGAGCTGGAATCGCTGCGCCGCTTCAAGGACGACGTCAACGAGGTCAAGGCCGGCACCGAGTGCGGCATTGGCGTCAAGAACTACAACGACGTCAAGGCGGGCGACCAGATCGAGGTGTTCGAGCGCGTCGAAGTGGCCCGCGAGATCTGAACCGCGGGGCATCGTCGACATGCAGGAATACGGTCGCGAAGAGCGCGTCGGTGCCGAGATCCATCGCGAGCTAGCGTTGCTGCTGCGCGACGAGGCGCGTGACCCGCGTCTCCACCAGGTGACGATCCAGGAGGTGCGGGTCGTGCGCGACCTGTCGCACGCCAAGGTCTACTTCACGACGCTGGATTCGGCGCAGGCCAAGCTGACAGAAACCGCGCTGAACAAGGCCGCGGCCTTTCTGCGCCGGCGGCTCGCCGAGACGATGAAGAACCTGCGCACCGTACCGCGCCTCGCATTCGTCTACGACAAGTCGGTCGAGACCGGGATGCGCCTGTCGTCACTGATCGACGCCGCCGTGGCGCGCGATCGTGGGCACGACGAATGACGCCCGGGCGTATCCGGCCGGCGCCGCGTGGCGTCGCCGCGTCCTGCTGGTGCGCAGCGCGGTCGCAGCCGGTGTCCGCGGCGCGGTCTGCCGGGTCCTGACGTGGGTCGGCGCGGGCGGGCGCGCGGTCGCCCGGTCAACGGGATCCTGCTGCTCGACAAGCCGGTCGGCCTGAGTTCCAACCACGCGCTGCAGCGCGTCAAGCGCCTGTACGACGCGCGCAAGGCCGGCCACACCGGCAGTCTGGATCCGCTCGCCGACGGCATGCTGCCGATCTGTTTCGGTGACGCGACCAAGCTGTCGGCATTCCTGCTCGACGCCGACAAGCACTACCGTTTCCGCATCCGCCTCGGCCAGACGACGGCGACCGGCGACGCCGAGGGCGAGATCCTCAGCGAACGACCGCTCGACGACATCGACTGCGAACGGGTCGAGCAGGCCCTGGGCCAGTTTCGCGGCGAGATCGAACAGCTGCCGCCGATGTACTCGGCGCTCAAGCACCAGGGCAAGCGCCTGTACGAGCTGGCCCGCGAGGGCGTCGAGGTCGAACGCGAGCCGCGCACGGTGACGATCCACGCGCTGCTGCTGCACGACTGCACGCTGCCCGACCTGGATGTCAGCGTGCATTGCTCGAAGGGGACCTACGTGCGCACGCTGGCCGAGGACATCGGCGAGGCGCTGGGCTGCGGCGCACACGTCACGGCGCTGCGCCGCACCGGCGTCGGCCCTTACACCGAGCTGCCGATGCACACGATGGACGCGCTCGAGGCCGCGGCCTCGGCCGGCAGCGAGGCGCTCGATGCACTGTTGCTGCCGATCGACACGGCGCTGGCAGACTGGCCGGAGGTCAGGGTCAGCGCCGACACGGCGTTCTACCTGCGCCAGGGGCAGGCCGTGCTGGTCCCCAAGGCGCCGACCGCGGGCTGGGTCCGGATCTACGGCGACGACGGCTTCCTCGCGGTCGGCCAGGTCCAGGACGACGGAAAAATCGCCCCCAAGCGATTGCTGGGGGGAGGCTGACAACAGCCTGAATTTAAGAGAGAATACGCGACCTCGAATTCACCGCGTGGCCACTTCGGCCGCGTTTTTTTGATCGCCGGGCCGGTCCTGAACTCATTGTCGGGTGGCCATGCAACGGCAGTATGACAGGAGACGTGTCATGACAATGAGTGCAGCACAGAAACAGGCCATCATCGACGAGTACGGCAAGGGCCCGAAAGACACGGGTTCGACCGAGGTGCAGGTCGCGCTGCTGACCGCGCGCATCACCGATCTCACGCCGCATTTCCAAAACCACAAGAAAGACCATCATTCCCGCCAGGGTCTGGTTCGCCTGGTCAATCAGCGCCGCAAACTGCTCGACTACCTCAAGTCGAAGGACGTGGAACGCTATCGCGAGCTGATCGGTCGTCTCGGACTGCGCCGCTAAGCGACAACACACCTCAGGCTTCAGGAGCTCCCAGTGAACCCGATCAAGAAAACCTTTCAGTTCGGCGACCATACCGTCACCCTAGAGACCGGTGAGATCGCCCGCCAGGCCGATGCGGCCGTCATGGTCAACATGGCCGACACCGTAGTACTGGTCACGGTGGTCTACGACAAGAACCTCGACAGCGGCCGTGACTTCTTCCCGCTGACCGTCGACTACCAGGAAAAGACCTACGCCGCCGGCAAGATCCCGGGCGGCTTCTTCCGCCGCGAAGGGCGCCCGTCGGAAAAGGAGATCCTGACCTCGCGCCTGATCGACCGCCCGATCCGCCCGCTGTTCCCGAAGGCGTTCATCGCCGAGACCCAGGTCATCTGTACGGTCAAGTCGCTGAATCCGAGGGTCGACCCGGAGATCCCGGCGCTGATCGGCACGTCGGCGGCGCTGGCGATATCGGGTGCGCCGTTCCAGGGTCCGATCGGCGCCGCGCGCGTCGGCTACAAGGACGGCAACTACATCCTCAATGGCCCGACCGGCCTCGGCGACGAGACCGATCTCGACCTCGTCGTCGCCGGTACCGAGAACGCGGTGCTGATGGTCGAGTCCGAGGCCAGCCAGCTCTCCGAAGAGGTCATGCTGGGTGCCGTGCTGTACGGTCACGAGCAGATGCAGGTCGTGATCGAGACCATCAAGTCGCTGGCCGCCGAGGTCAACAAGCCGATCATCGAGATGCCGGACGTGGTCGAGAACGCCGACCTCACGGCCGCGGTTGAAGCCGCCTGCGGCGACGCGATGCGTACCGCGTACACGGTAGCCGACAAGATGGATCGCTATGCCGCGATCGATGCCGCCAAGGCGGCGGCCAAGGAGCAGCTTTGCGGCGGCGATGAGCCGGCGTTCAGCGACGACGACGTCGGCGCCGCGATCGACAAGCTGAAGAAGAACATCGTGCGTGGTCGCATCATCGCCGGTGAGCCGCGCATCGACGGTCGCGACACCAAGACGGTGCGGCCGATCGCCATTCGCACCGGCGTGCTGCCGCGCACCCACGGGTCGGCGCTGTTCACCCGCGGCGAGACCCAGGCGATGGTCGTCACGACGCTGGGTACCGAGCGTGACTCGCAGATCATCGACGCGTTGGAGGGCTCGTTCCGCGAGCCCTTCATGCTGCATTACAACTTCCCGCCGTTCTGTGTCGGCGAGCTGGGCCGCGTCGGCAGCCCGAAGCGTCGCGAGATCGGCCACGGCCGCCTGGCCAAGCGTGGCGTGCTCGCGTGCATGCCCGACGGCGAGGACTTCCCGTACTCGATCCGCGTGGTCTCCGAGATCACCGAGTCGAACGGTTCGTCGTCGATGGCGTCGGTGTGCGGCACCAGCCTGTCACTGATGGACGCCGGCGTGCCGCTGAAGGCGCCGGTTGCCGGCGTCGCGATGGGCCTGATCAAGGAGGGCGACCAGTTCGCGGTGCTGACCGACATCCTCGGCGACGAGGACCACCTCGGCGACATGGACTTCAAGGTCGCCGGTACCGAGCGCGGTATCAACGCCTTGCAGATGGATATCAAGATCGACGGCATCACCCGGGAGATCATGGAGATCGCGCTGGGCCAGGCCAAAGAAGGCCGCCTGCACATCCTCGGCGAGATGAACAAGGCGATCAAGGCGCCGCGTGAGCAGATGTCCGAACACGCGCCGCGTATCGTGTCGTTCAAGATCCACCCGGACAAGATCCGCGACGTCATCGGCAAGGGCGGTGCGACCATCCGCTCGATCACCGAAGAGACCGGAGCGACGGTCGACATCAGCGACGACGGCACGGTCAAGATCTTCTCGGTCGACAAGAGCGCCGGTGACGAGGCGCGCAAACGCGTCGAGCTGATCACGGCCGAGGTCGAGGTCGGCGCGATCTACGAGGGCCGCGTCGCACGCCTGATGGACTTCGGCGCCTTCGTCACGATCCTGCCCGGCAAGGACGGCCTCGTGCACATCAGCCAGATCTCCGACGAGCGCGTCGAAAAGGTCAGCGACAAGCTGTCCGAGGGCGACACCATCAAGGTCAAGGTGCTCGAGGTCGACAAGCAGGGCCGCATCCGCCTGAGCATGAAGGCCGTTGCCGAGGAGGCCGAGGCCTGAGCGGCGCCGGCGCCGTGACCGGCCAACCAAAGGGGTCTGCGGACCCCTTTTTCGATGATCCCGGGTCGCAGCCTGGCGTGGCGGCACGCCGGCCGGCCGACGTTCACTGAGCGACGTCGTCTTCGCCAAACGGGCCGCCGATGTGACCTGCCTCGCGGGATCGTGGCTGCCGTTCCGGCGAACGCCGATCGCCGACGACCGCGCACGCTGAGCGGCGCTCAGCGGATTGTGTGCGTGTTCAGCGGGTAGCCGTGCTCGCGGTAATAGCGAAAGCGCTGCCGGCTCGCTGTCTTGACGCCCTCGTCGTGGTCCACGCATTCGACGAGCCGCTGGAAGCGCCCGAAGAACACCGGCACGTCGTCGGCCAGGTTGATCAGCACATCGTGTTCGTCGCCGTCCTGGCTGCCGTCGCCGATCAGAATCGGGTTGCAGGCCGGGTCGGCGCGGCCAAGCACGCCGTGCGGGACGAAGCTCGATTCCCACAGTGTCCACAGCAGCCGGTCGACGTGGTTCGATTCGGCCGCGACCGGCGTGTGGATCAAAACCCGCTTGCCGGCGCGCCGCGCGCGTTCGGCGACGCGGCAGGCGAGGTGGTAGCGGTCGCCGGGCGCTTCGGCGTCGAGCACGTAGAAGTCGACCTGGGTCATGGCGTGCCGCGGCTCACATCTTCGCCTTGGCGCGCCGCAGCAGGAACTCGGTCAGCAACGGCACCGGTCGCCCGGTTGCACCTTTCTGCGCGCCACCGAGCCATGCGATGCCGGCGATATCGAGGTGCGCCCATTTGAACTTCTTGGCGAAGCGCGACAGGAAGCAGGCCGCGGTGATCGTGCCGGCGCCGCGGCCGCCGATGTTGGCCATGTCGGCGAAGTTGCTGTCGAGCTGCTTCTGGTACTCGTCCCACAGCGGCAGCTGCCAGGCGCGGTCGCCGCAGGCCTCGCCGGCTTCGAGGATCTCGGCGCCGAGCGCGTCGTCGTTGGTCATCAGGCCGCTGGCCTGGTCACCGAGCGCAACGATGCAGGCCCCGGTCAGGGTGGCGACGTCGATCACGGCGGCCGGGTCGAAGCGTTCGGTGTAGGTCAGCGCGTCGCACAATATCAGCCGGCCCTCGGCATCGGTGTTCAGGATCTCGATCGTCTGGCCGGACATCGACGTCACGATGTCGCCCGGCTTGTTGGCGTCGCCATCGGGCAGGTTTTCCGAGCTGGGCACGACGCCGACGACGTTCAGTGGCAGTTCCAGCTCGGCCACGGCCGCGAGCGTACCGAGCACGCTGGCGCCGCCGCACATGTCGTACTTCATCTCGTCCATATTGGCCGCCGGCTTGATCGAGATGCCGCCCGCGTCGAACGTCAGCCCCTTGCCGACCAGCGCGATCGGCTTGCTGCTGGCCTTGCCGCCCTTGTACTCGAGCACGATCAGCTTGGCCGTCTGGCGGCTGCCGCGCGACACCGACAACAGGCTGCCCATGCCCAGCCTGTCCATCTGCGCCTCACTGAGCACATTGGCCTTGAGCTTGCGTTTGCCGCGCGCCAGCGCCTGGGCCTGCTCGGCCAGGTAGCTCGGTGTACACAGGTTGCCCGGCAGGTTGGCGAGATCCTTGGCGAAGCGGCTGCCGTTGCCGATCGCACGGCCGTGCTCGGCGGCGCGCTTGGCACTGGCCAGCTGCGCGCGATTGTCGACGACGATGGCTATGCGTTTGAGCGGTTTCTTCGGTGGTTTCGATTCGCTCTTGCAGCGGTCGAAGCGGTACACCGCGGTCTCGGCGGCGTCGACGGCGGCGCGAGTCAGGCGGTAGGTATCGTCGTTTTCGCCCGTGCCCGGCAGCACGAGCGCGCAGTCCGCGGCGCCGGACCTGTTGAGCACAGCAAACGCGGCCTGCATCGCCTTGCCGAACAGGCCTGGAGCAAAGTCCTTGTGGTCCCCGAGCCCGACCAGCAGGATGCGGGCTGCCGCAGCACCGCGCGGTTCGTAGAGCATCTGCGTGTCAGCGGTGTCGGCGGCGAAGTCCTGGCGCTTCAACACGGCCTTGATCTGTCCGCCCAGGGCATCGTCGAGCACCTCGGTCTGCGGCGGCATGCGGTTCTTCGCGAATACGCCGACCACCAGGCAGGCGGTCTTGAGATTCCCTGCGGGGCCGAGCTTGCAGCTGTAGTCCATCGATGTCCTCGTGTGTTGCAGTAGAGATTGCGTCGCGCTTTCGCTGGTCTGCGCTTGGCGGTAAGGTGCGATCGGGTCAGCGTACAGAGTGTAGCGAAACAACGCCGTAAGGGAACCGCCGTGGGTACCATCGATCGCCTGCTGTTACGAGAGATCGTCAAGACGCTGCTGGTCATCGTCGCAATCCTCGCGCTGGTGCTGTTGTCGAACATCATGGTGCGTTACCTCGGCAAGGCCGCGGTCGGCACGCTGAGCACCGACATATTGCTGCTCGTCGTCGGTTTCGAACTGGTCAAGGCGCTCGGTCTGATCATCCCGCCGGCGCTGTTCTTCGCTGTGCTCTGGGTGCTGGGTCGCATGTACCGCGACAGTGAGATGGTCGCGCTCGCGGCTTCAGGTTTCGGCTACGCGAGGCTGTTTCGCGCGGTGTTGATCACCGCCATACCGCTGGCGTTGCTGGTCGGCCTGCTGGTCATGGAGCTGCTGCCGTGGGCGCGCGCCGGCGTCGCTGAACTCAAGGCCAGCCAGGCCGACAGCGCGGACATCAGCGGCGTGCGCGCCGGCCGGTTCAACGAATACAGCCGTGGCGGGCTGGTCGTCTACACCGAGCGCCTGTCCGAAGACGGGTCTCGGCTCGACGGCGTGTTTGTCCAGGACCGCCAGCAGGGCCAGCTCGGCCTCGTGACCGCCGAGCACGCCTACCAGACCACCGATCCGGAGACCGGCGAGCGCTACGTGATCCTGACCGATGGCCAGCGTTACGAGGGCCGCCCCGGCGATCTCGATTTCACGATCGGCAGCTTCGACGAGTACGCGATCCGCATCCCGACCCTCGAAACGCTGGTCTATCGGCTGCCGGTCAGTGCCAAGCCGTGGCAGGACCTGCTGGCATCGGACGACCCGCGCGACTACGCCGAGTTCCAGTTCCGCCTGTCGGTGCCACTGGCATTGCTGGCATTCGCGGTACTCGCCGTGCCGCTGGCGCGCGCGCCGCCGCGCTCGGGCATCTACGGCCGGCTGACCCTGGCGGTGTTGCTGTACTTCACGTTCATCAACCTGCAGCGTGTCGCCGAGCGCTGGTTGGAGGACGGTTCGGTGCCGCAATGGCTGGGGATGTGGTGGCTGCCACTGCTGATGCTCGCGGTCGCCGGCTTGATCATGCTGGCCGATTCCCATTGGTGGTGGGCGCGCCGACGGCGCTGGCGGGAGTCGCGTGCATGACGCTGACAATCTTCGAGCGCTACATCGCGACGACGATGTTCAAGGCTACCGGCATGGCACTGCTGGTGCTGGTCGTGTTGCTGGTGTTCTTCGGCTTCATCGACGAGTTCGAAGATGTCGGCAGGGGCGCCTACACGATCGGCGATGCGTTCCTGGTCGCGGTGCTGTCGGCACCACGCTACGTGTTCGAGGTGTTCCCGGTGGCCGCGCTGGTCGGCAGCCTGATCGGGCTGGGGGCGATGGGGGCGCACGGTGAACTCATCGCGATGCGCGGCAGCGGCTTCTCGCTGCGCCAGATCGTCGTCGCCGTGGTCAAGGCCGGCCTGGTCATGATGCTGCTCGTGTTTCTGTTCGGCGAGCTGGTCGCGCCGGCCGCCGAGCAATGGGGGGAGCAGCACCGTACGGAGCAACAGCAGGAGAAGGTCACGCTGAAGACCCGCTACGGCTTCTGGGCGCGCGACGGTCGGGCCTTCGTCAACATCCGCGGGATTTTGCCCGGAGCGCGCCTCGAGGACATCTATATCTACGAGTTCGACGCCGACGACCGCCTGCGCCTGTCGACCTATGCGGCACGCGCCGAGCACCGCGGCGACCACTGGCAGATGTATGGCATCCGGCAGAGTCAGGTCGCCGACTCCGGGATCGAACGCCGCGAACTGGCCGAGGCGCGCTGGGATTCGCTGCTCGACCCGGGGCTGCTCAGCGCCATCGTCGTTGCCCCGAACATGCTGCGCATCGACGAGTTGTACCACTACATCCGGGTCATGCGCGACAACGGGCAGTCGGCGACCGACTACGAGGTCGCGTTCTGGGGCAAGCTGGCGGCCCCGGTCGCGACCCTGGTGATGCTGCTGATCGCGATTCCGTTCGTGCTCGCCCATCAGCGTTTCGTCGGCATGGGGCAGCGCGTCTTTCTCGGCGTCGCGCTGGGTATGGGGTTCTACATGCTCAACCGCGGCATGTCGTACGTCGCTGTCGTCTACGAGCTCAACCCGGTCATCAGCGCGCTGGTTCCGGCGATGGCCTTCATCGCCATCGGTCTGTGGATGATGCGCGGGGTGCGCTGAGTCAGCGTTTCTCGACCATGACCAGGCGTGTCCGGCTCAGCCGGTCGTGCCATGCCAGGCGGTCACGATCGATCCACACCCACAGGTAACCGAGCCCGACGGCCAACAGCGACAGGTGTGCCGCGGCCGTGCGCACGACGGCCTGGCGCCAACTGACGGGCGCACCGTCGTCGCCGAGCAGCCTGAGGCGCCATGCGCGCATACCGAGGGTCTGTCCACCGTGGGTCCAGAACCAGCCGAAGAACCCGAACAGCACCGCCGGGATGAACAGCTGCAGCGGCAGATGGGAGATCTCCCAGCCGAGGCCCTCGGGATCACGCACGAAGGTATCGACGATGACAGCGAGCAGCCAGATGCCGGCGACCAGCCAACTGTCGTAGAAGATCGCGGCGAGTCGCCGCATCAGGCCAGGTGTGACCGCGTTGTCGATCTGCATGGGTCGGGCGCGTTGAGGCGTTTAGGTCCTTAAAATAGCCCTATAAACAGGCACTTCGGGCCGCCCTCTAAGGGTAATCACTAGATTCAGCCTAGGATCGCCCCAATGGCCGCGTCGCCATTGACGAGGATAATGACGGAGTGAACCCGGCGCCGAAACAGGCGACAGACCTGATGCCAGGGATGATACCTCAGGAGGGAGCGATGGAGCAGCGACGCAGCGACAGGAAGGCCGTTACGTTGAGTGCGGTCCTGGCCTGTTCGCGGTTCGGCCTGATCCGCGGTGAAATCACCGACCTTGCGAGCAGTGGCGTGTACTTCCGCGCCGAAACCAGCATCGTGCCGATTGGCGCCGCCGTCTCGGTGACGTTTCAACCGGGCAGCGAGATCTGCGACACCTGCCTGACCATCAAGGGACGGGTCGCCCACCAGAGTCTGCACGGTTTCGGTATCGAGTTCGGCGAGCTCGACGACGAGTGCCGCGAGGCGCTGGCGCGCCTGCTGCCGGGTCTGCCGTCGGTGCCGCGGCGTGCACCGCCGGTGCTGCGCGCGGTCTGACCCGGTCCGCAACCGTCGACCATCCCGGCGGGCCGCCAGTCGGTCCGGCGTTCGGCCCTGTGCCACCTGATTGTATCGCTGATTCACCGCATTGACGCGATCTTGCGGGCGTTCACGATG
>JASJCU010000146.1 GCA_030065815.1 Gammaproteobacteria bacterium | reverse complement strand
CGGTCACCGCGGCGCAGACCCGGGATACGCGGGGCGAGGTCGATGTTGTGCGCGACCAGCAGCGTCTGGCCGTTGTCGAGGCGCAGTATGAAGCGTTGATGGCGGCTGCCGTCGAGATCGTCGCGCAGCACCCGCTCGACGATCCCGTGCCCCTCGACCTGCACGTCGCTGCGCTGTGCGCGGAATGCCGCGGCGATCGCCGGCGTGCCGCCGTGCCGCGCGGCCGCATCGCCGGCGCGGTCGTGCCACGACAGTGGCCCGCGGTCATCCAGCTGGGCGAATGCCGCGACGATCGCGATGAGCAGGACGGCGGTCAGCGTATGGCGTGGCATCGGGTATCCGCGGGCCGCGTGCCGGTCAACGGTAAATCGCGAGTTCGCGGCGGCTGCGTCGCCGATCCGGATCGGCGACGGCCGCCACCGCAGCGATCGCGGCGATGTAGGCGGCCGGCAGCGCGTGTTCCCGCGCGCCGCGCAGGACGTGCTGCAGGTACCACGAGTACGGTGCCAGGGCGTCGTCGATCGCGGTCGCGTAATAGGTGAACGCTGTGCGCTGCCCGCCCGCCGGCGTCGTCAGCACGACGGTCTTGGTCGCGTAGCCGCGTCCGAGGCCCTCGGCGGCGTCGAGGGCCGCGCGGTGGTCCGGTGCGATCCGGTAGAGCACGCCGTGCACGCGGTCCGACGGCCGCGCGGCAGCGGCGATGTCGCACTTGCCGGAACCGTCCCTGCCGATCTTGTGGAACGCCAGCCGGTGGCCGGTCAGCACGACGCGCCGTGCTGCCCGCGCCGACGGCACGCGCGCCCGCAGTCGCGGCAGCGACATGTTGGAACCGTAGGCAAAGTACAGCGACATCGGCTCAGGTGTGTCGCGACTGCCGGTCGGCGGCGCGAGGCACGGTGTCGACTGGGCGGCCGGTCACGACTCAGCTCGCGGCGCGCTGCGCCAGTTCGCGCTCGTACACGGCGAGGTCGTGATCGGAGAAACAGCAGAACGTGACCCGCTGCAGCGGATCGTCGGGCGCCAGCGACGACGCGACGGTGTCGACCGCGATACGCGTCGCCAATGCCAGCGGGAATCCGTAGTTGCCGGTGCTGATCGCCGGAAACGCGATACTGCGCAGGGCGTGATCGTGCGCCAGCGCCAGCGACTCGCGGTAGCACGATGCGAGCAGCGCCGGTTCCTGGTGTTTGCCACCCCGCCAGACGGGTCCGACCGTGTGGATCACGAAGCGCGCGGGCAACGCGAATCCCGGCGTGATGCGCGCCGCACCGGTCGGACAGCCGCCGATCGCGCGGCATGCCGCGAGCAGTTCGGGACCGGCGGCACGATGGATAGCGCCGTCGACGCCGCTGCCGCCGAGCAGCGATTCATTGGCCGCATTGACGATGGCATCGACGTCGAGTTGCGTGATGTCGCCGCGCACGGCGGTAAGCTGGGTCATTGGCGGCTCGTTTCGTCGCTGTCCGCTAACACTATAGCGATTGCGCCGCGGTTCGCCGCCTGGGAAGCAAAAGCACGAGTTGTTCAACCGTTCGGCGGCACGGCCGTTAGTCAGGGTGTAGCGTCATTCAGCCGACATGGACCGGCGGGATTGGGACGCTCTCCTCTGGCGCGAATATAGCGCTTGACGGGCCACTGCTCTCCCCGCAGTCGCCCGTCTTTTTTTTGCCGCGGTAGCCGGTCCCAAAACGCAAAGCCCCGGACCGTTCGGCCGGGGCTGTCGCATTGTCTGGTGGTGCCGAAGAGAGGACTTGAACCTCCACCGGGTTGCCCCGACATGGACCTGAACCATGCGCGTCTACCAATTCCGCCACTTCGGCCGTGCTTCGGGTGTCCAAAATTGGAGGGGTCCCAAAACAGAAGCGCGAACACTACAGCGACACCAGAGGGCTGTCAACGCTACAATGGCGGGCCCAGTCCAAGCCCACAGAGACTCCCCGACACGTGGCAAAACGCAAACCCCGCCGCTCCGGCGGCCATCGCGATCCCTACCAGGCGCGCGAGGCCAAGAAGTACGCCAACCCGATCCCGAGTCGTGAATTCATCCTGACGACGATGGAAGCACACGGCGCGCCGCTGCCGTTCGACGAGCTCGCCGCTGCACTGGGTCTCGACGATGCGCAGCGCCAGGATGCGCTGTCGCGTCGTCTCAACGCCATGGCGCGCGACGGCCAGGTGGTATGCAACCGGCGCGGCGGTTACTGCGTCGTCAACCACGAGGACCTGATCCACGGTCGGGTCATCGGCCATCCGGACGGATTCGGCTTCCTGCATCCTGACGAGGGCGGCGACGACCTGTTCCTGAGCCCGCGCGAGATGCGCCGCCTGTGGCACGGTGACCGCATCGTCGCGCGCGTCTCCGGTGTCGACCGCCGCGGCCGCCGCGAGGCCGCGGTCGTCGAGGTGCTGGAGCGCGCGTTCGAGAACATCGTCGGCCGCCTGCAGATCGAGGCCGGCGTCGCGTTCCTGCTGCCCGACAACAAGCGGGTCTCGCAGCAGATCCTGATCACACCGGACCGGCTGCGCGGGGCGCGCCACGGCCAGATGGCGGTGGTACACATCACCGAGCACCCGGAGGCGTGGCGTCAGCCGCTCGGCGAGGTCACCGAGATCCTCGGCGATCACCTGGCCCCGGGCATGGCCACCGACGTCGCGATCCGTGCGCACGATATCCCGCAGGACTGGCCGGACGAGCTGTTGGCCGAGATCGACGGCCTGCTGCCCGAGGTGCCGGAGGCGGCGAAGCGCGGGCGTGTCGACCTGCGTCGTACCCCGCTGGTCACGATCGATGGCGCCGACGCGCGCGACTTCGATGACGCGGTGTTCTGTGAACGCACGACCAAGGGCTGGCGGCTGCTGGTCGCGATCGCCGATGTGTCGGCGTACGTGGTCCCTGGCAGCGCGCTCGACGACGAGGCCTACCGGCGCGGCAATTCGGTCTATTTCCCCGATCGCGTGATCCCGATGTTGCCCGAGGTCTTGTCGAACGGCCTGTGCTCGTTGAATCCGCACGTCGACCGCCTGTGCATGACCGCCGAGCTGTATTTCGATCGCGACGGCAAGCTGTTCCGGTCGCGCTTCTTCGATGCGGTCATGAACTCGCATGCGCGCCTGACCTACGACCAGGTCGGCAAGATGTTGCGCGATGACGATGCCGAGCTGTGCGAGCGCCATGCCGCGTTGTTGCCGCATCTGCACGACCTCGACGGCCTGTACCGGCTGCTGCACGCCGCGCGCGACGAACGTGGCGCGATCGATTTCGACACCGTCGAGACGCGCTTCCGTTTCGACGATCACGGCAAGCTCGCCGGGATCGTGCCGCTGGTGCGCCACGACGCGCACCGCATCATCGAGGAATGCATGCTGGCGGCCAACGTCGCCGCGGCACGCCACCTGCTGCGCCACAAGATGCCGGCACTGTACCGCATCCACGAAAAGCCGAGCGTCGAGAAGCTCGGCGACCTCGGCGAGTTTCTCGGTGAACTCGGCCTGCGCCTCGACGGCGGCACCAGCCCGACCGCCAAGGACTACGCGAACCTGCTGGAAAAAGTGAAGCATCGCGCCGACTTCCATGTCATCCAGGTCGTGCTGCTGCGTTCGATGATGCAGGCCGTGTACTCCGACAACAACGTCGGCCATTTCGGCCTGGCGTTCCCGGCGTATACCCACTTCACGTCGCCGATCCGCCGCTACCCCGACCTGATGGTGCACCGGGCGCTCCGGCACCTGCTGACCGGCGAACCGGTCGAGGCCTTCGAGTACACGCACCAGCACCTGACCGCGATGGGCGAGCACTGTTCGGCGACCGAGCGCCGCGCCGACGACGCGACCCGCGACGCGGCCGACACACTGAAGTGCGAATTCATGCTCGACAAGGTCGGCGACGACTTCGACGGCGTGATCTCGGGCGTCAACAGCTTCGGCATCTTCGTCGAGCTCGACGGCATCTATGTATCGGGGTTGGTCCACATCACGGCACTCGACTACGACTATTTCCACTTCGACCCGGTCGGGCACCGCCTGCGCGGCGATCGCACCGGCAAGGTCTATCGCCTCGGCGACCCGATCCGCGTGCGCGTGGCCGCGGTCAACATCGACGACCGCAAGATCGACTTCGTGCTCGCCGGTACCGCCGATGGCGACAAGCGCGGCGACGACCGCAAGCCGGGCAAGGGCCGGCGGCGCGACAAGCCCGACAGTGGCAAACCCGCACGACGCACGGCCGAGCGTGGCGGCAAGCGCGGTGGCCGCGGTGGGCGTGGCAAGAGGAAGGCCAAGGGCTGATCGATGCCGGATCGGGGTCAGCTGATCGTCGGGATCCACGCCGTGCGCAGCGCGCTCAAGCACGGCAACGAGCGCATCGACCGGCTCTGGTTCGATGCCGAGCGCCGCGATCGCCGCCTGCGCCAGCTGCTCGACGAGGCGCACCGCCACGGGGTGAAGGCCAGGGCGAGCGACAAGGCCGAGCTGGATCGCATGACCGGCGGTGCCAACCACCAGGGCGTCGTCGCCCACGGCGAGGTGCCGACCAGCCTCGGCGAGGCCGCGCTCGACGAGCTGCTCGGCACGCGGGATACGCCGCCGCTGCTGCTGGTGCTCGACGGCATCACCGATCCGCATAACCTCGGCGCGTGCCTGCGCAGCGCCGACGCCGCCGGCGTGCACGCAGTCGTCGCACCGCGCGACCGCGCCGGCGGCCTGACACCGGTCGTCTGCAAGGTCGCCAGCGGCGCCGCGGCGACGGTACCCTTCGTCCAGGTCACGAACCTGGCACGCACGCTGCGCTACCTGCAAGACACGCACCGCGTGTTCGTCGTCGGCACCGCCGGTGATGCCGACACCGCGCTGTTCGATGCCGACCTGACCGGGCCGCTGGCGCTGGTCATGGGCGCCGAAGGCGACGGCATGCGCCGCCTGACACGAGACACCTGCGACCGGTTGGTCCGCCTGCCGATGCTCGGCAGCGTCGAGAGCCTGAACGTCGCGGTCGCGACCGGCGTCTGTCTGTACGAGGCGCTGCGCCAGCGTCGCGCCCACCCCGCCTGACGCCGCGGCCGGCAGGTGCCGACCGCCGTTCCTGCCGACTTGCCGCTCGGTCGTTCACCGACCACACTTGATCACGCGCACTCACGGCGCGCTTCCGGTGTCTGGCAACGTGGCGCAACGCGGATCGGACAACAAGCGGACCTGGCCACAGCGCGTCAGCTGCGCCGTGGGGGCACTGGCGAGCGCGGGCATCGCGGCGCTGGCGGCAGGCGCGCTGCTGGTCGCCGCCGGCGGCCTGATCGACGCGCTGCCCGAGTGGGTAGTCGCCGCCGCGCTGCTGCTGGCCGCGCTGGCCGGTGGCTACGCGGCATACACCTGGCTGTGCCGGCGCACCCACTACCTGTTGCTGTCGGGTAGCGCGGTCGCGTTGGCCGGACTCGCGTTGGCGACGCTGGCCTGGCTGTTCGTGCGCGGCGACTACATGGGGAGTGTCAGCGAGGAGCTGGCCGGTGCACCGGATCAGGTGCCGACCTTCCCTGAACCCGTCGAGGAACCCGTCATCGTCGACGAGCCTGCCATCATCGAGGATCCCGTCATCGTCGAGGATCCGGTCGCCGACGAGCCGGTCGAGACCGAACCGGCGCCTGAGATGCCGGCGGCGCCCCCGATGCCGGCGTTCCCGTGGCCGCCGCCGCGCGCATCGGCGATGCAGGTGCTGCCGACGGTGTTCCTGCGCGACCCGGTCACGCTGGCCGACGTGTCACGGGCGTTGACCGCGACGCTCGAACTCGCCGGCAAGCACGAGCTGCGCTTCTATGCCGCGCCCAACGGCTTCGCGATGGTCACACGGCTGGAATCCGTCGACCGCAACGGCGACTCCCTCGGGGACGCCGATCGCGGCGCGGTGACCGACTTTCTGACCTACATCCGCGATCTGTTCTGGGTCCCGCCCGGCAACTATAGAATGGTCGTGTTCATCGCCACGGATCGGTCGTTCGAGGCCAGCGGCGAGGCGTTGGACCGGCCGGCCGCCGAAGCGCTGATCACCGGAGGCTTCAACGACCTGCCGGATGCGCTGGCACGCCAGCCATACTCGACCCGGCATCGCACGACGGCCCTGGTCTACGAGTTCCACAAGGCGCGCGAGCGCGACATCGCACAGGTCCAGTTACCCGGTCGGTTTACCGCCCATCAGCACCTGCACAAGATCGGCTGGTACGCGGCGACGGCGGCATTGCCGCGGCTCGCAGACACCGTGGTGATCTTCCCGGAGTCGACGGCGTCGGGCCCGCATCCGCGCTGACCGCGATGGGCGCCGACGGCATCTTCATCAGCTACCGTCGGTCCGACACCGCGTCGATGGCCGGCCGGATCCACGACCGTCTCGCCGAGCGGCTGCCCGAACGCCGCCTGTTCCTCGACGTCAGCGCGATCCGGCCGGGATCGCATTTCGCGCAGCGGATCGACGCGGCGTTGCAGGGGTCGGCGGTGCTGCTGGTGCTGATCGGCAGCCGCTGGATGGCGACCGCCGGCGACGCGTCGCGTCCGCGCGTCTGGGAAGCGGACGACTACGTGCGCCACGAGATCAGCACGGCGCTGCGGCAGGGGCTGACGATCATCCCGGTGCTGGTCGATGACGCCAAGATGCCCGACCGTGACGCGCTGCCCGCGGAGATCGCCGATCTGGCGATGCAGAATGCCGCCGAGATCCGGAATTCGCGCTTCGCCGACGATTTCGAACAGCTGCTGGCCGCGATCGTCGGCGAGACCCGGCGCGACGGCCGCGGCCAGGCCGAGAGTCGGCGACGGCGTCGGCTGGCGACCGCCGGCGGCGCTGCGGTCGGCGTGGTCGTACTACTGTTCGCGCTCGCGCTGCATCGTGAGGCGACCGGCGAGGCCGTCGCTGCGAGCATCGGTCTGCCAGGCGCCGTGGCCCTGCTGCCGGTGGCCGTGCTCGTCGGCGGCCTGGCCGGTCGTCGCTGGCTCGGCAGGGGACCCCCGGACGGCGGCCCGGGGCGCGGCTAGGCATTTGCATGGCCTGGACTTTTCGCGTAGCATTTCGCGCCTTTCAGACCTGCCGGGTGCGGGTCCTCCTTGCCTCACCGCCACGTGCGGGAGGCTTTAAACCGTAAGGAGCAACAATGCGTCACTACGAGATCGTGTTCCTGGTCCATCCGGACCAGAGCGAGCAGGTACCGCACATGGTCGAGCGCTACCGCGCGACCATCGAGAGCAGCGGCGGAACCATCCACCGCCTCGAAGACTGGGGCCGTCGCCAGCTGGCCTATCCGATCAACAAGGTCCACAAGGCCCACTACGTGCTGATGAACATCGAGTGCGGTGCCGAGGCACTGGCCGAGCTCGAGAGCGCGTTCCGTTTCAACGACGCGGTGCTGCGCAACCTCGTGACCCGCCGCAAGGCCGCGGTCACCGAGACCTCGCCGCTGGCCAAGGAAGAGGACAAGGAAGACAGCCGTCCCGCCGCGCCGGCCGCCAAGGATTCCGAAAAACCGGCTGCGGCCGACGCATCCTGAGGAGTCACACGCGATGTCACGTTTCTTCCGCCGCCGCAAGTTCTGCCGTTTTACCGCCGAAGGTATCACGGAGATCGACTACAAGGACCTGAACCTGCTGAAACAGTACGTCAGCGAGTCGGGCAAGATCGTACCGAGCCGGATCACCGGCACCAGCGCCAAGTACCAACGTCAACTCGCGGATGCGGTCAAGCGCGCCCGGTTCCTGGCGCTGCTGCCGTACTCGGACAGCCACTGATCGAACGGTCGGTTTGCCGCGCGGGTTGATGGCGACGCGGACCGACGGGGTAGGTGCATGAAGGCCTTCGCCGAATGGGTGATGAAGGGCCGCATGCAGGCGGTGATTGCGGCCACGGTGCTGGCGGTGCTGGCGCTGTTGATAACGCCGCTTGCGCTGGCCAGTGCTGCGGTGATCACGTTGACCGTGCTGCGCCAGGGCTGGCGTGAAGGCGCCCTGGTGCTGGCGTCGGCGCTGCTGGCGATCGGCGGCCTCGGCGGCCTGCTGTTCCAGATGCCGATCGCGATGGCGCTGATCGCACTGATCCTGTGGCTGCCGGCCGCGGTGCTCGGCGGCATCATGGGCAGCACCGGCTCGCTGCGTCTGGCGATCGAGGCCGCGGCGATCGGTGGCGCAATCGTCGTCGTGCTGCAGTACGCGATGCTCGGCGACCCGGCCGCGTTCTGGCTCGATGCGCTGAACGAGTTCGTGGTCCGGCGCCTCGACGAGCAGGCGCAGGCCGCCGCCAACCTCGGGCCGCTGATCGAGGCGATCTCGGGCTGGATGGTCGGCGGTGTCGCCGCGACCTGGTTCGTCGGTTCGATCGTGTCGCTGTGCCTGGCGCGGTACTGGGCGGCACTGCTCGACAGGCCCGGCGCGTTCGGCGAG
>JASJCU010000026.1 GCA_030065815.1 Gammaproteobacteria bacterium | reverse complement strand
GGATGCACGAATTCTGACACATCCCCGCCGAGCCGGGCGATTTCCCGCACCAGCGTCGAGGAGATAAAGGCGTACTGTTCGGCCGGTGTCAGGAACACCGTCTCGATGTCCGGGGCAAGGCGGCGGTTCATGCTCGCGAGCTGGAACTCGTACTCGAAATCGGACACCGCGCGCAGACCGCGCAGCACGATCCCGGCGCCGCTCTGGCGGCAGAACTCGACCAACAGGCCCTCGAACGGCACGACCTCGACGGCCGCGACGTCGGCCAGCGCGACTTGCGCGAGCTGGACGCGCTCGTCGATACCGCAGACCGGCGCCTTGCCGGTGTCCTTGGCCACCGCGACGATGACCTGGTCGAATAGCCTGGACGCGCGTGCGACGAGGTCGACGTGCCCGTTGGTGATCGGGTCAAACGTACCCGGATAGACGGCGGTCTTCATGATTTCTTGTTACGTGTTCAGGACGCGGTCGGCGCCCTGGCTCCGGCTGTCGTGGACCTGTCATACTAACGCAGCTTGCTGCGGCGCAACAAACGCTGCGCCGACTGCCCGGCGCGGCCCTCGCGGTACAGGGTCCAGCTCGGCGGCAGCGCCGGCCAGGCCCGGTGCGCATCCTGCTCAAGATAGACCACGGCGTCGTCGGCCAGCCAGCCGCGCGTCTCCAGGCGCGCGCACGCCGCAGCCATCAGATCGGTGGCGAACGGCGGGTCGACGAAGACGATGTCGTAGCGGCGCGCCGTCGCGGTCGCCAGCCAGCGCAGCGCGTCGGCTTGTATGACCTCGAGCGCGGCCTCCTCGTGTAACAGCGCGACATTGGCACGCAACCGCTCGGCGACAGCGCGGTGGCGCTCGACCAGCGTCAGCGCCGCGGCACCGCGCGACAGCGCCTCGAGGCCGATCGCACCACTGCCGGCGAACAGGTCGAGACAGCGCGCGCCGGCGACATCGGCGCGCAGCCAGTTGAACAGGGTCTCCCGCACCCGGTCGGGGGTCGGTCGCAGGCCGCGGACCGGGACGAACGGCAGGCGGCGACCGCGATGGCGGCCGCCGATGATGCGGACCTGGTTGGCGCCGGACGGCAAACGTCAGCCGCTGCTGTCGTCGCCCGTGGCGGCGCCTCCGACGATCACGGCGATCCCGGCCGCGTCGACGATGCGCCGGCTGAACGCATCGCGCACCTGCTCGGCCGTGACCGCGGCCAGTTTGCCCGGCAGCGTGTCGAGATGATCGAGCGGGTAGTCGTAGAAGCCCATCATCGCCAGGTACTCGACGATCTTGCCGTTGCTCGCGATGCGCAGCGGGAAACCGCCGATCAGGTTCTGCTTGGCGTCCTCGAGCTCCTTGTCGCCCGGGCCCTGTTCAACGAAGCGTTGCAGCGTCTCACGCATCACCTGCAGCGCCTTGTCGGCCTGTTCGTTCTTGGTCTGCGCGACCATCAGGAACGGACCATCGACGCGCATCGGGCTGAAGTAGCTGTACACCGAGTACGACAGGCCGCGCTTTTCGCGCACCTCGTCGCCGAGCGTCGACACCAGGCCACCGCCGCCGAGCACGTGGTTGCCGACGTACAGCGGGTAGTAGTCGGGGTCGTGGCGCGACATGCCGGCCTGGCCGACATAGATGTGGGTCTGCGAAGACGGGAACGACTCGCGCAGCTCGGCACCGCTCGCGGTCGGCACCGGCGGCAGCGGCGGCGCCTTCTGGCCGACCGCGAGGCCGCCGGTCACCTGCTCGGCGATGCGCTCGGCCGCAGCGCGATCGACCGCGCCGACGATCGCGACGACGGCGTTGGCGGCGACATAGTGCGTGGCATGGAAGCGCCGCAGGTCGTCGACGCCGATCGCGGCCAGCGACGCCTGCTCACCGCCCGGCGGATGCGCGTACGGGTGGCCGGCATACAGCGTGCGGTAGAAACGCCGCTGGGCGACGCTGCCCGGGGACTGCAGCGCGCGGCGCAGCCCGATCTGCATCTGCTGGCGGACGCGCTCGATCGCGGCGGCGTCGAAGCGCGGTGCCGCGAGCACGGTGCGCAGCGTATCCAGCGCGACGTCGAGCACGTCGGGCTCGACCAGGCTGCGCACGCTGACCCAGGCCATGTCGCGCAGCGAGCTGCTGCCGAGCTCGATGCCGCGCGACTCCAGGCGCTCGGCCAGCGTGTCGGCATCCCAGTCACCGGCGCCCTCGCTGAGCATCGCGCTGGTGAAGCGCGCCAGGCCCGCGAGCTCGCCGTCGCGCGCGCTGCCGGCGTCGACGACGACACGCACGTCGACCATCGGCAGGTCCGGTGCGTGCACATACATGACCTTGGCGCCTCCGCCGGTCTGCCACGAATCCACTTTCGGCCCGGCGACGGCGGCCGCGCCGAGTGCGAGCAGCGCGACGGCCGCGACGGCGGGCGCGAACAGGTGTTTGATCGAATTAGCTGCCATGGCGGCCTCCGGTGACGGCGGCGCGCGGCGCCTTCTGATCCATCGGTAACGGCACCAGCGTGGCGACCGTCAGGTTCTCGTTGATCAGGTAGCGCTGCGCGACGTCACGCACCTGCTCCGGCGTGACCGCCTTGAGCGCGTCGATCTCTTTCTCAATCAGGCGCCAGTCGAGGCCGACGGTCTCGAGAACGCCGATCTCCATCGCCTGGTTGAACAGCGAGTCGGCCTCGTAGACCTTGCTCGCGACCGCCTGGGTCACGACGCGCTTGAGCTCGGCCTCGTCGATCAGCTCGGTACGCAGGCGCTCGACCTCGCTGCGCAGCGCCTGTTCGACCTCGGCGACGCTGTGCTCGTCGGTAGGCGTGCCGTCGAGCAGGAACATGCCGGGCAGCCGGCCGTAGGCGCCGTAGCTGGCACCGGCCGACGCGGCGATGCCGCTGCCGCGTACCAGCTTGCGCGCCAGGCGGGCACTGCTGCCGCCGTCGAGCACGCTCGACGCGACGTACAGCGCATAGGGCTCCCATTCCTGCTCGGCCCAGCCGATCTTGGGTGTCTTGAAGCCCATCACCAGGTACGGCTGTTTGGCCGGCACCCGCACCTCGACCCGCGTCTCGCCGGTCTGCTTCGGCTCGGCGGCGGGCTTCGGCGGCGTCAGGTCTTCGCGCTCGAACGCGCCAAAGTACTTGTCGGCGAGACGCTTGACCTCGGCGGGATCGACGTCGCCGACGACGACCAGCGTCGCGTTGTTCGGTGCGTACCAGCGCCGGTACCAGTCGGCGAGGTCGTCGATGGTCATGTTGTCGAGGTCGTTCATCCAGCCGATCACCGGGTTGCGGTACGGCGATGCGCGCCACGCGACGGCGTTGAACTGCTCGTAGACCATGCCGCTGGGACGGTCCTCGGTGCGCAGGCGGCGCTCTTCCTTGACCACCTCGATCTCCTTGGCGAACTCGTCGGCGTCGAGCACCAGGTTGCGCATGCGGTCGGCCTCGAGTTCGAGCGCGGTATCGAGGTGTTCGGCGGCGAGAGTCTCGAAGTACGCGGTGTAGTCGCGGCCGGTAAAGGCGTTCTGGTTGCCGCCGAGCGCCGCGATACGCCGCGAGAACTCGCCCGGAGCGACGTCGCGCGTGCCCTTGAACATCATGTGTTCGAGCGCGTGCGAGATCCCGGTGATGCCGTCGGGCTCGTAGCTGGAGCCGACCTTGTACCAGACCTGGGTCACGACGACCGGGGCGCGGCTGTCGACCTTGACGATGACCTTCATGCCGTTGCCGAGTTCGTGCTCGCTGACCGCGGCGGCCGCGGACCCGGCGAGCAGCAACAGCCCGGTGACGTAGGAAATGAGCGGTTTGAATCCTGGCATGCTTACCCCGGCTGCGGTTGGGCGACGGCGGGTGTTTCGACACGCCGTCACAATGGCTATAGTGCGTCGACCGGGGGCCGATTCTGGCAACTCGGCCCGGGGTCATCAACCACCCGGCGGACGCTGGTTTGGCTAAATGACCGGCGACGCCATCGACAGTTCCCGCAGACACAGGGCATGTTCGGATTCGGCAAGAGCAAGCAGGCGCCGGCAGCAGCGGTCGCCGAAGAAACCGCGAAACCCCAGGGGCTGTTCGCCCGCCTCAAGGCCGGGCTGGCGCGGACCCGGGCCAATCTCGGCGACGCCCTCGGCGACCTGCTCAGCGGCCGCCGGCAGATCGACGACGACCTGCTCGACGACATCGAGACGCTGCTGCTGACCGCCGACGTCGGCGTCGACGCGACCCGGCGGATCATCGACGAGCTGACCGCGCAGGTGCGCCGCAAGGAGCTGTCGGACCCCGACGCGCTGGGTCAGCGGCTGCGCGGCCAGCTCGCCGAGATCCTGCGCCGGGTCGACCGGCCGGCCGTCGAGTCGGCGCCGGGCCGGCCGCTGGTGATCCTGATGGTCGGCATCAACGGCGCCGGCAAGACGACCACGATCGGCAAGCTCGCGCGCCGCTTCAAGGACGACGGCAACAGCGTGATGCTGGCCGCCGGCGACACCTTCCGCGCCGCCGCGGTCGAGCAGCTGCAGACCTGGGGCGAGCGCAACGCCATCCCGGTGGTCGCGCAGGCGACCGGCGCCGATGCCGCATCGGTGATCTACGATGCGCTCGAGGCGGCGAGCGCCCGCAACGTCGACGTGCTGATCGCCGACACCGCCGGCCGCCTGCACACCAAGTCCAACCTGATGGACGAGCTGGCCAAGATCACCCGGGTCATGAAGAAGATCGACCCCGACGCACCGCACGAGGTGCTGCTCGTCGTCGACGCCGGCACCGGGCAGAACGCGCTGAACCAGGCGGTCGAGTTCGACAACGCGGTCGGCCTGACCGGCATCGCGCTGACCAAGCTCGACGGCACCGCCAAGGGCGGCATCATCTTCGCGATCGCCGAGCGCCTGGGCGTGCCGATCCGCTTCATCGGCGTCGGCGAAGGGATCGAGGACCTGCGGCCATTCGATGCAGACGAGTTCGTCAAAGCACTGTTCGAATAGCGCCTTTGGCGCTATTCGCAGGGCAGAGGGCAGAGGGCGAAGGGCCCAGGCGGCCCGGCGCCCGCCCCCGAACCCCGTTGCAACTGGGACTGCCTTGCACGCGAGGTCGGCGCACCATCAACCTCTGCCCTCTGCCCCTGGCCCTCGGCCCTTGATCACGGTGAAGCCGTGATCAGATTCGACAACGTCGCCAAGCGCTATGCGACCGGGCACGAGGGGCTGTCCGGCGTCGACCTGCACCTCGAGACCGGCGAGATGGCGTTCCTGACCGGGCACTCCGGCGCCGGCAAGAGCACGCTGCTGAAGCTGATCGGCCTGCTCGAACGCGCGACCCGCGGCCAGGTCTGGGTCAACGAGCGCAATCTCAACAAGCTCAGGGCGCGCGACGTGCCGTACCACCGTCGCGAGGTCGGCATGATCTTCCAGGATCACCGCCTGCTGCACGACCGCACCGTGTTCGACAACATCGCGCTGCCGCTGGTCGTCGCCGGCATGGGCCATGCCGAGGTCACGCGCCGGGTGCGTGCGGCGCTCGACAAGGTCGGGCTATTGAAGAAGGACAAGGTGTTCCCGATCTCGCTGTCCGGCGGCGAGCAGCAGCGCGTCGGTATCGCCCGTGCTCTGGTCAGCAAGCCGCCGGTGCTGCTCGCCGACGAGCCGACCGGCAACCTCGACCCGGAGCTGTCGCGCGAGATCATGGACCTGTTCGTGCAGTTCAACCAGGTCGGTGTGACGCTGCTGGTCGCGACCCACGATGTCGAGCTGATCAGCCGCCTCGGCAAGCGCATCATCAAGCTGCGCGACGGTCGCGTCGCCGCCGACAGCGGGGCGGACGGCTGATGGCGCGGCGTGCACGCCAGCCCGGTTTCAGGCGCAACCGCAACCCGGTCACGTGGCTGCTGCGCCACGCGCAGATGTCGCTGGCGTCGCTCGGTCGCCTGAGCCGCAGCCCGGTCAGCACGCTGATGACCGCGGCCGTGATCGGCATCGCGCTGGCGCTGCCGAGCGGCCTGCACCTGCTGGTCGACAACGTCCGCCAGCTGAGCAGCAGCTGGGACGGCAGTGCCAGCATCTCGCTGTTCCTCGCCGACGCGGTCAGCGATGAGCAGGCCGCGACGGTGCGCGAGCAGGTCGCACGCCGACCCGACGTCGCCGAGGCACAGCTGATCAGCCGCAGCGCCGCACTCGACGAGTTCCGCCGTCTGTCCGGCTTCGGCCAGGCCATCGAGCTGCTCGACCACAACCCGTTGCCCGCGGTCGTGCTGGTGCGGCCGGCGCCGACGGTGCAGGACGCCGACGCGGTCGGCCGCATGGCCGCCGAGCTGCAGAACTACCGCGAGATCGAGCTCGCCCAGGTCGACCTGCAGTGGGTCGAGCGGCTCGGCGCGATCACCGGCGCGATCGAGCGCGCGGTGCTGATCCTCGCGGTGCTGCTGGCCGGCGCGGTGCTGCTGATCGTCGGCAACACGGTGCGCCTCGAGATCCAGAACCGCCACAGCGAGATCGAGATCGTCAAGCTGGTCGGCGGTACCGACGCGTTCATCCGCCGGCCGTTCCTGTACGAGGGCCTGTGGTACGGGCTGCTCGGCGCCGCGATCGCGCTGACCCTGGTGCTGACCGCGCTGTACCTGCTCGACGGACCCGTCGAGCGCCTCGCCGGGCTGTACCAGTCGACGTTCTCGCTCGACGTGCTCGACCCGATCAGCCTGTTCGGCATGCTGATCGGCGGACCGGCGCTCGGCCTGGCCGGCGCCTGGCTCGCGGTCGGCCGTCACCTCGCGCAGGTCCAGCCGGAGTGAGCCGACGCGCGTCTCCGTCGCGGGGCCGCCGCCGGCAGCTGTCGTGAACGCGGCCGCGCGCAATCACCTCTACCATTGGCGCAGGTTTGACACCCGCGGGGTCGTGCCGATGATCCGTTGCCTGTGCCTGCTGCTCGCCACCGCGCTGTGGGTCGCGCCGCTGGCGGCCGAGCAGAACGTCAACCCGGGCATCAACGACGGCTACGTCAACCCGGACGTCAGGCGCTGGCGTGGCGTGTTCGAGCGCGACGGCCGCGAGGTCTGGGACCGCCGCGACGACATCCTGCGCCACCTGCGCCTGCGCCCCGGCCAGGTCGTCGCCGACATCGGTGCCGGCACCGGCTTCTTCGCGACCCTGTTCGCGCGCGCGGTGCAACCGGGCGGCCGCGTCTACGCCGTCGACATCGCGCGCAACTTCGTCGACGCCAGCGTGCAACGCGCCCGCGACCGCGGCCTCGAAAACGTCATCGGCGTCGTCAACGATGCGCACAGCGTGCGCCTTGCCGAGGCCAGCATCGACGTCGCGTTCACCAGCGATACCTACCATCATTTCGAGTACCCACAGTCGACGTTGCGCAGCATCCACGCGGCGCTGCGACCGGACGGCGAGCTGGTCGTCATCGATTTCAAGCGCATCCCGGGTGTCACCCACCCGTGGGTGCTCGGCCACGTGCGCGCCGGCGAGGCGGTCGTGACCGCGGAGATCGAGGCCGCCGGGTTCGAGCTCGTCGAGCGTCTCGACTTCATGCGCACGCAGTACTTCCTGCGCTTCCGCAAGCGATGAGCGACGCCGGATCGCGCCCGTGCCGGCATTGCGAGCTCGGCGACGGGCGCACGCTCGCCTACACCGAATGGGGTGCGAGCGACGGCCGACCGGTACTGTATTGCCACGGCTTCCCCGGTTCGCGGCTCGAGGCGCGGCTCGCCGACGACGCGGCCACGCGCCTCGGCATCCGCCTGATCGCGCCCGACCGGCCCGGGTTCGGCCGCTCACCGCTGCAGCCGCGGCGGCGGCTCGGCGACTGGCCGCACGACCTCGCGCGTTTCGCCGACCGGCTCGGTATCGACGGGTTCGAACTGCTCGGCGTCTCCGGCGGCGGGCCGTACGCGCTCGCGGCCGGCGAACACCTCGGTGACCGCATCGGCCGGATCGCGATCGCGTGTGGCCTGGGCCGCCTCGACACGCCCGGCGCTACTCAAGGCATGAATGCCGCGGCGGCGGCCGGCGTGCGCTTCTACCTGCACGCACCGGCGCTCGCACGGCGCGCCTATGCGCGCGCCATCGGCCCGCTGCTCGGGCGCTTTCCCGAGCATATCCTGCGCATCCTGGTCGGCGTCGCGGGCGCCGCGGATCGCGACGTGCTCGCCGACCCGCAGGTGCGCGACGCGGTCACGGCATCGTTTCGCGAGGCGTTCCAAGGCGGCGGCGACGGGCCGGCCCAGGAGCTCGGCCTGTTCACGCAGCCGTGGGACATCGACCCGAGCGCGGTCCGCGTGCCGGTGCAGCTGTGGCATGGCGACGACGATCACACGGTGCCGGTCGCGATGGGCCGGCGCCATGCGGCGCTGCTGCCCGATGTCGACGCCCACTTCATCGCCGGTGAAGGGCATTTCTCACTGCTCGTGCGCTACCTCGAACGGATCCTCGCCGCGCTGATCGCGCCACCGCGCTGACCGGCCTACAGTGACGGCGCGCCGCGCGGCGGTCGCTGCCGGAACGGCTCCCGCCTGGCTGTGGCCGCCGCAATCACGCTGCCAGTCGCACGGGTCGGCCGATCCACGTGGCGCAGCGCGACCAGGGCGCCGCAGCGATGCGCCCCGCGCGACGCCGGACGCCCGGGGTCGGGCACAGCGACGCACCGGACCGGGTGATCGGCGCCGTCGTCACCCGACGGTCGACTTGGCCGCGGCGGGCCCGCGACCGCGGTGTGCCGAACCAGACCGGCCGGCTTCCGGCCGCGGCTTGCGGCGAATCGACGGCAACCGGGCGAGGCGTCGCCGCCGCCGATGGTCACGCGACCGGCGTCGCACGACCGGCGCGCAATCAGGCCTCGACTCAAGTTCTGTGACGGCCGTCCGTCAACCCACGTCGACGGCGGCCCCGGCCGATCACCCTGCGGGCGCCCGGAATCCCGTTCTTTTTTGCTTGATTTTCAGAGGTTTTTCGGTATTCGGGAACTTCCGAACAGCATTAGCACTCTCAATTCGCGACTGCTAGACGCACCTTGGCAGTCGACCTGTCCGAGTGCTAAATTGACGGCTAGAAAAGGATTGGAACAGGCTTCATGACAAAAGAACTCGCCATCCCGGTCACGCTGCCGACCGGCAGCATGGACGCCTACGTCAGCGCCGCCTTCCAGCTGCCGATGCTGTCGGCCGAGGAGGAGCACGCGCTGGCCGTGCGCCTGCGCGAACGCCAGGACCTCGCCGCGGCCCAGGCCCTAGTGATGTCGCACCTGCGGTTCGTCGTGCGCATCGCGCGCGGCTACAGCGGGTATGGCCTGCCGCAGAGCGACCTGGTGCAGGAAGGCACTGTCGGCCTGATGAAGGCGGTACGCCGCTTCGACCCCGACATGGGCGTGCGCCTGGTGTCGTTCGCAGTGCACTGGATCAAGGCCGAGATCCACGAGTACATCCTGCGCAACTGGCGCATCGTCAAGATCGCGACGACCAAGGCGCAGCGCAAGCTGTTCTTCAACCTGCGCAGTGCGAAGAAGCGCCTCGGCTGGTTCTCGCAGCAGGAGGTCGAGGAGGTCGCCGAGGACCTCGGCGTCAAACCCGAGACCGTGCTCGAGATGGAGTCGCGCCTCGCCAACTACGACATGGCGTTCGACGGCAGCGATCACGACGACGACGATGGCCCGGCGCTGGCCCCGGCCGGTTACCTGCCGGACCTGCGCGACGAACCGGCGGCGCTGGTCGAACAGGCCGATGCCGAGGAGCAGCAGCGCGAGGGGCTGTACAGCGCCCTCGATGCGCTCGATACGCGCAGCCGCGACATCGTCACGCGGCGCTGGCTCAACGAGGGCAAGGAGACACTGCACGAACTCGCCGACGAGTACGGTGTCTCGGCCGAACGTATCCGCCAGATCGAGGCCGCGGCGATCAAGAAGCTGCGGCGCACGCTGGCCGCCTGAGCATCGCCATTCGGACGCTGCGATCGAGCCCGCCGTGTGCGGGCTCTTCGCTGTCTGGGCCCGGCGCCGCGGCGACCACCGCCCCGTCGACCGGGATCGGATCACCGACCGACAGCCCGGCGACGCGGGCGTGACCGCGATTGGCATCGCGGCGGTGTCACCCCGGGATATCGATCGCCTCTGCCAGCGGCTGCAGCGCCGCCAGCGTCAGTCGGACTTGTCGGCCGGCTTCTCCGGCGGGTCGTCGGTGTCGGCCTTGGGTCGCGCGTTGCGCGGGATCATCGGATCGTCGTCGTCCATCAGGATGCGGTGCGCCGGACCCTCGAGATCGTCGTATTGACCCGAACGCACGGTCCACAGGAAGAACACGATCGCGACGGCCATCAGGCCGACGGCCAGCGGGATCAGCAGGTACAGGATCGACATCGCCAAACGCCTCTCAGTCGCCGTCACCCTTGAGCCGCAGCGCGTTGAACACGACCACCAGCGAGCTCGCCGACATGCCGATCGCGGCCATCCACGGCGCCACGAGCCCGGCCGCCGCGAGCGGTACGGCCGATACATTGTACAGGATCGCCCAGCTCAGATTTTGCTTTATGACAGAACGGGTTGCGCGCGCCTTGCGGACCCCCGCCGGGAGCACCGCGAGGCGCTCTGACAGCACCACCATGTCGGCCGACGCGTGCGCCAGCTGCGCGCCCTGGCCCATCGCGATCGACACGTCGGCGCCGGCCAGCACCGGCGCATCGTTGACGCCGTCGCCGATCATCGCGACGTGGTGGCCGGCGGCCTGCAGCTCGCGCACCCGCGCCAGCTTGTCGTCCGGGCGCATGCCCGAGCGCGCGTGCACGATGCCGAGCTGGTCGGCGACCCGGCGTACCGGGCCGTCGGCATCACCGCTGAGCATCTCGATCACCAGGCCGAGGTCGCGCAACCGGGCGATCGCGACGTCGGCGTCGGCGCGCAATTCGTCACGCAGCGCGAAGCGCGCCAGCAGGCCGTCCTCGTCGGCGAGCATCACGATGGTCGCGTCGTCGTGCCCGTCGAGCGGCGGCGTCACGCCGGCCAGGTCGGCGGCGTAAGCCGGGTTGCCGATGCGGTATCGCCGCCCGTCGATCTCGCCCTGCATGCCGTGGCCGGGCAGCGCGGTCAGCCCTTCGACCGCACCGGCGCCGCGTTCGGCGTGCGCGGTCAGCGCCTTGGCCACCGGATGCTCCGAGCCGCTCTCGAGCGCCGCGGCCAGGGCGTGGCAGCGCGCCGCGTCGACGCGCCCGGGGGCCAGCACCGTCGTGTCCGACAGCTGCAGCATGCCGCGGGTCAGCGTGCCGGTCTTGTCGAACAGCACGTGGCTGACCTGGGCCAGCGTCTCCAGCGCATGGCCGCGGGTCGTCAGCAGGCCCATCCTGGTCAGCGCACCGGACGCCGCGGTGACCGCGGTCGGGGTCGCCAGCGACAGCGCGCACGGGCAGGTCACGACCAGCACCGCCAGCGTCACCGCGAACGCGTGCTCGGGCGCATGACCCATCCACCACAGCGCGACGCCGGTCGCGATCAGCAGCTGCACGGCGACGAACCAGCCGGCGATCCGGTCGGCGAGCCGTGCGACGCTCGGTTTCTCGGCCTGCGCGCGATCGAGCAGGCGCACGGTCGCCGACACCAGGGTGTCCTCGCCGACCTTGTCGACGCGCATCGTCAGCGGGCTCTCGACGTTGACGCTGCCGCCGACCACGTCGTCGCCGGCCGCGCGCGGCCGCGGCAGGCTCTCGCCGGTCAGCAGCGACTCGTCGACCGAGCTGCGGCCGTCGAGCACGCTGCCGTCGGCCGGGACGGTCTCGCCCGGGCGCACCAGCACGCGGTCGCCCGGCGCCAGCTCGGACACCGCGACGACCTGCTCGCCGGTGTCGTCGAGCCGGGTCGCGGTCGCCGGCAGCAGCTTGACCAGCTCCTCGGCGGCCTCGCCGGCGCGGTGGCGGGCGCCCATCTCGAGGTAGCGACTGGACAGCAGGAAGAACGCGAACATGCATACCGAGTCGAAATAGACCTCGGCGCCGCCGGTTACGGTCGACCAGATGCTGGCGCCGAACGCGCCGCCGATCGCGATCGATACCGGCACCTCCATGCTCAGCTGCCGGCGCTTGAGGTCGCGCCACGCGGTGACGAAGAAGCTGCTCGCCGAGTACAGCACGACCGGCAGCGTCAGCAGCAGGCTGACCCAGCGCATGAAGGTCCGCAGCTGGTCGTCCATGCCGTAGTAGTCGCCGGCGTACATCGCGACCGCGAGCATCATGACCTGCATCGCACCGAGACCGGCGACCGCAAGGCGGCGCAGCGCCTTCGACTTCTCCTGCTTGTGCACGGCCTCCTGGCGGCCCGGGTCGAACGGGTGCGCGACATAGCCGATCTCGGTGATCGCCTTGAGGATGTCGGACAGGTGCAGCTGCTTGTCGTCCCAGGTCACGCGCGCGCGGTGGGTGCTGTAGTTGACCGAGAAATCGACGACCCCGGGCAGCGCGTTGACGTGGCGCTCGTTGAGCCATACGCAGGCGGCACAGGTAATGCCCTCGAGGATCAGCGACGCGGTCTTGTGTTCGGCGTCGTCTGCCTGCACGAAGCTCTGCTGCAGCGCCGGCTGGTCGTACAGCTCGAACCGCCGCAGCGCCTCGGGGACCAGGTCCTCGGGCTTGCGCGACGGCGTCTCGCGGTGGCGGTAGAACGACGTCAGGCCACCGTCGACGATCGCCTGCGCGACGGCCTGGCAGCCGTGACAGCACATGTCGCGCGGCTGGCCGTCGATGTCGACAGGGTAATCGGCGTCCGGCGGGACCGGCAGGCCGCAGTGGTAGCAGCTGTGCGCCGCACTCACGACGCCGGCCCCGGCCGTCGGCACGCGAGCAGGCCGCCTTTGCCCCGCGCGGCGACGCCGCGGGGCACGGTGGTGGTCGAGACGACCAGCGTGAAGACTGCGACGATCAGCGCCGGCCCCTGGGAGGGATCAGCCAATCAGCAGCATCAGGTACGGCACATAGTGGTCGACCAGGAGCAGCGCGAACAGCGCCATCAGGTAGATGATCGAGAAGCCGAACGTGCGCATCGGCATGCGCTCGTCGTCGTTACGGTAGAGCCGCACCGCGTAATACAGGAAGCCGAGACCGAGCACCATCGCACCGCCGAGGTAAAGGCCGCCGCTCATGCCGTAACCGTACGGCAGCAGCGTGACGACCAGCAGCAGTACCGTGTACAGCAGGATCTGCAGGCGCGTGAAGTCATTGCCGTGGGTGACCGGCAACATCGGCATGTCGACCTTGCGATACTCCTCGGCGCGGTGGATCGCCAGCGCCCAGAAATGTGGCGGCGTCCACGTGAAGATGATCAGGAACAGCAGCAGCGCACCCGGGTCGACGCTGCCCGTCACCGCCGTCCAGCCGAGTACCGGCGGTGCGGCACCGGCCGCACCGCCGATGACGATGTTCTGCGGCGTCGCACGTTTCAAGTACATCGTGTAGACCACGGCGTAGCCGATCAGCGACAGGAAGGTCAGCACGGCCGTCAGCGGATTGACGAACAGCCACAGCAGCGCCATCGCGATCGCACCGACCAGTAACGCGAAGGTCAGGGCGTCGCGACTGCTGACCGCGCCCTGCGGCAGCGGCCGGCCCCGGGTGCGCCCCATGATCGCGTCGATCTTGCGGTCGACGACATGGTTGATCGCCGCCGCCGATCCCGCGGCCATGCCGATTCCCAGCGTGCCGAAGACCAAGGCGTCCAGCGGCACCATGCCCGGTGCCGCGAGCAGCATGCCGACGATCGCGGTAAAGACGATCAGCAGGACGACATTCGGCTTGCACAGCTCGAGGTAGTCGCGCCAGCCGGCCTGTGTGGTTTTCAGTGCGGTCGTTGCCATAGTCGGTAGTTCAGGTAGATCAGTGAAACGAGCAGCAGCGCTGCGACGCCATTGTGCGCCGTTGCCACGCCCAGAGGAAGATGCAGCAGTACGTTGCCGATGCCGAGTGCGACCTGTACCAGCAGCAGCACGCCGACCAGCAGCGCGGCACCGGCCAGCGCGCCGGACGCGCGCATGATCGCGATCACGAGCCAGGCGAGGTAGGCGAACGTGACGACGGCGCCGATGCGGTGGGTCACGTGGATCGCCGTGCGCGCCGGATGCTCGAGCACGCCGTACTCGTAATTGACACCGAGTCCGCGCCACATCACGAACGCCTCGTCGAAGTCCATCTCCGGCACCCAGCTGCCCTGGCAGGTCGGGAAGTCGAGGCACGCCAGCGCGGCGTAGTTCGAGCTGGTCCAGCCGCCGAGCGCGATCTGCGCGATCAGGATCACGATGCCGATCATGCCGGCGGTCTGCCAGTTGTTGCGCACCAGCAGCGGCCGCTTCGGCGCGCTGCGCAGCGCGAGCAGCACCAGCAGGCTGAATGTCGCGAAGCCGCCGAGCAGATGACCCATCACGACAACCGGCTTGAGCAACAGCGTGACCGTCCACATGCCCAGCGCCGCCTGGAAGATCACCAGCGCGAGCAGGAAGGTCGGCAGGCCCACAGGCTGGTCCGGATCATCGCGCCGGCGCAGCCACGACCACACGGTGATCGCGAGGATCGCGAGCCCCAGGGCACCGGCGAAGTAGCGGTGCACCATCTCCTTCCAGCCCTTGGCGACTTCGAGCGGCCGCTGCTCGAGGTAGGCCTTGTTGGTGACCGCGGCCTCGTTGGCCGGCACCGTCAGCTGACCGTAGCAGCCCGGCCAGTCCGGGCAACCGAGACCGGCATCGGCGAGCCGCGTGTAGGCACCGAGCAGAATCACGGCGAATGCGAGGACACAGGTGGCGACGATGAAGCGATGGTAGGCCATGTCCGGATCACCCGATCTGCGAGACTTTCAGCAGTTTGCGCAGGTCCTTGATCATGCCCTTGGGCGGCACGCCGGGATCGTAGAACATCATCAGGTTGCCGAGCGGATCGACCAGGAAGCACTGCGCGCCGTCCGGCGCGAATCCGTCGCCGCGGAAGCGCTCGAGCAACGCGGCGGCCGCGTCGCCGCGCACGGCGACGACCAGGTCGGCATGCTCGCTGGCGAGTGTCTGCGCGAGATCGGCGGCGGGCGCGTCGTCGAGCACCAGCAGGCGCTGCACACGCGGCATGTCCTTGTTGACGCCGAGGCGAATCTGACGTGTCAGGTAGAGCTGTTGCGCGCAGCGCGCATCGCAGCCGTTGCTCGCGAACATCACGTAGGTCCAGCGACCGCGCAGCACGGCGTCGCCGAGTGGCTGGCCGTCGCCCGCCGACAGACCGGCGATGTCGAGCGGCCGCGCCGGTGACACCAGCGTGCCGGCGTTGGTCGTCCCCTCGACGCCGGTCGATCCGACGTATTGCCAGGTCAGCCACGCGGCGATCGGCGGCAGCAGGAACAGGCCGATGATCAGCAACAGCTTTACCCGGTTGCGCTGCGCCTGCGCGTCAGGCGTTGACATGCTTGCCTCCACCGCGGCCGTTGCGACGGGTGTTGACGCCGATGAAGATGATCAACAGCGCGACCGCGAGTCCAAACCACTGCACCGCGTAACCAAGGTGCTTCTCCGGGCCCATCTGCGGGATTGGCGACCAATCGTACTGCAGTCCGCCGGGCTGGCCATCGTCGATGACCAGGGCATAGCGCAGCAGCGACATCTGCCGCGCCGCGGCGAGCGCCTGGATGTCGAGCGCCTGCACCAGCACGCGGTCCTCGACGCTCTGCAACGGCACCTCGCCGACGACGAGCCCGACAGAGGCCGGTGAATCGAGACGGCCGCGCAACGTGACGTCGCCCTCGGGCACCGGCAGTCGCGGCAGATACTCGCGGCTCTCGCCGACCGCGATCCAGCCGCGGTTGACCAGCAGCGCCGGTGCCCGCTCGCCGTCGATGACAAACGGCGTAAAGACATGGTAACCGGCCTGGCCCCGGTACACGCGGTTGTCGAGCAGCCATTGCTGATCGTCGACGTAGCGTCCGGTGACGATTGCGGGACGGTAACGATCGTCCTCGGCGAGCGACGTGGTACCGGCGAGTGCGAGCGGCGCGGTCAACTCGCTCGCGGCACGCTGTTCGACCAGCTCCTGCTTCGCCGCGGCACGCCCCATCTGCCAGTAGCCCAGGCTGAGCAGGATCGGGAACACGATCGCGAACGCGAGCGTCGGCCACGGCGACGGCGCAAAGCGATAAGGCCCGAATTTCAGCGTGGGAAACGGCATGGCAATGGCGCTGTTATACTCGGTGCGCGCAACCCGGGGTCGTCGGCATCGTGTGGATCAAGGTCGTCATCATCGTCATTTTCATTGGCATCGTCGCAAGTCTCGCATCCGGCCTCTACTACCTCGTCAACGACAAGGGCGACTCGCGTCGCACCCTGCGCGCCCTGACGTGGCGGATCGGCCTGTCAGTAGGCCTGTTCGCGTTCCTGATGATTCTCGTCGGCTTCGGCGTCATCAAACCGCATGGCCTGTACCCCGAGCGACCGGCGCAGACGGCGCCGGTCGGCCAGCCGTCTGACTGAGCGGGACGGTCGCCGGGCCCCGTGTCCGGGGCCCGGCGCCGCGGATCAGAGTACGTAGACGAAGATAAACAGTCCCAACCACACCACGTCGACGAAGTGCCAGTACCAGGCAACCCCTTCGAAAGCGAAGTGTTGCTCCGGCGAGAAGTGCCCCTTGGCGGCGCGGATCGTGATCACGATCAGCATTATCGTGCCGAGCGTCACGTGCATGCCGTGGAAACCGGTCAGCATGAAAAACGTCGAACCGTAGATTCCCGATTCCAGCGTCAGGTTCAGATCGGAGTAGGCATGCACGTACTCGTAGGCCTGGAAGCCGAGGAACACCGAACCGAGCGCGACAGTCGCGATCAACCACAGCACGGTCTTGCCCTTGTCGTTGGCCTTCAGCGCCCAGTGCGACAGCGTGATCGTCACGCCGGAGGTCAACAGCAGCAGCGTGTTGATCGCCGGGATTCCCCAGGCGCCAATGGTCTGGAAGTCGCCGCCGACGTTGCCCGGTCCGTTGGTCGGCCAGTTCTCGCCGAATGCGCTCCACAGCGTCTGGTGGGTCGACAGGTCCTCGCCGAGCAGCCACGGCACCGACAGCACCCGTGCATAGAACAGTGCGCCGAAGAACGCCGCGAAGAACATGACCTCGGAGAAGATGAACCACATCATCCCCTGGCGGAACGAGCGATCGACCTGCTCGTTGTACATGCCCTTTAGGCTCTCGTTGATGACCGTGCCGAACCAGCCGAACATCATGAAGGCAACCATCGCCAGGCCGAGGTACAGGATCGCCTGTCCCGATGCATTGCCGTTGAACCAGTTCGCCGCGCCGACGACACCGACCGTCAGCGCGACGCTGGCGACGATCGGCCAATGGCTGCCATGCGGCACGTAATAGTGGTCGTTGGTGTGTGCCATATCTCCCCCCGAGATACTCGTTTTCAAATCTTGTGTGTCTTTCGTTTGCCGACGTCGGAACCGCCCGACGCCAACGTGAAACCTATTTCATCGCCACCTGTTGGGTGACATCGAAGACGGTGTAGGCCAGCGTCAGGGTCGTCACGTCCTTGGGCAGGTTCGGGTCGACGATGAAGCGGATCGGCATGTCCTTCGACTCGCCGGCGGCCAGCGGCTGCTGATCGAAACAAAAGCATTCCGTCTTGTTGAAGTAGCGACTGGCCTTGCCGGGTGCGACGCTCGGCACCGCCTGGCCAACCATGTCCTGCGCGGTCGGATTGCGGGCCGTGAACGCGGTCTGGTAGACCTTGCCGGGATGCACGTCCATGCTCGCGACGACCGGCCCGAACTGCCACGGCATGCCGAGGTTGTTGTTGGCAACGAACTGCACGGTCACGGTACGCGACGTGTCAGGTTCGTAGCGCGCGACGACGGCCGCCTCGTCGACCCGACCGGTCTTGCCGTTGAGCCCGGTGATCTCGCAGAACACGTCGTACAAAGGCACGAGCAGGTAGCCGAAGCCGAACATCGCGACGGCCACTGCGGCGATGCGCAGGAACGAACGCTCGTTGCGTGCGCTCACGGCGTCAGTCCCCCTTGCCCGTCGACAGGTACATGCCGAGCAGGAAGAAACCAAACGCCACTACGCCGAGGATGATGGCGAGGCGGATGTTGGACTTCGATCTGTCGTCTGCGTTGTGCATAGCGAGTCTGCATGCCGCCCCCGCGCCGGCGGAGGCGGCATTGTTGGCCCTTACTTGACCTGCGGCGCTTCGGTAAAGGTGTGGTACGGCGGCGGCGACGGCAGCGTCCACTCGAGGCCGTCGGCGCCCTCCCAGACCTGGTCGCTCGCCTTCTCACCACCGCGGATCGCCTTGACGATGATCCACACGAACATCAGCTGCGAGACGCCGAACACGAAGCCACCGATCGACGACACGACGTTCCAGTCGGTGAACTGCACCGAGTAGTCCGGGATACGGCGCGGCATGCCGGCCAGGCCGAGGAAGTGCTGCGGGAAGAACAGCACGTTGACCGAGACCGTCGAGATCCAGAAGTGCAGCTTGCCGAGCTTCTCGTCGTACATGTTCCCGGTCCACTTCGGCAGCCAGTAATAGGTAGCGGCCATGATCGAGTAGATCGCACCGGTCACCAGGACATAGTGGAAGTGCGCGACGACGAAGTAAGTGTCGTGGTACTGGAAGTCGGCCGGCGCGATCGCCAGCATCAGGCCGGAGAAGCCACCGATCGTGAACATCATGATGAAGCCGACCGCGAACAGCATCGGGGTCTCGAAGGTCATCGCGCCCTTCCACATCGTCGACACCCAGTTGAACACCTTCACGCCGGTCGGCACCGCGATCATCATCGTCGCGTACATGAAGAACAGCTCGCCGACCACCGGCATGCCGACCGTGAACATGTGATGGGCCCAGACGATGAACGACAGGAACGCGATCGAAGCGGTCGCGTAGACCATCGAGCTGTAGCCGAACAGCGGCTTGCGCGCGAAGGTCGGCACGATCGCCGAGATGATGCCGAATGCCGGCAAGATCAGGATGTAGACCTCGGGGTGGCCGAAGAACCAGAAGATGTGTTGGTACATGACCGGGTCACCACCACCGGCGGCGCTGAAGAAGCTGGTGCCGGCGAACTTGTCGGTCAGCAGCATCGTCACCGCGCCGGCGAGCACCGGCATGGTCGCGATCAGCAGGTAGGCGGTGATCAGCCAGGTCCAGACGAACAGCGGCATCTTCATCAGCGTCATGCCGGGCGCGCGCATGTTCAGGATCGTGACGACGATGTTGATCGAGCCCATGATCGACGAGATACCGGCGAGGTGGATCGCGAAGATCATGAACGGGAAGCCGTCACCCATCTGCAGCGACAGCGGCGGATACAGTGTCCAGCCCGCCGCCGGCCCGCCGCCGGCCATGAAAAATGTCGACAGCAGCAGCGAGAACGCGAACGGCAGGATCCAGAACGAAAAATTGTTCATGCGCGGCAGCGCCATGTCCGGCGCGCCTATCATCATCGGGATCAGCCAGTTGGCCAGACCGGTGAACGCCGGCATGACCGCACCGAAGATCATGACCAGCGCGTGCACCGTGGTCATCGAGTTGAAGAACTGCGGATCGACGACCTGCAGGCCTGGCTGGAACAACTCGGCGCGGATGACCATGGCCATCGCACCGCCGACGAAGAACATCACCAGCGCGAACAGCAGGTAGAGCGTGCCGATGTCCTTGTGGTTGGTGGTCGTGACCCAGCGCATCAGGCCCTTGGCCGGCCCGTGATCGTGATGATCGTCGTGAGTGGCTGTGGCAGTACTCATCGTGAAGACTCTCCCAGGATATTTGACTTATCGGGCGGCCTTGACCGCGGCAGGTTGGATGGCGCTGGCGCTGTTGCCGAAGGCATTGCGCTGGTAGGTCAGCACGGCGGCCAGATCGACATCGTTGAGGACGTCGCGGTACGCGGCCATCGCGGTACCGGCCTTGCCGTTGAGCACCAGGCCAATGTGCGCGTCCGGCTCACCGGTCGCGATCGCGCTGCCGGCGATCGCTGGGAAGGTCGGCGGGAGGCCCTGGCCGTTGGCCTGATGGCACGCGGCACAGCTGGTGGTGTAGACCTGCTCGCCCTTGGCCATCAGCTCGTCCATCGTCCATTCGCGGTCGGCTGACGCGTTCGCCGCGGCGATCGAGGCCTGCTGTTCGGACACCCACTTCGCGTAGTCTTCCGGCGCCTTCGCGATCACGACGATCGGCATGAAGCCGTGGTCCTTGCCGCACAGTTCGGCGCACTGGCCACGGTAGACGCCGGGCTCGTCGACCTTGGTCCAGGCCTCGTTGACGAAGCCCGGGATCGCATCCTTCTTCCAACCGAGATCCGGTACCCACCAGGCGTGGATGACGTCGGCGGCAGTCAGCAGGAAGCGCACCTTCTGGCCGGTCGGGATGACCAGCGGGTTGTCGACGTCGAGCAGGTACTGGTCGCCGAACTGCGACAGGTCGACATCCGCCCCGAGCAGGCGCGCCTCGTTGTGTTTCGGATGCAACGAGCTGACAAACGAGACGCCGGCGGCCTCACCGTCGACGTAGTCGTACTTCCACTTCCACTGCAGCCCGGTGACCTTGATCGTCATGTCGGCGTTGCTGGTGTCTTCCATCGCCAGCAGCGTCGTCGTCGCCGGGATCGCCATGCTGACCAGGATCACGATCGGCACGACCGTCCACAGGATCTCCATCGTCGTGCTCTCGTGGAACTGGGCGGCGACGGCGCCCTTGGATTTCCGGTGGTGAATCATCGACCAGATCATCGCGCCGAACACGACCACGCCGATCGCGCAGCACACCCAGAAGATGATCATGTGCAGTTCGTAGACGCTCTTGCTGGTCTCGGTCACGCCTACACGCATGTTGAGCAGCCCGTAGTCGGCCTGCGCCGTGGTCACGGTCGCGCCCAGAAAAGCCGACGCCAGGCCAGCCAGCTCTCGCAGTTTTCTCACAGCTTCGGTCCCCCCGAAAAATTCGTCGTTATGTATCGCGTCGGCGTGCCGCACCGTCGGTCGACACGCGCAAATTCATGCGGACAGCAAGCGGTGCAGCTCCGCGGCCAGTTCCACCTTCTCGTCCTCGGCGAGGAACTCGGCAATCTCAACCCGCCTCCCCGACGCGCCGACCCACAACTTGGGTGGGTACCAGCGCCCGGTGGCCTCGGCCAGTTCGACCTTGACCCAGCCGCGGGCGAACTCGAAGCGTTCCTCCGGTCCGCCCTTGTCGCCGCAGTTGCCGCGGTCGCGCCCCTTCTCGATGGTCACGACGGCGTCGCCGATCGAGACCACCTGGCAGCGCTGCGCGGCATGCGACACCAGGTAGAGCGCGGTGAACAGGGCCGCCAGTTCCAACCCGGCGAACGGCAGCACCAGCCACAGGCCCTGGGTCGCCAGCGCCGTCGAGATCAGCAGCAGCGGCACCGCAATGGCGCCGAGAAAGATCATCGACTGTCGCCAGCTCAGGGAACGGTTCGGCCGTATGACCACCCGACGCAGCTTGCGGTCAGGGCAGTTCTCGGAAGTAACCATCGGCTTCGTAATTCCCGGCGGCAGACGCGGACGAGGCTGCAGCGTGGACCGCGTCGACTGGGCGTTTAACACCCGCGGGCGTGAGGTTATCGCGCACGCGCGCCGGGTTCAAAAAGAATTGACGCAGATCAGCAAAAAACCTGTTTATGGTATTTGACTTCTCTAATATTCGAAGTTTGGTATATTGCACTGCCCGCACAGCCCCGCCGTTCAACCTTCGCGCAACCGCGTGGCGGCAATAATCTCTTCACTTGTCAAGGACTTGACCATCACCGGCGGGCCTGTCGCCGCGTCGTCCGGCAGCACACCCAGGCACGGCGACGTCAGCCGCTCGCGCAACGCGGCGACATTGTCGTCGACGTGCGTCATCGCCGGATCGACCTGCGTCGCGATCCAGCCGGCCAGCGGCAGCCCGCTGTCGAGGATCGCCCGCTCGGTCAGCCGCGCATGGTTCAGGCAGCCCAGGCGCAAGCCCACGACCAGCAGTACCGGCAGACCGAGGTCGGCGGCGAGATCGGCGATGTCGTAGCCGTCACCCAGCGGCACCAGCCAACCGCCGGCCCCCTCGGCAATCACGACATCGCCATGGGCGCCGAGCGCGGCAAAGGCGGCGCGAATCCTGTCGCTGTCGATCGCCGCACCGACCTCGGCCGCGGCGATGTGCGGCGCGATCGGCGGCGCGAAGCAGTACGGGTTGACCAGGTCATGGGGCAGCTCGCGACCACAGGCGGCGATCAGCGCCAGGGCATCGTCATTGCGCAGATTCCCGTCATCTGACGCCGCGCCGGCGGCCACCGGTTTGAACGGCACGACGCGGATGCCCTGGTCATCGAGCAGCCTGATCAGGGCACGCGCGACGTGGGTCTTGCCGCAATCGGTGTCGGTACCGGTGACGAACAGGCCGACACTCACCGTTGCCCCCGCAACACGTCGACCGAGACCCGGGTCTCGCCGTCGACCCGCCGCTGCGCACTGCCCCAGGCGTGGCCGTGCACGACCTCGTAGCTGACCGGCAGGCGGCCGTCGCGGTCGCGGAAGCGCTCGTAGGCGTCGCAAACGGCCGCCAGCCGCTGCCGCCCGAGCAGCCCGCGCTGACGCCCGACCATCGCGTTGCTGGCACCGATCGCCTTGATCTCGCGCATCAGCTGCAGCGCATCGCCGTAGGTGAGGGTCATGCGCTCGACATCCATGACCGGGTCGGCGAGACCGGCATGCATCAGCATGTCGCCGTAGTCGTGCATGTCGACGAAGTCGTGCACGTGGGCACGCCCGTCGACCGCGGACCATGCCGCGCGCAGCTCGCGCAGCGTGTCCGGCCCGAAACTGCTGAACAGCACCAGGCCGCCGGGGCGCAGCACCCGCGCGATGCCGGCGAACGCCTGCGCCGGGTCGGCGCTCCATTGCAGCGCGGCGTTGGCAAACACCAGGTCGATGCTGTGCGCCGCCAGCGGCAGCGCGTCGAGATCGGCGCACAGGCAGCGCGGCCGCCGCAGCCAGCGGCCGCGCCGGCGCGCGTGCGCGAGCATCGGCAGGGCGAAATCGAGCGCGATGACCTCGGCCTTCGGGTAACGCTTCATCAGGCCGTCGGTGGCGACGCCGGTACCGCAGCCGATGTCGAGGATCCGGCGCGGCGCGATGCGCATCGTGTCGAGCCGCTCGATCATGCGCCTGCCGATCTCGTGCTGCAGCACCGCGGCGGCGTCGTAGGCGTCGGCGGCGCGGCCGAAGCCGCGGCGCGCCTTGGCCTTGTCGAGGCGCGGCGGTGCCGCCGGCGCGTCGCTCATGCCTGCCCCACGCGGCGCAGCAGCACGTCGATGCTGGGCTTGGGATGCGACAGGAACGGCGCATGCCCGGCACCATCGATGACGTCGACGGTCGACGCCGGCAGCAGCGTCTTCAGCGCGTCGCACAGATGCACCGGCACCAGGGTGTCGCGGCCGCCGAACAGCCAGTGGACCGGGCGGTCGAGGCCGGCCAGGCGGTCGCGCAGATCGGTCTCGAGCAACAGCTCGAGCCCCTGTGCCAGGCCCCTGGCACTCGCCTGCGGGCGCTGCTGCATCTCGAAGCGCAGCAGCTTCAGCGTGTCGCGGGCATGCTCGGCGCCGCTCACCTGCAGCGCGAGGAAGCGCATCAGCGCCGCATTCGGATCGTCGCCGAGCGTGTCAGCGAACTCGTGGAAGGTCGCGACCGGCATCGCGCACTGCCAGTCGTCGGCCTGCACGAAGCGCGGTGTCGCCGCGACCAGCATCAGGCCGTTGACCCGCCCCGGCCGGTCCAGCGCCGCCTGCAGTGCGACCTGCCCACCGAGCGACCAGCCCAGCCACCACGCATTCGGTGGCGCGTCGTCGAGCGCCAGGCGCGCCCACTCGGCGATGTCGGCGACCGCGGCCGGCGTGCTGCCGCCATGCCCGGGCAGCTCGATGACGGTGACCCGGAAGTGCCCGGCGAGCGCCGGCAGCAGCGGCTCCCAGACCGCCGCGTTCATGCCCCAGCCGTGCAGCAGCACCAGGTCGGGGCCGCTGCCGATGCGGTAGTTGTACAGGCTCATGCGGCCTCGCCCGCGGCGATCTCGCCGAGCACGCTGAGCAGCGCCTCGACGTGCGCCGCGCTGTGCGCCGCCGACAGCGTAATGCGCAGGCGTGCCGTACCCTCGGCCACGGTCGGCGGCCGAATCGTGCCGACCAGGATGCCGGCGCGCTGCAGCGCCGCGCCCCAGCGGTTGGCGGTCGCGGTGTCGCCGAGCACTACCGGCTGGATCGGCGTCGTCGAGTCGCCCAGGCGCAGGCCGAGTTGCCGGGCGCCGTGGCGAAAGCGCTGCACCAGGCCGTGCAGGCGCTCGCGGCGCCACTCCTCGTCGGTGGCGATGCGCAACGCGACGCGCGTCGCCTCGGCGATCGCCGGCGGCATCGCGGTCGTGTACACGTACGGCCGGGCCTGCTGGATCAGTGTCTCGATCAGCGCCTGCGAACCGGCGACGAACGCGCCGGCGGTGCCCAGTGCCTTGCCCAGCGTACCCATCAGCAGCGGTACCGCGGCGGCGTCGAGACCGGCGGCGGCGATGCTGCCCTGGCCGCGCGGGCCGAGCACGCCGATGCCGTGGGCATCATCGATCATCAACGCGGCATCGTGTTCGGCGGCCACGCCCGCCAGTTCAGCTAGCGGCGCGACATCGCCGTCCATGCTGAACACGCCGTCGCTGACCACCAGGGCATTACCCCTGGCCACGGCCAGCTGCGCGCGCAGCGCCGCGACGTCGGCATGCGGATAGCGCCGGAACCTCGCCCGGGTCAACAGGCAGCCGTCGTTCAGCGAGGCGTGGTTGCGGCGGTCGCCGAACACGCTGTCGCCGCGCCCGGTCAGTGCGCTGATGACGCCGAGGTTGGCCATGTAGCCGGTCGAGAACAGCAGCGCGCGTTCGCGCCCGGTGAACGCGGCGAGTTCTTCCTCGAGGGCATCGTGGGCCGCGCTGTGACCGCTGATCAGGTGCGCCGCGCCGGCACCGACGCCGTAGCGCACGACCGCGCGCTTGACCGCGTCGGCAAGGCGCGCGTCGGCGGCCAGGCCGAGGTAGTCGTTGGAGCAGAACGTCAGCATGCGGCGGCCGTCGACCAGCAGCTCGGGGCCCTGCGGCCCGTCGGTCACGCGCCGGCTGCGGTACAGGCCGTCGGCCTGGCGCTTGTCGAGTTGTTGCTGGAGTGACCACATGTTGTTTTTGGGACGCAGAGTTCGCAGAGGGGCGCAGAGTGCGCAAAGCTGTCTGAGTGCTGGTATTCCCGCAACCGGGTGCCAAACGATCAGGTTGCCGCCGGATCGACGGTAAGACTACCCGTCGCCCTGACCACCTCTGCGTTCTCTGCGCTCCTCTGCGCGCTCTGCGTCCACAAGGCGTCAACCACCCGACCCGCAACACGTCGCCCTGTCAGCCCCGAGCTCGGCGTGCTCCATGTTGATGCCGAGGCGCTCGAACAGCGCGCGGTCGTGGTCGGCGCCGGGATTGTCGGTGGTCAGCAGGCGCTCGCCGTAGAACACCGAGTTGGCACCGGCGAGGAAGCACAGCGCCTGCATCTCGTCGCTCATGTCGGTGCGCCCGGCCGACAGGCGCACATAGCTCTGTGGCATCAGGATGCGCGCGACCGCGATCGTGCGCACGAACTCAAGCGCATCGAGCCTGTCGGTGCCGTGCAGCGGCGTGCCCTCGACCTGGACCAGCATGTTGATCGGCACCGACTCCGGGTGACGCGGCAGGTTGGCCAGCTCCTGCAGCAGGCGCGCGCGGTCGCCGCCGCTCTCGCCCATGCCGAGGATCCCGCCCGAGCAGACGTTGATGCCGGCGTCACGGACATGCTGCAGCGTATCGAGCCGATCCTGGAAGGTCCGCGTCGTGATCACGTTGCCGTAGAACTCCGGCGAGGTGTCGAGGTTGTGGTTGTAGTAGTCGAGACCGGCGTCGCGCAGGCGCAGCGCCTGGGCTTCGGTCAGCATGCCCAGGGTCACGCAGGTCTGCATGCCGAGATCGCGCACCGCGCGGATCATCTCGATGACCTTGTCGAGATTCCTGTCGGTCGGGTTGCGCCACGCCGCGCCCATGCAGAAACGCGTCGAGCCCTTGTCCTTGGCGGCCTGCGCGGCGGCGACGACGTCGTCGAGCGGCAGCAGGCGCTCGCGCTCCAGCCCGGTGTCGTGCTTGGCGCTCTGCGAGCAGTACGCGCAATCCTCGGCACAGGCGCCGGTCTTGATCGACAGCAGCGTACTGACCTGTACGGTATTGGCCTCGAAGTTCGCACGGTGCGCCGTTTGCGCGCGAAACAGCAGGTCGTTGAACGGCAGTGCGAACAGCGCACGGATCTCGTCGATCGTCCAGTCGTTGCGAATCGGACCGGCCTTGCCATTCATGACGGGCACTCCTCGGATATCGTCGCGTCGACCGCGACGGCGATGTCGGGCCCGGCCACGTGCCGGACGCGGACGACCGCAGCCGCGCCGGCGTGGCCACGGTGTGCGGCGGGCTGCGCACGCCGGTCGATGCCGGGCCCCGGGTGGACAGGGCGTGGCACCCGTGGCGGCACCGGGCCGCCGAAACGCGGCAGCGGCCGCGCGCTGGTATGCTGGGCTGGCCCGGTCTGGATCGCGCCACAGGGCGAAGGCCGCCCGGTAGCGCGTCGCGTCGCGGCTGTGCTGTCGGCATCCATCGGTGTCGGCCCGGCCCGTTGCGGCAAAAACTGCCATGGTAGGCGCACGCGTCCGGCTGTCAACCGAAAGGGAATTCGATGGTTAACATCTGGCCAATTATCGACCAATTGATCGGCGCCCGCTGCCCGCTGTGCAACGGCCCTGGTGACGGCCTGTGCGCGGCGTGCCGGGAAACCCTGCCGCGCAATTCGCCGAGCTGCCGGCGTTGCGCGCTCCCGCTCGCCGCCGCCACGCCGGGCGGTACGCTGTGCGCGGACTGCCAGCGGCGACCGCCGCCGTTCGCGCGCGTCATAGCACCGCTGCGCTACGAGCCGCCGGTCGACGACCTGGTCGCGGCGTTCAAGTACCACGCACGGCTGTCCGACGGGAGGCTGCTCGCGGGATTGCTCGGCGACGTGCTGCGGCAGCGGACGGCACCGCTGCCGGCGCTGCTGCTGCCGGTGCCGATGCACGCGCGCGGCCTGCGCGAACGCGGCTTCAACCAGGCCGCCGAGCTGGCGCGCGTGCTCGCCGAACAACTCGGCCTGGCGTGGTCGACAGGCGCGCTGCGACGCGTCCGCGACGCCGATCACCAGCGCGGACTCGACCGCCGTCAGCGCCGGCGCAATCTGCGCGGCGCCTTCGCCTGCACCGCCACGCTGCCGGCACACGTCGCCGTGGTCGACGACGTGGTCACGACCGCCGCGACGGTCGACGAGATCAGCCGAGTGCTGCGCGCTGCCGGCGTCGCCGACATCGAGGTCTGGGCGGTGGCGCGGACCCCCCGGGTCTGAGGGGCCGCGACGGATCACAAACCGCCGGCCGGGCGCCGGCGGTCGAGACACGGGCGTCAGCGGTCGGCCAACACCCGCTCTTTCATCTCGCGACGCTCCTGGGCGTCGATCGTCAGCGTCGCGATCGGGCGTGCCTTCAGGCGCGCCACGCCGATCGGTTCGCCGGTGTCTTCGCAGTAGCCGTAGCTGCCGTCCTCGATACGCTCGAGGGCCTGCTCGATCTTGCGCTGCAGCTTGCGGTAACGGTCGCGGGTGCGCAGTTCCAGGCCGTGCTCGCTCTCGCGGTTGGCCCGGTCGGCCTCGTCGCCGACCTCCTGGTACGACTTGTCGCGCAGGTTGTCCAGGGTCTCCTGCGCCTCGGTCATCAGCTCCTCACGCCAGCGAATCAGCTGTTGGCGGAAATACTCCAACTGCTGAGGATTCATGTAGTCCTCGTCCGGGCTAGGCTCGTAGCCCTTCGGCAGTTTCACTGTCATGTCTGTCTGACTCCGAACAGTTGCTAAGGCCGCGGGTTTTTAGCCTACCCGGCGCCGGGAATCAAGCCCCGGCAGCGATCCGCCGTCCCGGGCTGTACAGAAAAACTACAGTCGGTCCAGGCATTTGGGCACGGCAGGCGCGACCGGACGGGCCAGGAAGGCGCGCACCAGGTCGGCCGCACAGACATGGCTGTCGAGGACACCGTGACCGACCGCCGGGAACACGAACAGGCGACCGCGGGGCAGGTCGCGCAGCGCCAGCTCGGCCCACTCCGCCGGCGTCACCGGGTCGAACTCGCCGGCCAGCAGCAGCGTCGGCACGTCGGACGCGACCGGGGTGCGGAAGCTGGCCGGGGCGGCGCCGGATTCCCAGTAGCGGCACGCGTGGTAGGCCCAGTCGAAGCGCTTGATCGCAGCGACCCGCGGGTGCAACGCGAGCTGGCGTTCGGCGGCATGCTGCGCGACCGGCCCGGCGTCGTGGCAGTCGACCGAGCTGGCCACGGCATCGCTGAGCGCGTCGTCGAGCAGGTTGTCGACGCTGTCCTGGATCAGGCTGCGCATCGCGCTGTCGAGCCGGCCCTCGCCGAGTGCGCGTACGCTCTCGGGCAGCGCCGCCAGCACGTCCCACTGGTACAGCGCCTCGAACAGCAGCCACGCCAGGTCCTCGTGATCGTAGACCACGGCGAGATCGCTGCCGTCCAGCGGGTCGCGCACGGTCAGGCGGATCTTCTCGCGGGCGACCCGTTCGAACGCGCGCTCGAGCAGCGCGTCGAGCTGCTGCGGGGTCTGCGGACAGTCGTCGGCGAGTTCGCAGATCCGGCTGAACAGGCCGAAGGCGCGCTGCAGCAGCCAGGCGTCGGCGAGCTCGGGGTTGACCTGCGGCGGGTACGGCGAGTCGAGTACCACGGCCGCGAGCCGTTCCGGCACATCGCGCATCATCTGCAGCGCGACGCGGGTGCCGTAGGACACACCGTAGACCGTCCATTGCTCGACGTCGAGCGTGCGCATCAGGTCGGCCGCATCGGCGGCATTGTCGGCGGTCGTGAAGCGCGCCAGGTCGACGCCGTCGGCCTGGAGCCGGTCGTGGCACGCGCGGGTAGCGTCGCGCACGCGTTGGTAGGCCTCCTCGGTCGGCAGCGGCAGCGGCAGCAGCGCGCGGCGCAGGGCCTGCAGCTCGGGACAGCCGACCGCCGGATCCGACAGGCCGACCCCGCGCTGGTCGTACAGCACCAGGTCGCCGGGCCAGTCGGCGACATCGAACCAGTCGAACCAGAAATCGACCTCGTCGGCCTCGAGCCACGATGAGCCGCCCGGTCCGCCGGCGATGTACAGGGTCGGCGGTCGCTCGCGCCGCCACGGTCGCTGCGCCAGGTAGACGACCGGCAGCGCGAACCGCTCGGGCTGGGCACCGGTCTCGGGCGCGGTGTGGAAGCGCCCACAGTGCACCGGGCGCAGCCACGAGGTCTCGAACCAGCAGTCGCCCCACTCCAGGTAGGCGCCGTTGTCCAGGGTCAGCGCCGGCGGCGCCGGGTGCAGCGCCTGCCACCCGAACCAGGCCCCCGGCAGCAACAGCAGCGGCCAGACCAGCAGGCGCAGGCCGGTCATGCCGGGTCGGTCAGCAGGTAGTCGGCGAACAGTCCGGCGAACACCAGCATGCCGACATAGTGGTTGTTGAGGAATGCGCCGAAGCAGGCGGTGCGCTCGCGCCCACGGATCAGCCACTGCTGGTAGACAAAGAATGCCGCGGCACCGCCCAGCGCCAGTCCGTACACGGCGCCACGCCCGGCCATCTGCCCGACCTGCCAGAGCAGCGCCAGCATCGCGATCTGCAGCACGCCGATGACCGCGCGATCATGGCGGCCGAACAGGATCGCGGTCGACTTGATGCCGATCCGCAGGTCGTCGTCGCGGTCGACCATCGCGTACATCGTGTCGTAGATCAGCGCCCAGACCACGGTTGCCGCGAACAGCACCCAGGCGACCGCCGGGATCTGGTTCTGCACCGCCGTGAACGCCATCGGCACCGCCCAGCCGAACGCGATCCCGAGCACCAGCTGCGGCACCTGCGTGTAGCGCTTCATGAACGGGTAGACGGCGGCCAGCGCGACCGCGACGAAGGCGTGCGCGACGGTCTTGGCATTCAGTGTCAGCACCAGCGCGAACGCCAGCAGGCTGAGCACGACGAACACGCCGAGCGCCTCGCGCGGCGACACCTGGCCGGTCGCCAGCGGCCGCTGCGCGGTGCGCGCGACGTGGCCGTCGAGCGCGCGGTCGGCGAAGTCGTTGATCGCGCAGCCGGCCGAGCGCATCAACGCGGTACCGACTACGAACACCAGCAGGATCGGCCACGGCGGCAACCCGTCGGCGGCGACCCACAGCGCCCACAGCGCCGGCCACAGCAGCAGGTAGACGCCGATCGGCCGGTCGGCGCGGATCAGCCGCCAATAGTGGCCGACGCGGACCCGCCACGCCGCTGGCGGCGCGGTCTGCGGCAGCCCGCTCACCGCTTGAGCTCCCCGATATCGGGCAGGAACAGTTCGTTGACAAGGATCGGCTGGCCGCCGTAGTCGAACAGCGTCCTCCGCCCCCAGACCAGGTCGGGGGCGTGCCTGAGGTGCGCGGTCGCGCGCGCGTGCAGGCGGTGGCGCGGCGTGATCCGCGCGACCTCGACGGTCAGGCGCCGCGTCGTCGGATCGGAGAACAGCACCTCGCCGAGCGGGCGGCGACCGAGCCGGGTCAGCGCCCGCGCCGGCCCGCGGAGATGACACAGCGGTATCAGCGTGCGCGCGAACACCCAGACCTCGCGGCCACAGTGCAGGCGCACCTCGCGCACCAACGTCGCCTGCGCCGGCCCGGATGCCAGCAGCGCGGCCTCGCTCGGCAGCGCATCGGCGCGCCCTTGGGCGACGACATCGACGCGGAAGCGCTTGCGACAGCTCGCGATCATCGCGCGCGTCAGCGAGCCGCTGTCACCGAGCCAGGCGTGCATGCGCGGATCGGCCCCCGGCAGGCGGCGCGCCGACAGCGCCGTCCAGCGCGGCTCGCGGACGACGCTACGGTGGGACTTGGGACGTCTGAACATCTCGCTGACAGGGTTGGGACGGGCGGCGATTATCGCACGGGCCGCCGCACCGGCGGCAGGCACGGGTCAGCGCAGCAGGCCACGCAGGCGCGCGTGCAGGTGAAACGGCCCGGTGTAGACCGGCTCGCGGATCTGCACCGACGCGACCCGCGCATCGTCACCGTCACCGTCGAAGCGCACCTCGACGCCACTGGCGTGGTGGCGGCCGATCCACGTGCAGCGCACGGCATGGCGTGCCGCCAGCCACTCGCACTGGCGATCGGCGAGGCCGCTGTCGCGCAGCCGCGCGCGCACCTGGGCGTGGCTGTCACCGATGTCGACCGCCTGCCAGGCGGCGGGCGGGTCGGCATCCTCGAACCAGGACAGCAGGTACAGCGGCGCGAGCAGCACGGCGACGAGCAGCAGGAAGCGGCGCACGACCCTCATCGTCGGTCGTCGTTCGGACGTGCCGGCCGCGGTTGTCCGCGGCCGGCATCGCGGCAGCGGTCGTCGTCGCGCAACGCGCCGGTCATGCCGCCAGCGCGTCGAGCAGGCGCTGGTGGATGCCCTCAAAGCCGCCGTTGCTCATAACCAGCACCTGGTCGTCGGCCTGCGCGAGCGCGCTGACATCGTCGACGATCGCCTGCGTCGACGTGCTGACGACCAGGCGCGGACCGAGTTCACGCAGCACGCGGCGCGCGTCCCAGCCGAGGTCGTCCGGCGCGTACACCCAGACCCGGTCGGCCTTGGCCAGCGACGCGGCCAGCAGTCCGGCGTGCACGCCCATGCGCATCGTGTTCGAGCGCGGTTCGAGCACGGCCAGGATGCGCCGTTCGCCGACGTGCTGGCGCAGGCCGTCCAGCGTCAGGCGGATCGCGGTCGGGTGGTGGGCGAAGTCGTCGTAGACGCGCACGCCGCGCACCTCGCCGCGCAGTTCCATGCGCCGCTTGACGTTGCGGAACTCGGCCAGCGCCGCGATACCGAGCGCCGGCGCCACGCCGGCATGGCGCGCGGCGGCCAGCGCCGCGAGCGCGTTGCTGACGTTGTGCGTGCCGGTCAGCGACCATTCGACCCGCCCGGCGACCTCGCCGTCGCAGACGACGTCGAAGGCGCCGCCGTCTGCGGTCGCGTTGCGCACATGCCAGCCGGCCTCGAACTCGGGGTCGAAGTGCTCAAGCGGCGTCCAGCAACCCCTATCGAGCACGTCGTGCAGGTTGCCGTCGTTGAGCGGCGAGATGATCAGCCCATTGCCCGGCACGGTGCGCACCAGGTGGTGGAACTGGCGCTGGATCGCCTCCAGGTCGTCGAAGATGTCGGCATGGTCGAACTCGAGGTTGTTCAACACCAGCGTGCATGGCCGGTAGTGCACGAACTTCGAGCGCTTGTCGAAGAACGCGGTGTCGTACTCGTCGGCCTCGACGACGAAGAACGGCGCGTCACCGGCGCGCGCCGAGACGCCGAAGTTCTCCGGCACGCCGCCGATCAGGAACCCGGGCGCCAGGCCGGCGTGCTCGAGTATCCAAGCCAGCATGCTCGCGGTCGTGGTCTTGCCGTGCGTCCCGGCCACGCCGAGCACCCAGCGATCCTGCAGCACGTTCTCGGCCAGCCACTGCGGGCCCGAGGTGTAGCGCAGGCCGCGTTCGAGCATCGCCTCGATCGCCGGGTTGCCGCGCGACATCGCGTTGCCGACGACCACCTGGTCCGGCGCGGGGTCGAGGTGTGCCGCGTCATAGCCCTCGCGCAGCGTGATCCCGGCCGCCTCCAGTTGGGTGCTCATCGGCGGGTAGACGTTGGCGTCGGAACCCGAGACTTCATGGCCGAGCGTGCGCGCGATCAGCGCCAGGCCGCCCATGAAGGTGCCGCAGATGCCGAGGATATGGATCTTCATCTACGGGCCGTTCCCAGCGCACGCGGCGCCGCGACGCTGGCCGATCCGTCGGCCAACAAAGCGCTGCGAACGTAATCTTCCGGCCGTGTACGAGCGAACAGCAACGCCGTTGGCCGGCCCGCTGTCTGAACTGATGGCGGCCCGGTCCGTTCGGGTTGCGCCGCACGATGCACCACGCGGCATGGCTGGTCATTCATTCGGGTCCACCAAACCTGTCTCCTCGCGCCCGGTGTGGCGCACCCTGCGGCAGCAACGCTACGCCTCAATATAGTGTGAACAGGCCCTAGTTCGAGCCCACCAGCGGAAAGATCCGCGCGATCACGGCGAACGCGATCATCGTGTAGCTCAGCACGATCAGCACACCGGCGAGCAGCGGTACGTCGAGGGCGTGACGCAGCACGTTGCCGAGGGCGACGTGCAACCAGATCGCCAGTACCAGGTCGATCAGCAGCGCGACGTCGGTGATGCCGAATGCCTGCGCCGGCGCGCGCACCAGCAGCATGATCAGGCCGGCGAGCACGCCGAGACCAAGGAACGCGGTCGCGGTCTGCAACCAGCGCGCCGCGTGACCGGTGAAGCGCAGCAACACGAACAACAGGACCAGGGTCAGCAGCAGGTCGAGCAGGTTGGCACCGAGCGCGGCGCCGGCACCGCCGAACATCTGCACGCCGTTGGCGGTGCCGAGGACGACGCCGGTCAGCGCGAGCAGCGCGAGCAGCGCGGTCGACGCCGGCAGGTCCTGCGGGCCGCGCCGCAGGCGCGCGAGATCGATGAAGAACAGTAACAGCGCCTGCATGAGACGGCGAATTCCGCGTGGACCCGGGAGCGCTAGTTTACCCTGCGTGCAGCGCCGCGCACGCAGTGCCGATGCTATGCTTGCGCAGTCCGCGCGGAATTCCCGATGCAAGAACGCTACGTCGATACCCAGCAACAACTCAACGATCTGTGCGCGCTGCTCACTGGCAGCGAATGGCTCGCGATCGACACCGAGTTCATTCGCGAGAAGACCTATTACCCGCGGCTGTGCCTGATCCAGGTCTGCAACGGCGAGGTCGCGGCCTGCATCGACCCGCTGCAGGTCGCCGACCTCGGCCCGCTGCTCGACGTGCTGTACGACAGCGGCACGCTCAAGGTGCTGCACGCCGCACGTCAGGACCTGGAGATCTTCCTGCACGACTATGGCCGCCTGCCGATGCCGGTGTTCGACACCCAGCCGGCCGCGGCGCTGCTCGGCCACGGCGACCAGATCGGCTACGCCAACCTGGTAAAGCTGCTGCTCGACGTCGACCTGCCGAAAGACCAGTCGCGCACCGACTGGTCGCAGCGCCCGCTCGACGCACAACAGCTGCGCTACGCGCTCGACGACGTCGTCTACCTAGGGCGCTTGTACCTGCACATGCGCGGCCGCCTGTTCGACCGCGAACGCCTGCAGTGGCTGGCCGCGGATTTCGCGACCCTGGCCGACCCGGCGACCTACTACCCCGATCCGCAGCGCATGTGGCAACGCACCAAAGGCCGCCAGGCGCTGCGCGGACGCCAGCTCGCAGTGCTGCAGGCGCTGGCGGCGTGGCGCGAGAGCCAGGCCCGCGAACGCGATCTGCCGCGCAAGTGGGTGCTCAAGGACGACGCGCTGATCGAGCTCAGCCGGCGCCTGCCGCGCGACGTCGCCGGCCTAGCCAAGATCCGCGGTCTCGAGCCCGGCCAGATCCGCCGCGAGGGCGACACCCTGATCCGCCTGATCGGCGATGCCGCGGCGCTGCCACGCGAGCAATGGCCGCACGACAAGGCGCGGCCGAAGCCGCTGGCGCCGACGCAGGAGGCGATGGTCGACCTGCTCGGCGCGGCGCTGCGCCTGATCGCCGCCGAGCACCAGCTGTCGCCGCTGGCGATCGCGTCGCGCAAGGACCTCGAACAGCTCGTGCGCGGCGAGCCCGACGGCGCGCTCGACGACGGCTGGCGACGCTCGGTCGCGGGCGAGATCCTGCGCGACGTGATGCACGGCAGGCGCCGACTCGCGGTCGTCGACGGCCAGCCGCGGCTGTTGATCGAGTCGCAGACCGCCGACGTCTGATCGCGGATTCGCCCGGGCCGTCGCTCGGCCAGGCAACCGCGGGCCGCGGTACGGCGGCGGCGAACGCGGTCGCTGCCGACGGCCTGCCGCGTCCGACGCCACCCGGGCAGTCGACCCGATCGGCAGGCGAACCGCACACCCGCTGGGCATCGTCGCGCACGGGTCACGGTGCAGCCGTGGCTTTCGCAGCACGGCCGGTATCGCGGCTCGGCCGCCGGCCGGGTTGCGGTCTGCACGTGGTCTGGCGAGCGCCGGTCGCGCACGCCGTGCGGCCAACCGGATATTCAGCCGATGACGCGTGCCACGCGCAGCACGAACGGCACGTTCTTCAGCCGCCTGATGATGCTGGCGAGGTGCTTGCGGTTGCGCACCGAGACGACGAAGCGCAGGCTGGTGCTGAGTCCGTCGCGTTCCTCGCTGCGAACGTCCTCGATGTTCGAGCCCTCTTCGGCGATCAGCGACGCGATCGTCGCCAGCATGCCGCGCTGGTTGCCGGCGTCGAGCCGGATCGCGGTCGAGAACTCGCCGTCGACCTCGTCGGCCCACTGCACGTCGAGCCAGCTCTGTCCCTGGCGGCGGAAGTCGCCGAGGTTCGGGCAGTCGTGATGGTGCACGACCAGGCCGCGCCCCGGGCTGAAGATCGCGATCACCGGGTCGCCGGGGATCGGGCCGCAGCACTTGGCGAAGCTGACGACCATGCCCTCGGTACCCTTGATCGTCAGCGAACCCGCCGCGCCGTCGTCGGGCGCCGGCTCGTCGTTGCGGACCAGCAGCATGCGCGCGACCAGCTTGGCCATGCGGTTGCCGAGGCCGATCTGTTCGAGCAGCGCGTCGAAGCTGTCGAGGTTGATCTCGCCGAGCAGCGCGTTGCGCTCGTCGCTGCCGACGTCGCCCAGCGGGCGACCGAGCGACTCCATCTCACGCTCGAGCAGGCGGCGACCGAGTTCGACCGCCTCCTTGTGTTCGAGGCGCTTGAGGAACGAGCGGATCGTCGCGCGCGCTTTGCCGGTGACGACGAAGTCGAGCCAGGCCGGGTTGGGCCGGTTGTTCGGCTTGGTGATGATCTCGACCGTCTGGCCGTTGCGCAGCTGCGAGCGCAGCGGCGCGAGGCGGCGGTCGACGCGCGCCGCGACGCACTGGTTGCCGACGTCCGAATGCACGGCATAGGCGAAATCGATCACGGTCGCCCCTTTCGGCAGCACGAAGATCTGGCCGCGCGGCGTGAACACGTAGACCTCGTCGGGGAACAGGTCGACCTTGACGTGCTCGAGGAACTCCATCGAGTTGCCCGAGTCCTTCTGCACCTCGAGCAGGTTGCGCAACCAGTCGGCCGCGGCGTCCGGAGTCAGCGCGCCGGCGTTGCTGCCGGAATCCTTGTACTGCCAGTGCGCCGCGATGCCCTCCTCGGCGACGCGGTGCATCTCGCGGGTGCGGATCTGGATCTCGATCGGCAGGCCGTGCGGACCGAACAGCACCGTGTGCAGCGACTGGTAGCCGTTGGCCTTGGGGATCGCGATGTAGTCCTTGAACTTGCCCGGCACCGGGCGGTACAGGTTGTGGACGACGCCGAGCACGCGATAACAGGTGTCGACCGAGTCGACGATGATACGGAAGGCGTAGACGTCGGCGAGCTCGGTCAGCGACAGTTTCTTCTCGAGCATCTTGCGGTAGATGCTGTAGACGTGCTTCTCGCGGCCGTAGATCTCGCCGTCGAAGCCCTCCTGCTGCAGGCGCCCGCGCAGCACCTCCTCGATACTCCGAACCACCTCCTTGCGGTTGCCACGGCGCCGGCGCAGCGCAGCGCGCAGAATGCCGTAGCGCCACGGCCAGTGCGCCGCCATGCCGAGTTCCTGGAGCTCGTGGCGGATGCTGTTGATACCCAGGCGATTGGCGATCGGCGCATAGATGTCGAGCGTTTCGCGGGCGATGCGGCGCGCCTTGCCCGGCGCCATGACACCGAGCGTGCGCATGTTGTGCAGGCGGTCGGCGAGCTTGATCATGATGACCCGGATATCCTTGGTCATCGCCAACATCATCTTGCGGAAGTTCTCGGCCTGGGCCTCGGCGCGCGAACGGAACTTGATCTGCGTGAGCTTGCTGACGCCGTCGACCAGCTCGGCGATCTCGGGGCCGAACTCCTGCTCCAGCTGTTCCTTGGCGGTCTCGGTGTCTTCGATGACGTCGTGCAGGATCGCCGCCATCAGGCACTGGTGATCCATGCCCATGCCGGCCAGGATGCGGGCCACGGCGACCGGGTGATAGATGTAGGGCTCGCCGGACAGGCGATTCTGGCCCTCGTGGGCCTCGGCCCCGAACAGGTAGGCGCGGTAGACCTCGCTGACCTGCTCAGTCGGGAGATAGCGCTCGAGGTAACCGCACAGGTCGCTGATCAGGAAGCGGTGACCGCCGTCACCCTGGGCGACGATGTCGGCGACCGAGGTCGACGGCGTCGCGGTCGCGGGCTCTGGACGCGGCACATCCACATCGGCCCTCAGTCGTCCTCATTCCCCATGTCGACGACACCGAGTTCGCCGGCCAGCGCGGCGGCCAGCTCTTCGTCGATCGAATCCTTGCTCTCCTCGGGCTCGGCGACGGTCTCTTCGCTGATCAGGCCCTCGGCGATCTCGCGCAGCGCGACCACGGTCGCCTTGTCGTTTTCCCACGGCACCAGGGGATCGACGCCGTTGACCAGTTGGCGGGCACGGCGCGCGGCCAGCAGGACCAGGTCGAATCGGTTGTCGACGTTGGCGAGGCAGTCTTCTACGGTGATACGGGCCATGGCGGGTCAAGCACTCCGGGAAAAATCGTTTGCGAACGGGGAATTATATGATCTCCGGCAGACCGTGCCAAGCACTCAGCCGAGCATCGTCGACAGCGCGGCGGCGTGGCGTGCCGCCTGCCGCGGCTCGCGCAGCCGTTCGGCGCTGACGATCGCGCGCAGTTCGGCCAGCGCGGTCGCGAAGTCGTCGTTGATCACCAGGTAGTCGTACTCCGGGTAGTGCGACAGCTCGCTGCGCGCGTCGCGCATGCGCCGCTCGACGACCGCGTCGCTGTCCTGGCCGCGCCCCGCCAGGCGCTCGCGCAGCGCCGTGATGTCCGGCGGCGCGATGAATACCGACACGGCGTCGGCGAACCGCCGGCGCACCTGGCGCGCACCCTGCCAGTCGATCTCGAGCACGACGTCGAGGCCGTCGCCGAGCTGGGCGCGGACCCCGGCCTCGGCGGTGCCGTAGTAGTTGTCGAACACCCGCGCGTGTTCGAGAAACGCGCCGTCGCCGACCAGCTGTTCGAAACGCTCGACGCTGACGAAGTGGTAATGCACGCCGTCTTCCTCGCCCGGGCGCATCGCGCGCGTCGCGTGCGACACCGACATGACCAGGCGGGGATCGGCGGGCACCAGTTCGCGCAGCAGGCTGGTCTTGCCGGCGCCCGACGGCGCCGAGACGATGAACAGGATTCCGGGTTGTGCGCTCACGCGTATCGACTCCAACGGCGGGCACGCGGCATGGTCGTGCCGCGCCAAGATTCACTCGATGTTCTGCACCTGCTCGCGCATCTGCTCGATCAGCACCTTCATCTCGACCGATACCGCGGTGGTCTCGCTGTCGGCCGACTTCGAGCCGAGCGTGTTGGCCTCGCGGTTGAGTTCCTGCATCAGGAAGTCGAGACGCCGTCCGACCGGCTCGTTCTGATCGAGCACGCGCGTGACCTCGTCGAGGTGGGTGCGCAGGCGATCCATCTCCTCGTCGATGTCGAGGCGCTGTGCGAGCAGCGCCATCTCCTGTTCGACGCGATCGCTGTCGAGGTTCTCGGCGACCTCCTGCAGGCGTGCGCGCAGCCGCTCGCGTACCGCATCGATGACCGCGGGCATGCGCTCACGGGCGACGTCGACCTGTCCGCGCATCGCGTCGACGCGCTGCGTGATCAGGCCGCGCAGGCGTTCGCCCTCGCGCTCGCGGGTTGCAACCAGCGTGTCCAGCGCCTCGTCGAACAGCGCCAACGCCGCGCCCTGCACCGGCGTGAAGTCCTGCTCGGCCGTCTCCATCACCCCGGGCCAGCGCAGGATGTCCATCACGCTGGGATTGTGCGAGCTGTGCAGGCGGTGGGCCATCTGGTCGGCGGCGGCGAGTACCTGGTCGACCAGCCGGGTGTTGATCTGCAGCTCCGAACCCGCGCTGCTCACGGCCTTGAAGCGCAGGTTGCATTCGACCTTGCCGCGACCGAGCCGAGCAGTCACGCGCTCGCGCACCTGTGGTTCGATCGCGCGCAGGTCTTCGGGCAGGCGCACCGTCGCCTCGAGGTAGCGATGGTTGACCGAGCGCACCTCCCAGGTCAGTTCGCCGTGCTCGCCGTGTCCCTGCTGGCGCGCAAACGCCGTCATACTTCTGATCATGCTGTCCCCGGGTCAGTCATCTGCATCCCATTGATCGCAGATATTGCGTGTATCATAAGGTGCATCGCACTCCAGCGCACCGTGACGCCGACGCTCCCATGTCTCCCCAGCCGCGTGACAGTCTACCGATCGGCACCGTACTCGACTGTTACCGCGTCACCAGACTGATCGGCAGCGGCGGCTTTTCGCTGATCTACCTCGCCGAAGACGAGGACAACCACGACGAGGTCGCGATCAAGGAGTACCTGCCGAAACGCTTCGGCGCGCGCACCCAGGGGCTCGCCGTGTCGGCGATCAAGGAAGAAAAATACGAGAGCTTCCAGCGCGGACGGCGCCTGTTCTACCAGGAGGCGCGGGTGCTGGCGATGCTGCGCCATCCCAACATCGTCAACGTGCGCAACTGCTTCCTCGCCAACAACACCGCGTACCTGGTCATGAACTACGAGCCGGGCAAGAACCTCGGCCGTTACATCAAGAAGCGCCAGGGCGGGCTCAGCACCAATTTCCTGATGACGGTGTTTCCACCGCTGCTCGACGCACTCGAACTGATCCACAGCCGCCAGCACCTGCATCTCGACATCAAGCCGAGCAATATCCACCTGCGTCCCGGCGGCAACCCGCTGCTGCTCGACTTCGGCGCCGTTTATCACCTCGACGATGTCGGCCACAAGAAGGCCCAGGTGGTCACGCCGGGCTTTTCGCCGATCGAACAGTACTACGCGTCGGCCAAGGTCGGCCCGTTCACCGACGTCTATGCGATCGGTTCGACGATGCGCGCCTGCATCGAGGGCAAGCCGCCGCCGTCGGCGGTAGAACGGCATGCCCAGGACACGCTGCTGCCGGCGATCGAGGCGTTCGGTGGCAAGTACCCGCGCGAAGTCCTCGAATCGATCGACTGGGCGATGCAGATCGATTCGGCCAACCGCCCGCAGAGCGCCGGACAGATGCGCGACGCGCTGCTCGGGCGCATCCCGATTCCGAAGCCGCAGGCGGCATCGGCCTAGGTGCGGTCATGGACGACACCAGGCTACGCTTCGAGGCCGCCAAGGCGACCGCCACCGGCGACCGCCCCGAGAACCAGGACCGCTGCCTGTTCCTCAGCAGCGCAGACAGCACGCTGCTGTGTCTGGCCGACGGCCTCGGCGGCCACCCGCGCGGCGAGGTCGCCGCACAGCTGCTGCTCGACGTGTCGGAGGCAGCGTTCCGCAGCGCCGCGAAACCACTCGCCGATCCCGAGAACTTCATGCTGTACTGCATCGGCAAGGCGCACAACGCTATCCTGCGCTTCGGCCAGCGCCAGACACCGCCGATCGCACCGCGCACGACGGCGGTTATCGCGGTCGTGCAGAACGGCGTCGCGCATTGGGCGCACGTCGGCGACAGCCGGCTGTACCTGTTCCGCGACGGTGCCGTGATCGCGCAGACCCGCGACCACTCCCAGGTGCGCTTCGTCCGCCAGAGCGCGACCGAGATACCGCGACCGCAGGCCAGCCTGACGCGCTGCCTCGGCGGCCTGCCGCAACCGCCGACCGTGACCTGCGGCGCACCGACTCGCCTGCAGCACGGCGACGCGCTGCTGCTGTGCTCCGACGGCCTGTGGGGCCAGGTACCGAAACAGGCCCTGATCAACGCCTTCGACCCGTGCGACGCAGCGATGAACGAGCGCCTGCGCGCCCTCCTCGATCTCGCCGCGACCGTACCCCATAGCGACAACATCTCGGCGGTGGCACTGCGCTGGCTGGTCGACGACGCCGACGCGGTGGCGACGAGCGAGATTGCCGAGCTGGTCGACGATCCGGCGCTCGACCGCGCCATCGAGCAGCTCGAGGGCGTATTGAAGAAGAGCGGCAAGAATTCCCAGGACTGACAACCCGACACGAGGCTGACATGCGACCCAGCGGACGAAACCCGGAGCAGATGCGACCGATAAGCTTCACCCCCGATTACACGATGCACGCGGAAGGATCGGTCCTGGTCGCGTTCGGCAACACCAAGGTGATCTGTACCGCGTCGGTCGAAGACCGCCAGCCGCGCTGGCTCAGGGACGAGGAACAGGGCTGGGTGACGGCCGAGTACGGCATGTTGCCGCGTTCGACGCACAGCCGCATGGGCCGCGAAGCGGCGCGCGGCAGACAGGGCGGGCGCACGATGGAGATCCAGCGCCTGATCGGCCGCGCGCTGCGCGCCGCGGTCGACCTGAGAAAGCTCGGCCCGCGCACCGTGACGCTCGACTGCGACGTGATCCAGGCCGATGGCGGCACCCGCACGGCTTCGATCTCCGGGGCCTTCGTCGCGCTCAGTCAGGCGCTCGAGAAGCTGCGCCTCGACGGGCTCATCGAACAGGACCCGATCGTCGGCAATGTCGCATCGGTCTCGGTCGGCATCTACGACGGCGTTCCTGTCCTCGACCTGGATTATGCCGAGGACGCCAGCGCCGAGACCGACATGAACGTCGTCATGGACGATCACGGCCGTTTTCTCGAGGTCCAGGGCACCGCCGAGGGTGCGCCGTTCAGCAGCGACGAGATGAACGCGATGCTCGATCTCGCCCGCAACGGCATCGATCAGATCGTCAGCGCACAGAACGCGGTGCTGGTGCGCGCCTGAGCACACCTCGGCCAGGAGATTCACGCATGACGCAACGCATCGTTCTGGCGTCCGGCAATCCGGGCAAGGTCAGGGAGTTCAGCGAGCTGCTCGCCGCGCACGACGTGACGATCGTGCCACAATCCGATTTCGCCGTGCCCGAAGCCGACGAGAACGGTCTGACCTTTGTCGAGAACGCGATCATCAAGGCACGCAATGCCGCCGCGCATACCGGCATGCCGGCAATCGCCGACGACTCCGGCATCGAGGTCGACTTCCTCAACGGCGCCCCGGGCATCTACTCGGCACGCTACGCCGGGGATGGCGGCAGCGCGGCCAACAACGCCAAGCTGCTCGACGCCTTGCACGGCGTTCCCGAGGCGCAGCGCACGGCGCGCTTCCAGTGCGTGCTGGTCCACCTGCGTCATGCCGACGACCCGACGCCGGTCATCTGTCAGGGGACCTGGGAGGGCAGGATCCTGACCGGCCAGCGCGGTGACGCCGGTTTCGGTTACGACCCGCTGTTCTACGTGCCGGACGAGGGCTGCAGCGCCGCCGAACTGACCGCCGAACGCAAGAACCAGCTCAGCCACCGCGGCCAGGCGCTGCGCTGCCTGTTGGCGGCGTTCAGCTGAACCGCCTGCGCCTTACCAGCGGAACAGGATCCACTGGTTGATCGTGTTCGGCGCCGGCTCGCCCGGGCGGTAATCGAGCTGACCGTCGCCGTCGACATCGACGAAATGGTACGGCGGCCCGACCCGCGGCTGCACGCGCACCAGGAACAGCTGTCCGTTGCGCCGGTACTCGTAGACCGTCTCCTGCGGCGTGCGCCGGATCGTCACCTCGGGTTCGAGCGGCTCACCCGACGTCAGCGGCGGCGGCGGAGGCGGTGCGTCGATGACCTGATCCTCGGCAGCCACCACGCCAGCGACCAGCAGCAGCCCGCCCGCCAACAGGCGCTTCACTAACGGCTTGATGAGTTCGGGCACCGGCCACACTCCCTGCGTCTTGCGCATTCCACGTCGTCTTCCAGTCTGCCACGTCGGCGCGCCGCTTGACGAGTGCGCAACGGCGTTTCCCGTCACAATTCGAGCAGGATCTCCTGCTCGGCCTCGGACGGCTCGAGGCTGCGCGTCTCGTAGTGCTCGAAGATCGCGCGCACGATCTCCTCGGGTTCGTCGCAGACCTGGAGCAGATCGAGATCGGCGGCGTCGATCATGCCCCCGGGTATCAGCGTCTGACGGAACCAGTCCAACAACGCCGACCAGAACTCGGAGCCGACCAGCACGATCGGGATGCGACGCGTCTTGCCGGTCTGTACCAGGGTCAGGATCTCGGCCAGCTCGTCGAGCGTACCGAAGCCGCCGGGCAGCACGACATAGGCCGACGCGTACTTGACGAACATGACCTTGCGCGCAAAGAAATGGCGGAAGTGCAGCGAGATGTCCTGGTACGGGTTGGGCTGCTGCTCGCGCGGCAGCTCGATGTTGACGCCGATGCTCGGCGACTTGCCGGCGTGGGCGCCCTTGTTCGCCGCCTCCATGATCCCGGGACCACCGCCACTGACGACCGAGAAACCGGCATCCGACAGCAGGCGCGCGGTTCGTTCGGCGGTGTCGTACCACGGGTCGTCAGGCGTTGCGCGTGCCGAACCGAACACGCTAATCGACGGCCGGATCAGGCACAGCTTCTCGAAGCCCTCGACGAACTCGGCCATGATCTGAAAGATCCGCCAAGATTCGCGCTGCAGCTGCGCGTCGGCGACCCGCTTGTCGATGCGTTTTCCGAACACCTCTGTCATCGGCTAACGATGCCTCCCATCGGTTGCGCGGCAGGTCGCCGCGGCGGCGCGGCAGGCGAACACGCCGCCGCGCATGCTGTTGTTAGCGGCAGCCGGCAGGCAATGGTTTATCGCATCACGGCAACCGCGACGGCTTGGCCGGTCCGGCGACCGCCGGTAGGATTGTAGCCGTTCGCGTGGCCAGCCCCGCATCCTTTCGACAGAGGCGACTCAGATGAAAACCACCGTCATCGGTCTCGGCGCCATGGGCGCCGGCATGGCCGGCAACCTGTTTCGCGCCGGCCACCTGGCACAGGCGTGGAACCGATCTCCGGAACGTGCGCAGGCCGCGGCCGCGCAGCATGGCTTCGCGCTGGCCGACTCCATCGAGCAGGCCACGGCACAGGCCGACCTCGTCATCACGTCGGTATCGGCCGACAGCGACCTGATCGAGGTCACGGAGCGCATCGCGGCGGCGATGACCGCCGGCAGTATCGTCCTCGACACGTCGACGGTGAGCATCGACAGCGCGCGCCGCGTCGCCGAGCGTCTCGACGCGCACGGCATCCACTTCCTCGACGCGCCGGTCTCCGGCGGCAAGGAAGGCGCCGAGAAGGCGACGATGGTCATGATGGTCGGCGGCGACCTCGCCGTGCTCGAGCAGATCCAGCCGATCCTCGCCAGCATCAGCCGCAAGGTCGTGCACATGGGGCCGGTGGGCAGTGGCCAGGCGACCAAGGCGGTCAACCAGATCATGTGCGCCGGCATCAACCAGGCGGTCACCGAGGCGCTGGCATTCGGCCAGCACCAGGGACTCGACATGGACAAGGTCGTCGACGTCGTCAGCAGCGGCGCGGCCGGCAACTGGTTCGTCGAGCACCGCGGCCGCAGCATGTGCAACGGCACATTCGCTCCCGGTTTCCGCGTCGCGCTGCACCACAAGGATCTGAAGATCTGCCAGACGATGCTCGCGGCCGACGACGTGCAGCTGCCGACGGTCGAGATGACGCTGGTGCACTACGAACGCCTGATGGCCGACGGCCACGGCGACGAGGACATCTCGGCGCTGTACCGGGTCAAGCGCCCGCTGTTCGGCGACGACGCCTGATTCGAGACCGGTCGCCACGTGCCGGTCCGCGCCGCCGGCGGACCGGCACGCGGAGACCGAATGCGCCACCGCATGAAAGATCTCAACCCGCGCCAGCACGAGGCCGTACGCTACGTCGACGGTCCGCTGCTGGTGCTCGCCGGCGCCGGCTCGGGCAAGACCCGCGTGATCACCGCGAAGATCGCCCGCCTGATCGAGGTCGCCGGGATCGAGCCGCGACACATCACCGCGGTCACGTTCACCAACAAGGCCGCACGCGAGATGAAGGAGCGCGTCGGCCGGCTGCTGCACGGCGATGCCGGCAGCGCCGTCAACATCTCGACCTTCCACACGCTCGGCTTGAACATCCTGCGCCGCGAACTGAAGGCCGCCGGGCTGCGGCGCGGCTTCAGCATCTTCGACGAGCAGGACGTCGACCAGTTGCTGCGCGAGCTGGCGAAGAAGAACGACGCCGACAGGGACACGCTACAGCGCGCACGCTGGCAGATCTCGGCGTGGAAGAACGACCTGGTCGACCCGGACGCGGCAATGGCCGCCGCCGACGACGACTTCGACGCCTTCTTCGCCGCGCTGTACGCGGCCTACCAGCGTGCGCTGCGCGCCTACAACGCGGTCGACTTCGACGACCTGATCCTGCTGCCCGTGAGCCTGCTGCGCGCCGACCCGGCGCTGCGCGAACGTTGGCAAAACCGCATCCGCTACCTGCTGGTCGACGAGTACCAGGACACCAACGGCGCACAGTACGAGATGGTGCGCCTGCTGGTCGGCGTGCGCGGCGCGCTGACCGTGGTCGGCGACGACGACCAGTCGATCTACGCGTGGCGCGGCGCCCGACCCGAGAACCTCGCGCGCCTGCGCGACGACTTCGCCAGGCTCAAGCTGATCAAGCTGGAGCAGAACTACCGCTCGACCGGGCGCATCCTGCGCGCCGCCAACCAGCTGATCGCGAACAACGAGCACGTGTTCGACAAGCGCCTGTGGAGCGAACTCGGCCCCGGCGAGCCGCTGCGCGTCGTGACCTGCCGCGACGAGGAGGACGAGGCCGAACGCGTCGTCAGCGAGATCGTGCAGCAGCGCTTCAACAGCGGCGCGCCGTATGGCAGCTTCGCGATCCTGTACCGCGGCAACCACCAGGCGCGGCTGTTCGAGCAGGCGCTGCGCATGCAGAACGTGCCCTATTTCCTCAGCGGCGGGACGTCGTTCTTCGCCCGCGGCGAGGTCAAGGACGTCATGGCCTACCTGCGCCTGATCGCCAACCCGGACGACGACAGCGCCTTCCTGCGCATCATCAACACACCGCGGCGCGAGATCGGCAGCGGCACGCTCGAGGCGCTGTCCGCCTATGCCGGCCGCCGCCAGTGCCCGCTGTACGCGGCGATCGGCGAACTGGCGCTCGCCGAGCACCTGAATGCGCGCGCCATGAGCCGCCTGCGCGAGTTCGCCGACTGGCGTGACGGGCTGGCCCGCCTCGCCGAATCGCAATCGCCGGCCGAGGTCGTGCGCCAGCTGCTCGACGACCTCGACTACCGCGACTGGCTGGCGCAAACGAGCGCCAGCGACAAGGCCGCCGAGCGGCGCTGGCAGAACGTCGAGGAACTGCGGGCCTGGCTGGAGAAACTGCAGCAAGACGAGCGTCGCGGCGACGGCCTGGCCGCGCTGCTCAATCACCTCGCGCTGATGGATATCCTCGAACGCCAGGACGAGGAATCCGGCGACGACCGGGTCGCGCTGATGACGCTGCACGCCGCCAAGGGGCTGGAGTTCCCGCACGTCTACCTGGTCGGCATGGAGGAGGAGCTGCTGCCGCACCGCAGCAGCATCGAGGAGGACAACATCGCCGAGGAACGCCGCCTCGCCTACGTCGGCCTGACCCGCGCGCAGCGCACGCTGGTCATGACGTGCGCGCAGCGGCGGCGGCGCGGCGGCGAACGCGTGCGCTGCGAGCCGAGCCGTTTCCTCGCCGAGCTGCCGGACGACGAGCTGCGCTGGGAGGGGCGCGGCGCGAAGCTGTCCGCCGAGGAGAAGCAGGCGCGCGGCCGCGCCAGCCTGGCCGGGCTGAAGGCGCTGCTGGAGGGTTAGGGCAGAGGGCAGAGGGCAGAGGGCCTCGGGCCTCGGGCCTCGGGCCTCGGGCCTCGGGCCTCGGGCCTCGGGCCTCGGGCCTCGGGCCTCGGGCCTCGGGCCTCGGGCCTCGGGCCT